>JBHIXE010000169.1:0-1020 GCA_041984905.1 Verrucomicrobiales bacterium | reverse complement strand
CCTCTACCTCTGCCACATGGATCTCGTCCCCTCGCCCAGTGACAGACCAAATGGCGGCGCAGAGTTGCTGCACATCACTGGGGATATCATCCGCGATTTCAAAGATCCGGTCATATGCCTCATTCGAGATACTGCGGTCTCCCAATCGGAATTGCTTGGAGAGGAACTTCTTGAACGTCTCCTTTTCGATTGGCCCCACTTCTATCACCGTTGCGGACTTGAAGAATGGGCTTGAGCGATTGGTGAAAATATCGCTCATCTCGCCTCGAAGACTTCCAGCAAAGATGTAAGAGACTCCTGACTCTTGCTGAATTCGCCCCCGCATTTCTCCGAGGATCTCATCCGAGTTTTCAACTTGGCGAATATCCTGTAACTCATCCAGGAATACGACGATGTTGCTCCCTGGCCTTTGATTCAATTCCTCAATGAGATCGAAAATGGCGCTGAGGCTCGAAGGCGGTAGTTCTTCGCGATTGGCTCCCAGTGTCACCGTCGGATGACCAGTGCTGGGGTCGATCTCAAAGCGCGGACGAAGTTGGCTCAAGAGGCGTCCCGCCATCTGAATCATGGTGGGCTGAGTTTTCTCCGATGAAAAGATGCCGTCGACCATCTTCTGGGCAATATCTGCAAGGCTCTTTACCGCCCAGAGGTGGATATAGATCAGACGACAGCCCCGGATCTGGCGGACGGTTTCAAATGCTAAAGAGGTCTTTCCCGTACGTCTCAAGCCAATAAGGGCGACACTGTTTTTGGCCTCGACGGCATCTCGCAACTGACCCGACAACTCCGGACGCGGACAGAAGTCCTTGCGGGTAACGACCTTGCCATGGCGGAACGGATTCATGATGCAACATTGTATGATACAATTCTGTATGATACAACATTGTATGATACAGTTTTGTGCCATACGCACTCGAAACTCTCCTCAGACCTTTCTCTCACCTGCCCGCCCACATCATTCAGTTCCGCCTTGGCTCTGCGACCTGGCCGTTCCACAATGCGGGTCCAATCATGAAAAGT
>JBHIXE010000168.1:10509-11636 GCA_041984905.1 Verrucomicrobiales bacterium | reverse complement strand
TCGCACTGTCGCACTGTCGCACTGTCGCACTGTCGCACTGTCGCACTGTCGCACTCCCCCAAGCGGACTACTCAAACGCATACTGTCCTTCAACCACCTTCGTAGTCGGCGGGTGACCGACGATCTCAAAGTAGTCGTAGCCTTCCTTGAGATTGCTCCAGAAATCCAACCACTCGGACTTGTCTTTCAACACCTGATCCATGCGGGCATCCGTCATCCGAAAGGGGAAGACATGGATGCGAACGAAAGACTGCCCGGCGGAGATGGCGGCGTTAGACAGCGTAAAGACTTCCTCGATGTCGCCATTGGAGAGTGAGAAGCTGCCGTTGGAGGTACAGCCTCCCTGAAGGTGCACGTCCTGCCCTCCATATTTGTGGTGGCGGTCGTAGTCATTGGGGTATCCCAGGTCCATTTCCATGTGGTAACGGCTGGTGGGATTCATCCCACTGGGCTTCACAAAATAGAAACCTTCCGGACACTGCTTGTCCCGGCTCTTCACCTTGGGTCCTAAATCGCCGGACCGGGCACAAAGCTCGTAGGTCTTGTAGAGAATGAACCTGGATTCCGGGTCCTCCATCCAAAGTTCCACCTCGTTGCTCTCCTTGAAGATCCGCACAAACACGGGTGCGCCGAACCGAAGGCCCTTAGAGTCGAGCTTCTCCTTCAGATCAGGCGTGACCTGCTCCGCCACGCGGTTCATACGCTCCTCTGGATTTGGAGAGGTCAGGTCCAGGATGGTCTGCTGCAGAGCCGCCACCAGCTCATAGCGCTTATGCCAGGCCATAAAGATCCCTGCCACAATCACCAGCAACATGACCAAGTTGCATCCGCAACCGCTGCGGTGAGACCGCTTTCGGCCGCGAAAATCCTGTGCCTTGTAGACGCTCAAACGGGATGGGTGGGAGAAAATTGCCGGTTTTCCTATCCTACATACTCGAGGACATCCCACAAGACGCAGTCCGGGGTTCAGTTTTCAGTTTTCAGTTTTCGGATTTTCCAAATGTCGATTCTGGGCTTGGTTCTGCCCCCATATGAGTGACCCAGCGATTGGAATCATTGGCGGCAGCGGTTTGTATCAGATTGATGGTATTGAGGATCCACAGGAAATCACCGTAGAAACTCCCTTC
>JBHIXE010000168.1:299-10499 GCA_041984905.1 Verrucomicrobiales bacterium | reverse complement strand
GTCTTGATCTCGGGCAAGTTGTCCGGGCGTCAGGTCTATTTCCTGCCCCGCCATGGTCGCGGTCACCGCATTCTTCCCACCGAACTCAATCATCGGGCCAATATCTGGGCGCTACGCTCTCTGAATGTGCGTTGGATCATTTCCGTGACGGCTGTAGGAAGCTTGCAGGAGCAATACAAGCCCCGGGATATTGTGCTGCCGGATCAGTTTTTCGACCGAACCAGCCGCCGCAACGAGCACACCTTCTTTGGCAATGGCATCGTGGCCCACATTTCCTTTGCGGAGCCCATTAGCAGTGGCTTGCGCGCCATCCTTTACGAGACGGCTTCCGGGATGGATCTCCCCGTTCACAATGGGGCGACCTACGTCAACATGGACGGCCCTGCCTTTTCCACCCGCGCCGAATCCGAGACAAACCGGAAGCTGGGCTTTGATGTGATCGGCATGACCAATGTCGGGGAAGCCAAGCTGGCCCGGGAAGCAGAAATCGCCCTCGCGACCCTGGCCATGGTCACGGACTACGATTGCTGGAAGGAAGAAGAGGAAGAGGTGAACGTGGAGATGGTCATCGGTCATCTCATGGCCAATGCAGAGAACGCCAAGACGATCATTGCGGAGGCCATCAAGAAGATTCCGGAGAAGCCGAACTGGCCCGAGCACCACAGTCTGGACATGGCGATTCTGACCGACAAGAGTCTCTGGCCACCGGAGACGGCGAAGAATTTATCGCCAATCCTAAGCCGATTTGGCTAGGGAGGTGATCCAGGCTCTTGCAAATCCTCGCCAACCACGCACTATTGGAGCGAGGATTTGTTGGCCTTTAGTTCACCTTTACGTATAGTAAGCATCCTCCAATCCATGATCCCCGTTTCCCGCCTCCTCCCTTCCTTAGGGGCTATCCTCCTTCTGGGCTTCACTCTTTCCAGCTGCTCAGTTCCCAGTGGATCTGCCGGTGACCGCAAAGGTCTCTTTGGCGGAAACAAGAAATGGCAGGAGGGCTACGAAGGCGCCCTGGCAGGAAACGGCTGGAACAACAACTTGCCCTCCGGCAGTCTAGCCGGTGCCAAGTCCAGTTATTCCCGGGTGACCATTTCCGAGCCCTACGTGGCGATGACCTTTGATGATGGCCCACACCCGAGCAATACGCCCCGGCTCCTGGACATCCTCAAACAGCGCAATGTGAAGGCGACCTTCTTTGTGGTCGGCACCAATGCCAAAGCCTATCCCCACATCCTTCAGCGCATGGTCGCGGAAGGCCATGAAGTAGCCAACCACACCTGGTCCCACGCGGACCTTACCAAGGTCTCCTCAGACAGTGTGCGCAATGAGCTGAATTCGACTCGAGACGCGATTGTGGCTGCGACGGGAGTTCAGCCGAAGACATTTCGTCCGCCCTACGGGGCCGTGAATTCCAACCTGAAGACCTGGATCCAGCAGGAGTATGGCTATCCAACCATCATGTGGTCCGTCGATCCGATGGACTGGAAGAATCGCAACGCTGCGATTGTATCCGACCGATTGGTGAACGGAGCTCACAAAGGAGGAATTCTCCTGGCCCACGACATTCACAAGACCACGATCGATGCGATGCCTTCCACCCTGGACCGGCTCATTAGTCAGGGATACCGCTTCGTCACTGTTTCCCAACTCATCAATCTGGAACGCGGCACGGCCTCCACGGGAGCGCCCCAGCCCGCTCCCTCGCATGTGCCTCATCCGGGTCATGCCCCCCAACCGAACCCTGGATTGGCGACGCCTGTCCCAAATCCCATTCCGGTGAGCCGTGATGCCGCCAAGCAGGACCAGGACCCCATGGAGTCCGAGGAGGTTCCTGCGGAGATGGAGGATTCCGAAACGGCCCCCAAGGCTGACGAGAGCAAGGAGAATGCGGAAGCGGAAGCGTCCGATAAGGTTGACGAAGTCGCTGACACTGAGGAAACAAGTTCCTGATCGAACTGTTCCCTCCGAGAGTTCTTCTCCTTTTTCCCTGCGTTTCCCGCACTTCGATGTTAGGTTGCGGTTCTCCCTGAATACCCCTGAAACCTAACACTGCCCTCTCGCGGAATCTATGTCCTCGATCGGAGAGAATTTCTTCGAAACCCGTGCCCGACTCGGCACGGCCATTTACGCTCTGACCAAGTTGGCCACCGACTTGGAGATGCCCCCCGCAAGAGTGCAGTTGCTCAACGGGCTTCTGGCGAACCTGCGAGAACCTTTCCTCTTCGTCGTCGCCGGAGAAGTGAATGCCGGCAAATCCACCCTGCTCAACGCGCTTTTTGGCAAGCCTTTCTGCGAGACCAATGCGCTGCCCATGACGGACAAGATCTGTCTGTTCAAGTACGGGCCGGAATCTCATGACATCACGGTCTCAGATTCGCTGGTGGAACTCTATCGGCCAGAAGCGTTCCTCAAGGACTTCAACATCGTCGATACCCCGGGAACCAACTCCATCATGGAGAATCACCAGGAGATCACGGAACGGTTTATTCCCATGGCGGACCTGGTGATCTTTACCTTCAGCGTCACCAATCCCTGGGGCGGCACGGCTTGGGCACTCCTGGACCGCATTCACAAGAGCTGGTTCAAGAACATCATCTTTGCCCTGCAACAGTGCGACCTCCGTTCCCGCGAGGAAATCTCCGCCATCGTGGAGCACATTCGGGTCACCTCACAACAACGGTTGGGCGCCCAGTTCCCTACCTTTGCGGTGTCCGGGAAACAGGCTTTTCTCTCCAAAACCAGCGGCGTGGACAAGGAACGGCTCTGGGAGGAGAGCGGCTTTGAAGGCCTGGAGCAATACATCAACGCGATCGTCAATTCTCCCGAGGTTCAGGAGAAGAAACTCGGCAATGTGAGCCGCTCCGCCCGGTTGGTCCTGACCGAAGCCCGGGAAAATCTGGCCGCCGCAACCCGGATCCTTCAGGCGGACGAGCAACTCCTCAGTGGCCTGGGCCATCATGTCGACGCCCAGAAACGCCGGACCCTGGAGAAGTTCAGTTCCTTCTATCGCACCCTGGACAGCACCTACATGGAGCTGAGTTTCACCGCAACCAACTATGTGCGCCGTCAATTGGGCCCAGTGCCTGGCCCCGGACGTCTCTTCGGGAAAGACGATACGGCGGAAGTCCTGGAGAAACGCCTGCAGGAAGGCATGGAAGACGCCGCGGACAACCACATCGACAACGCCATCGCGATCGTTGAAGACGACCTGCAGCACCTCTGGCGTTACATGCAGGACAAGATGCGGGACCACTACAACTTCAACATCAAGGTCCAGACTCCTTCGGGCGAACCGGATTGGAGTCAGCAGAAGCATCACATGCGAGGCCGTCTCATGGCCACTCTGGACCGGAAGCTGCCCAACTTGAAGCTGGATGAGCAGCTCAGCAAACCGATTCGAAAACGAGCTTGGAGCCTCGCCACCATGTATACCATGGCTTGCCTGGCACTTGCCGGGGGCGCCTCAGCTTACTTCCTGAAGCTGGTACCCGCTTCTGATCTTACCCTCGTGGGAGGGATTGCGGGAGGTGTGGCCCTTCTCTTCGTGATCATCGCGAGCACCTACGCTCAGAAATCGATGAACAAATTGCTCCGGACCTTAGGGGAGCACTTTGAGGATCAGCGAGCGCAGTTGGGACGGTCCATCGAGGCCTCCATCACTGAAGAGGTGGATGGATTCTTCAACGATTTCCTGAGCCTGTTCGGCCCGCTCCACAATCTCTGTGCGCATAACCGGCGCACTTACATGCCCAAGATCCAGGAACTGGACGACCTTGAGAAGGCTTTCAACGAGATCGACCGGATTATCCGTTCGGATGGGTCTCCACCCACGCCCGCAACGTCTCCGTCACCTCGGATCAATCAGAATATTTCGGCTTAGACAGCTTCAGGCCCGAGGTCAGGACTGGGCTTCTTTCTGGACGAGATAGGCTTCGATGTTCTGCGAGAGATTCGCAATGGCATCATCTTTGGTGGGTCCCTCTCCAGTCAGGCCGGGATACTGGTTGCAGATGGCCATGTAGGAGTTTTCAGCAGCCTGAATAACAATCGCTTCAATTTCAATAGTCATGGGGTGTTAGGGATCAGGGATAATTGGAAATCAGCAAACCAACGGAATCCCTAATATTTAACCCCAAATGGCCATCAATTGTCCAGATCAGATTCGGGGTTTAACATTGGCAGGGCCGAATCTCCGGATTTTTTGGGGGACGGTTTGGAGCTGCTGGCTGCCGGGGGATCAATACCGATCATACGGTTGAATTCCGGATCCGGTTCCGGCAAAGGCGGCTCGTAAGACGCCCTTACCCTGTTGTCTCCAGCTTCCATTCCCGCCTGGGTGGCGGGATCCGCGATGGCTTCCGGGGATGACGACTCCATCCCAATGGTGCTGCTGAGCTGTTCTCCAGCCATCTCGTGAAAACCCGATCGCTTCCCCACCAGATAGACGGTGGGCACCATGATGATGAGCGCCACGATCAGGGAAAAACTCACCAGGGACGAGGAGGAGCGCCGCTCTTCCTGCACCTTGAAAATGGGAATGGTAGAACCCGTTGGCGTCAGGTCGATCGGCGGTGGCCCCTGGCCAATCATCCGGCCCCCGATCCCCTTGGTCTTGGGCCCGGTGAGTGCCTCGATCATTTCCGAAGCGTCGACCTCCAGGAAGTCCGCGTAGATCTGCAGAAACCCCTTGGCGTAGGTCGGATTGGGGAAGGTGGAATAATCGTCCTCCTCCAGACTCTGGAGGCTCTTGGCCGGAATGCGGGTCTCGTGAGCGATGTCTTCGATAGACATCCCCTTTTTCAACCGCGCCTCTTTGAGCTGCTTTCCGACAGGCTTCGACATGTTAGCTGACCTTGACCATCAACTTAGGGGAGATCCTCGTTGAGATCGATCAGAATTTCACGCGGTTTTGAGCCATCAGCCGGCCCTACCACGCCTCTCTGCTCCAGAATATCGATCATTCGGGCTGCCCGGGTATAGCCCAGACGCAATCTCCGCTGCAGATAAGACGTGGAAGCCCTCCGCTCGCTTGCAATGATTTCGATACAGCGTTGTAGAATCTCTTCATCCTCGGGCGTGAGCACTTCCGGTCCTTCCTCGTAGTCTCCCTCCATTTGCTCGCTAATCCCGGCTTCGAAGTCCGGTTCCATCTGGATGGAGCAGTAATCGGCGATCTCGTCCACCTCCGTATCGGTGAGGAAAGCCCCTTGGGAACGCACGGGCAGTGGAGCATCACCCGGCTGATAGAGCATATCGCCCTTCCCGATGAGTTTCTCTGCGCCGCCCTTATCAAGGATCACCCGGCTGTCCGTCATGGAAGCGACCTGGAAGGCGACCCGGGCCGGGATGTTGGCTTTGATGGTGCCCGTGATCACGTCCACTCGCGGACTCTGGGTGGCCAGGATCAGGTGGATCCCCGCCGCGCGGGCCTTTTGGCAGAGCATGACAATGCAACGTTCCAGATCCGCGGGAACGCTCTGCATCAGGTCGGCCAACTCATCAATGATGATGACGATGTAGGGAAGATACTCCGCGCTGTTCCCATCTTCCCGGTAGGCTCCCCGGAACTGATCGGCATCTTCCCGCACGAAGTGGTCGCTGCTGAGCTTGGGTGAAGGCGGAATCGGCAAGGGACGCAACTTGGCCTTCGTCGCCCGGCGCGGACCGTTCTTCAGCTGATCGTTGTATTCCTCGATCTTGCGACATCCGTTCCCGGCCAGAATCTTGTAACGGCGCTCCATTTCGGTGATGCACCAGCGAAGCGCCAGAACCGCCTTCTTGGCGTCCGTGACCACCGGCAAAGCCAGATGCGGCAACGAAGCGAAGGTCTGCATCTCCACGATCTTGGGATCAATGAGGATGAGGCGCAGTTCCTCCGGAGTGAACCGGTAGAGGAGGCTCGCGATGATCGAGTTGATGCACACGCTCTTCCCGCTCCCCGTTGCCCCGGCGACCAGGAGGTGCGGCATGGAGGCGAGATCTCCAATGACGGGCCGACCATAGACATCCTGACCCAGGGCCAGGGGAATTCGCTTGTCGGGATCGTAGAACTCCGGGTCTTCCAGCAGGTCCCGAAGGGGAACCAGGACTCGCTCGTCGTTGGCAATTTCGATACCCACGGTGTCCTTCCCGGGGATGGGCGCGAGAATATTGATCGCCTTGGCCTTGGTGGCGCAGGCAATGTCAGCTTCCAAATTCACGATCTGCTTCACGCGCAGACCTTCGCCCGGATAGATCTCGTAGCGGGTCACCGTGGGTCCTCGGGTGATCTCCCCAGGTCGAACGGCGACACCAAAGCTGGCGAGGGTCTCGACGATCACTCGCTGAGTCGCCCGCAATTCGGCGATATCCCGCTCGGTCAATTGCCGTTTCTGGGCATAGTCGAGCAGATCCAGAGAGGGCAGGTCATACAGATTCCGGCCCCGCTGGCGCCGACTGGGTCCCGGCTTCCGAACCTCCGGCTCCCGCACCGGCTCAGGGACGGGCATGGGCTTCACCGGCGTGGTATCCAGATAAGGATCCGGCTCTTCCTCGTAAACCTCGTCGACCCAATAGGGAGCCGTATCCGCCATGCTCTTTTTGTCCGCATAAGGTTCCCCAAAAGGATCCGGGCCGGGTTTCTCATAGCTGTCTTCGTAGTCCTCCTCGTAAGAGAAGCCCTCCTCTTCCAGCGATTGCGGCCCCGTCAGATCCTGTTCCGTGGCCAACTGCGTGAAAGGCGTGGCGTGGGGGTAGGAGTTGTCATAATCCGCGTAGGAATAGGGTCCCAGCTGAATGCGCTGCCGAGGAGGCTCGTTCTCGTCAAAGTCACGGGGCCTGGGCGGATCTCCCGGCAATGTTTCCGGAATCTCGCTGTGGGACTGCCGGACCGCAGCGTAGCTGAAGAACCGGTAGCCCGTGATCAGAATGAGGCTGAACACGTAGATGGCCAGCATCAGCATCACGCCGCCCACGGTGCCGAGCACATTCCCCACGAAGAGTTCCCCAAAAAGGTAGCCGCTCACGCCCCCTCTCGTGCCGGGCATGTCGTTTTCTTTGACCCAATCCTGAAGGAAGAGGGTTTGCAGCTCCACGAGAGAGGCCGAGGAAACCATCAGCGCTGCCACGGCGGTCAGCGTGCTGAAGCGGAACAGGTGAAAGCCGCACAGCTCCGCGATTCCAAGCCAGAAGACCACAGCGGGAATCAAATAGCTGGCCGCGCCAAAGAAGAAGTAACTGTAGCCTGCAAGGACAGCCCCCCAGGGACCGACAAAGTTTTGACCGGTAAGCTCTACCGTATTGGGAGCGCTGAAAGGCACCCAGGACGGCAGATCCGCCGGCGAATAGGACACCAGCGCCAGAAAGTGCACCGCCGCAAATGCCGCGCAGGCCACCGCAAAAATCTCCTTCCACAGCCGGCGGGAAACCAGAGGCTTCCCCGCGGTCATGGAACTGGATGATTGGGGGAAACTGGAGGTGCCTGACTTCATGTGTGGTAGGGTGATAAAGTTCCGTAGGGACTCTTCGCCACAATAATTATAACTATAATAACTTCCGGAGCCACCTTCATCAATTGTATTTTTAGTTAACTTAACCGCCTCGTTCCCCAAACCTTGAAGCTCCCCTTAATTTTAGTTTTTTTGAAATTCCCCGCCCCGGGCAAGGTGAAGACCCGCCTCGCCAATGCCGTGGGGCCGGAAACTGCTGCCGCCATCTACCGGCGGTTGGTGCGGGATGTGGTCAAGGTGGTGTGCCAGACGCGGGCGGATGTGCGGTTTCTTTACGATCCACCGGATCAACATGCGGAAGTGCATGCCTGGCTGGAGGAACTCTGGCCCGAGGGCCAACAGAACTACGGCCTGGCAGCCCAGGCACCGGGCGATCTGGGAGCCAGACTGGAGGCAGGTTTTAAGCGCGCCTTCCAGGAGGGCTATGAAAAGGTCGCAGCCATCGGCACCGATTGCGTCGAGATCGATCCCCATACCTTCGTCGATGCCTGGCAGCGATTGGACGAGGCGGACGCGGTCTTTGGCCCCACTCGGGACGGAGGGTATTATTTGATTGGACTACGCCAACTGGATCGACGAATTTTCAATGTCACCTGGAGCAGCGAATCCACGCTGACCGAGAGCCTGGAACGCTGCGAGGAATGCCGATTCAAGACCTCGCTGATGGACCCGAAGAACGATATTGACGACAATCAGGACTGGGCAGCCCGCAAGCTACAGATCCTGGAAGAAGCGACCCTGGGTCACCAGCCCCTGATCTTCACTCCGCTCTACATGGAGCGAGTCTGGGGTGGCAGAACCCTGGAGGAGCGGTTCGGGCGTCCCCTCCCCAATGGCAATCCCTTTGGCGAAGCCTGGGAACTGGTCGATCGTCCAGAGGCCCAGAGTGTTATCCGCACCGGCCCGCTGGAAGGCATCACGCTGGGTGATCTCTGGCAGCACAAGCGCAATGAGGTGTTTGGGACTGGGCAGACCGGCGACCACTTCCCGCTGTTGCTGAAGATTCTCGATGCGAGAGACGATCTCTCCCTGCAGGTCCATCCTCCTGCCTCCGTGGCCGGTGAACTCCAGGGCGAGCCCAAGACCGAGATGTGGTATGTGGCTCACGCTGAGCCGGACGCCAAGCTATATGTCGGCCTCAAGCCGAATGTGGACGCCAACCAGTTCCAGCACGCGATCGAAGACGGTATGGCCGCGGATCTGGTGCACGAGATCCCGGTCAAGACAGGCGAGTTCATCTTCATCCCCAGCGGCAGACTTCACGCCATCGGGGGCGGTTTGCTGATCTATGAGATTCAACAGAACAGCGATACCACCTACCGGGTTTACGACTGGAACCGGGTGGGACTGGATGGCAAGCCGAGGGAACTGCACCTGCAACAGGCGATGCGTTCCATCGATTTCAAGGACGTGGAGCCCAAGCTCGACCAGCCGACCGGAGACACCCTGGTCGCCTGTGACAAGTTCGTGGTGAAGCGCTGGACGCTGCAGCCCAATGAAAAGCGCGAGGCTGGCGGCAACGGCACTTTTGCCTGCATCACCGTGGTGGAAGGACAGATCCGTTGCGGAGATTACACCTTCAAACCGGGCGACTTCTTCGTGATCCCGGCTTGTGCAGGTCAGGAATTGGCCCTGGATCCCGGAGATCAGCCAGCGATGATCCTGCGCACCACCTTGCCCTTACCCGGCACCGTGGGGTCCTTGCGACTGTCCGATTCGGCCCAGGAAGGATTCTATCAGAATATCCGGAAGCGGATCGTCAATTGGGCTCAGTCTGAGATGGGGCAGAACCATCGCGCTGTCGACCTGCTACTCCTTGCGCCCGACATGTTCCATCTGACCTGCAAGCTGGCGGCGGATTCCCGGGTCCCAATCCGCTACAAAGCAGAGCTCATCGGGGTGATCGCCTATTTCTTTTCGCCCTTCGACTTCATGCCAGAGGCCTTCTTTGGGCCTCTGGGATTCCTGGACGACCTGATGCTGGCGGCCTATGTCCTGAACCGGCTCGCCAATGAGATCGATCCGGCCATCATTCGCGGACACTGGGCTGGACGCCAAGATGCGTTGGAGCTTGCGCAAACCCTTCTGAAGCAAGCGGATGAGTTGCTCGGCAGTGGTCTCTGGAAGCGGCTGCGCGACTCTGGAATTGGCCAATAACTGACCTTTCACCTCACAGGTTCTCAATTTCCTGATAGGGAATTCGAGTTTCGGTTTCCTGACGGGGCTTGACGCGCCCTGAAGCCTCCCTAGAATCGCGGAGGTCTAACTGCCGAAACAACAATCCCCATGGAAAACGATCTGGTCGCTCAGGAACGTGCTGAATTAGCCGTTATTAACAAGAAACCGCTCAAGGAGCGACTAGCCTACTACACCAAAAAGAGCGGCCCCGGCTGGCTCCAGGCCGCCATCACCCTTGGCGGCGGTTCCCTGGCAGGCGCCATGTATCTGGGCTCCTTCATGGGTTACAACATGATGTGGCTCCAGCCACTGGCGATGATCCTGGGCGTCATCATGCTCAGTGCGATCTCTTATGTGACCCTCACCACCGGCGAGCGCCCCTTCGGAGCCATCAAGCAACACGTATCACCGGTCCTGGCCTGGGCCTGGATCATCGGCACGTTCATGGCCAATGTGGTCTGGTGCATGCCTCAGTTCTCCTTGGGCTCGGCAGCCATTCACCAGAACCTGCTCAACATCCCCTCAAGCGGGATTA
>JBHIXE010000168.1:0-289 GCA_041984905.1 Verrucomicrobiales bacterium | reverse complement strand
TCCTGCTCGGGGTCGCCTTCACCGTCAATTACTTCTACGAAAGCGGCCACAAAGGGATCGCGCTCTTTGAGCTCATCCTCAAGATCATGGTTGGCATCGTGGTCCTGTCCTTCTTTGCCGTGGTGGGCGTGCTCACGGTGAAGGGAGCACTCGATTGGGGTGCAATCTTCAAAGGCACGATCCCGAATCCGATGCTGCTCTTCCAGCCCGCTCCGACCTTTGAGGAGCATATCTCTCAGACCGGCGAGTTTGCGCAGTTCTGGAAGGATCACATCGCCAGCAATCAGCT
>JBHIXE010000167.1:0-11637 GCA_041984905.1 Verrucomicrobiales bacterium | reverse complement strand
GAACCTCGATGGATCTTGCTGGAGCGCAGAATGCCATGCTGGAGGTAGGTCTGGTATCGCCAGAGTACCTCATATGTGGTACGGATCACCTCGTTTACGATAACTGTAATGATGGTGTGCTCATCGAATGGTCTCAGGAAGAGGGGCAAGACGAAGACTGGGCTTACCAATGGCTCTTGGAGTGGCTGGGCGTTCCTCCCCAGGCCGCAGCGTTCGTGGTTCCAGAGCAAAGCGAGAACCGCAGCCTGATTGACTGGATCAATGAAGTGGAGGCACGGCTACGTAGCTAGCTGGGGCGAGTCAGCGAGGGTTCAGGACTCCCACTCCGTGAACCTTGGCCGGACTCCTGCTCATTAAGCGGAAATCGCGATTGGGCCAATCGAGGAAGAGAGGATCGCCCACTGCGGAGTGCCGATCGTGTCCCTGCTCCTCGGTGAAAGATTTCAGCTTCTCGTATTCCTTGTGTTTGCTGCGCCAGGTGCAGCCCCAGAGAACGAGTCCTTGGTCTTCCCCGGCAAAGTAGAGGTTGTGATCGATCCGGAAACCATAGAGAGCTGGATCGAGAGGCGGTTCTTCATCCTCGCCCACGGACTCCTCATCATCAAAGAAGGCGTTGTCTGACCAGAAACCAAACTGGTATTCGGTATTGAAGGCACACAGGTTGTATTGGCTGACGAAATTGCGGACGTGATAGGCCTCCTCACGGTAGCGACCTTCAAAAAGGCGCGGGCCCTGCTCACGCACGGAGATGCCGGTGGGGTTGCCGACACAGGTGTTATGCTCCAGGAGACAATCGGTGCTTTCGGCTATGCAGATACCGCCGCCCGCCCAGTTGCCATTGGATCCGTTGTTATAGCAGAGATTGTTGGTGATGACGAAGCCGCCGGAGATTTCCACATAGATGCCATGGCCAGCATTGTCGTAGGCGACGCATTGACGGATGATGCAATCGCGGTTGTCGACATCAAACCAGATTCCAGGCCCCTGGTTCCGGGCTGCTTCCACACGCGAGATCACGAGATCCCGGCACAGGGCAAACTTCATACCGCCAGCCTCCCACTGTGCGTCATAGCCTTTCCGATTGTTATCCAGGAGCTGGATATCCGTGAACTCACCGGCCACAACTTGGCCGCCCATGCCGATCTGGCCATTGTGCCGCGAACAAAAGTCCCTGACGAGCAAGTCGGCTCCGACGAAGGAGGCTCCGCATCCGTTGGTCCACTCCACCGTCACGCCATCAATCTGCCAGCCATCCCCGACCACATAGAGCGCACCGCTCTGGGCATGGTTTGCGGCGTAACGGATGGTGATGTCTTGCAGATGGATGTAGTTCGCGAGCCCCTTCTTCGACCAGGGATCTCCACCAAAGACCCACCCGCGAGTAGAGGCTTCGACCTCGTGCTCGGTAGGAGCCGCGTCATTGGCTAACCAGAGATACAAGGCTTTCTGGTCGAGATCGGCGAAGAAACAACCAGGCTGCAATTCATCAAGTGTGAGCACCTGCTCCAACAACGCTTGGTCGACGATGACCTGCTCCGCTCGGCCAATGAGGATGTGCTCGTCATCAATGGGGTAATGATAGACCGGCTTGCCGCCCTCATCGTCACTCTCGAACTGGGTGTTCCAGGGCGCATGCCGGTAGATGGGCTTTTCGCCGGGGACTCGCTGCCAGTCCGTGATCAAGTCGGCACCTGTGATGATGACCGCGTCTCGATCGGTACCTTTGAAGGTGATGGGATTTTCCCTGGTTCCCGAGAATTTGGGAGCCACCCACTCCCGATAAGTGCCGGGGTGAATGAGGACGGTGTCTCCTGGCCTCGCTGTCCTGACCGAGCGCGTGATCGTTCTCCAGGGATGGGCTTCCGAGCCGTCGTTCTCATCGGAGGCCACGGAAGTCTGGGCAACGTGGAAAGTGGTGGCAGGTGACGTGGAAGGGAACATGATCCAGGCCAATCCAAGGAAGAGCAGGTAAGGCGCAATGCAGCGTGCCGTGAGTCCCATTGTGCGAACTCCATAGACTGTCCTCGACCGTTTCTCAATCGAATGAATGGAGTTTCGGCGTTGGAAACTCGCTTGCGAACAGAGCGTTCAGGCGATCACATCATGCACCACGTGACCATGCACATCCGTAAGCCGGAAGTCCCGGCCGGCATAGCGATAGGTGAGCAGCTTGTGGTCGATGCCCAGGAGATAAAGAATCGTGGCGTGCAGGTCATGGGCCGAGACGGGATTCTCGACCGCCTGAAAGCCGAAGTCATCCGTCGCACCATAGATGGTGCCTCCTTTGATCCCGCCGCCCGCCATCCACAGGGAGAAACCCCAGTGATTATGATCGCGCCCCAAGGTGGCGCCTCCTCCCTGAGTCCCCAGTTCGACCGTGGGCGTCCGCCCAAATTCGCCGGAGCAAATCACCAGAGTCTCGTCGAGCAATCCTCGCTGCTCCAGGTCGATCAGAAGCGCGGCCAGCCCTTGATCGCAGGCATTGGCAACGTTGCGATGGCTCGACTTGATGTTGCTGTGGCTGTCCCAGGGCTGTCCCTTGCCATGCCAGGTTTGTACGAACCGCACGCCGCGCTCGACCAAGCGACGGGCCATCAGAAGTTGCTTGTTCTGCGGACCTTCACCGTAGAGATCCCGGATGTGCTGCGGCTCCTTGCTGATATCAAAAGCATCCGTGGCCTCGGCCTGCATGCGATAGGCCAGCTCAAAGGATTCGATGCGGGCTTCGAGCGCGACCTCATCCGCTCGCTGATCCTTATGGCGAGCGTTGAGGCGCTGCAAGAGGGCAAACTGCTTGCTCTGTTCGGTGTCCTTTAGCTTCGTGTTTCGCAGATGATCGATCAGCTTGCTGGGATCTTCCTTGGAGGTATCGACCAGGGTTCCCTGGAAAGCGCCAGGCAGGAAGGCTGAGCGCCAGTTGTTGGTTCCGCCAACTGGCAGTCCTCCCGGACAAAGAGCCACGAACCCCGGTAGATTCCGGTTGGCCGACCCCATGCCCCAGTTGAGCCAGGAACCCAGGCTTGGCCGCACCAATCGCTGATCGCCGGTATTCATCAGCATCAGAGACATCTCATGACTGGGCAGTTCGGCGTGCATGGAGCGAATCACCGCCATCTTATCGACACACTGGGACAGCTTCGGGAACAGATCGCTCACCGGAATGCCGCTTTGCCCATGCTGCTGGAACTCGAAGGGTGAGGGCAGCGCCACACCGGTCTTCCGCTCGGTCTGCAGGTTGTCAAAGGGGAGCATCTGTCCCGCGCGCTTCGTTAGTTCCGGCTTGGGGTCAAAGGTATCCACCTGGGACATGCCGCCGTTCAGAAAGACATGGATGACGGCTTTGGCTTTGCCAGGAAAGTGCATCGCCGCGGCCCCTGCCTCCGCTTGCATCAACTGAGCGAACGCCACCGAGCCAAGTCCGAGTCCGCTGCGTCTCAGGAACCGGCGACGGGAATAACTGCTGTGAGGAGAATTCAGCATCAGTCCAGAAAGTGGAATTCGTTGGTGGCCAGAAGCACATGGCCCAGTCGGGCCCAGGGTTCCGTCTCTTCTTCCGCGATGTATGCGAGCGCGAGCGCCAGTTCCTCGCCGTCAGGATTCCGGCTAAAGAGCCGGCGATAAAGCATCCTGACGCGGTCCTCATCCGATGCCAACGCCCTGAACGCACTCGATGATACGAGGGCCTGGGCGCGTCCCTGGATGAAGTCTGAATTCAGGGCAAAGAGCGTCTGCTGCGGCACCACCGTTTCCTGCCTCTTCACCGTGCAAGAGGCGGGGTTGGCTCCGTCAAAGGTGCTCATGAGCGGAGGAATGACATCGCGATTGATAAAGCGATAGAGGGTTCGCCGGGGGACTGGTTTTTCGTCGGAATCCGAGAACGGTTTGCCTCCCCTCGTACGATCCAGCTCACCACTGACGAAGAGCATGCTGTCTCGCATCGCTTCCATCTCCAATCGGCGCGGCGGCATGCGCCAGAGCAGGGCATTGTCAGGATCGATCTCCCGTGCCTGCGGTTTCTCCAGTGAGCCCTGCTGATAGACCGCAGTCAGCATGATGCGACGGTGCAGCTTCTTCAGCGACCACCCATCTTCGAGCAGCGCGTTGGCCAGGAAATCCAGCAATTCCGGGTGCGAAGGTGGGGTGCCACGTGTTCCAAAGTCATCGGAAGTTGCCACCAGGCCTTTGCCAAAGTGATGCTGCCAGACCCAGTTCACAATCACCCGGCGGGTGAGGGGATTTTCCGGATCCACGATGGCCTTCGCCAAACCCAGCCGGCGATAGCCGGGCTCGAATGGCTCCGGTTCTCCGGCAGAGATCGTAGATAGAAAGTGCGCCTGCACTGCTTCTCCACGACTGAGGGGATTCCCCCTTAGAAACACATAGGCCGCATCAGCTTCCTCGGTTTCCCGCAACTCCATGGCGCGGGGCGGAGCGATGCTCTTTAGATTCAGCTGATCGATGACCTTGACCTTCCCTTGTGCCGCGTCGCGGTTTGTTCGATTGAGAATGCGCAGGTCCTTGTAGGAGTTGAGGGGAGTGTTGATGGGAGAATGATCCGCATAGAGGTGATGGCGTAGTTGGCGTTCGATGGCGCTGTTCAGGATCTTGTGCTGGGCACTCTGATCCGGCACGATCGCTCCGGGACTAGTGGCCTCTTCCGCCGCTTCCAGTTGGGATCTCATCCAGCGGCGATGGACCTCGGCGAAGAGTTCGCCATAGGCGTCTGCCACCTCGACAAAGCTCTTCGGCTCCTTGTCTAACAAGGCTTCCAGCACCCTTGGATTCCACTTGGGCGGCTTGGTTGCGAACAGATGCTCGTTCTTGAAGGAATCCGGATCTCCGTTCTCCTCGACCATCCCGTCGATGATGGGCTTCCACTGGGTGGAGAATGTGGATTTGTCCAGCTGCGAGAGCTGGTGCCAGGGGCCGAAGACAGGATCGCTCAGATTCAGCCCGGCGAGATAGTCTCTCCAGCGTTCCAGGATGATGGGCCGCAGATCATCCGTGCGGTAGGAGAGAAACGAGGTCGAGGTATCCTGCTCGGGGGTTCCCTTCGCCAGTTCACGCAGATACAGACCCACCTGCATACGCAGCCGTCCTCTAAAGATAGCGAGTTGCTCACGCACCATGTCATCTCTCGCCTCTTGCCCAGCTTCCAGGGCCCGCGAGTAAGTCTCCGGTATCTCTGGTTCGCCCACCAATGGAAGCTCTTCCGGCATTTCGCTGGCGGCCAGGGTTGCGTGCAGGGCGTAGTAATCCTTTGTCGGAATCGGGTCGAATTTGTGGTCGTGACAACGTGCGCATGCCACCCCGAGCCCCATAAGGCCACGGGTGATGACGTCGATCTGATCGTCTAATTGATCGTGCCGATTCCGGAACTGTTGACCTACCGTGATGAAGCCTAAGGCCGCCCGTGCCGGATCATTCTCTTTGAGCCCTAACTGATCCGCAGCGAGTTGCTCCAGAAGAAACCGGTCGTAGGGAACGTCCGCATTGAAGGCTTCAATCACATAGTCGCGGTAGGTGTAGGAAAAGGCGAACCGCTCGAAGCCAATGGCGCTTCCTCCATGGGTGTCGGCATACCGCGCCACATCCAGCCAGTGACGGCCCCAGCGCTCTCCATAACCAGGGGAGGCGAGGAGACGATCGATCACCCTGGCAAACGCATCTGGAGATGCATCGTTGAGGAAATCCTGTACGTCCTCCCAGGTAGGAGGTAGGCCTGTCAGGTCGAACGTGGCTCGACGGATCAACTGACTCTTGCCTAGAGGATCGGACAAGGACAGCCCCTTGTCTTCCAGTTCGGCCACGATAAACCGGTCGATATCAGAGAGCCCCGCTTGCTTCGTTTCAGGTGGGGAGACCTGAGCGATTGGTTCAAAGGCCCAATGCGCTTCGTAGTCTCCTCCCGCTAAGACCCATTCTTGAAGCGCCTCGATCTGGGATTCCGTGAGTTCCTTCCCGGAGTCGGGCGGGGGCATGACATCATCTGCGTCAGGGGCAAGGATCCGATGGATCAATTCGCTCTTGTCCGGCTTCCCTGGCACCAGGGCCGCATACCCACCCAGGTCACGGCGAGCCCCTTCTTCCGTATCGAGTCGCAGGTCCGCTTTGCGGTCGTTGGCATCTGGACCGTGGCAGTGGAAGCAGTTTTCGGAGAGGATCGGGAGGATCTCCTGTCCGAAATCGATCTCCCTGGAGTATCCCTCGGCCATCGTCAGGCATGCCCACAGGGCGACGCACCTCCACAAAGCGCATCGAAAAGGGGAGATGATGCGAATCGAGGACGCTTTCTTCCGTGGTAAACGGAAAAGGGTGATTGCGTTACACATGTCGGGGTGCCGTGTTGGAGCAATGCTTCTACCCCTCCACGACTCAGGCCTCGCTCATGTTTCGAAAAGTTACGGAATTGTCTGGAATCTGAGCATCGCGCTTCCCCTGGAGGACCTCCTGTTGATGATCCACCTAGCACTTTCCGATAGAGAACGCCTATGATGGCTATCGTTTGGGGTTGCCTTGCGCGGGCGATTTCTCAAGTATTGGTTCCCACTGAGCAACTCCCTCTAGCACGTCCTTCGAAATCGAAGGTGAGTGCTGGGTGGGGATCTTGCGATCTTTCTACCTCGCTGAATTTCCAAATCCCTACATTCAGACAAAACCATGTCAGACGAATCCCAGTCCCAATGTCCGTTCGCACATAGTTCCACCGTCGCCGGAGGTGGCACCTCCAACGCCGATTGGTGGCCGAATCGCTTGAAGATTGAGCTGCTCAACCAGCACTCGTCGAAGTCGGATCCCTTAGGCAGCGACTTCAATTACGCCGAGGCCTTCAAGACGCTGGATCTCGCGGCGGTGAAGCAGGATCTCGCCAACCTGATGACCGACTCCCAGGACTGGTGGCCGGCTGATTTCGGGCACTATGGTCCGCTCTTCATTCGGATGGCCTGGCACAGCGCCGGCACCTATCGGATCCAGGATGGCCGTGGTGGTGGTGGCAGGGGACAACAACGCTTCGCTCCCCTCAACAGTTGGCCGGACAACGTGAGCCTGGACAAGGCGCGTCGCTTGCTCTGGCCAATCAAGCAGAAGTATGGCCAGAAGATCTCCTGGGCAGACCTCATGATTCTGGCCGGAAACGTGGCTCTGGAGACCATGGGCTTCAAGACCTTCGGCTTCGCCGGCGGACGTGAAGACACCTGGGAACCTGACCAGGATGTCTATTGGGGCCGGGAAACCACCTGGCTGGGCGGTGACGAGCGCTACGCACATGGATCGGAAGGTGCCGAAGAAGATCGCGGAGTGCTCGTGTCCGATGACGATGCCGATGGTGACATCCACAGCCGCAACCTGGAGAACCCGCTTGCTGCGGTGCAGATGGGGCTGATCTACGTGAACCCTGAGGGACCGGACGGAAATCCGGATCCGCTGAAGGCTGCCTTTGATATTCGCGATACCTTCGGCCGCATGGCCATGAATGATGAGGAAACCGTGGCCCTGATCGCCGGGGGTCACAGCTTCGGGAAGACCCACGGCGCGGGCCCAGCCGATCATGTGGGCGACGATGTGGAAGCGGCACCGCTTGAAGAGCAAGGCTTTGGCTGGAAGAGCAGCTACGGCAGCGGCAAGGGAGGCGACACCATCACCAGCGGCTTGGAAGTCACCTGGACTCAGACGCCTACCCAGTGGAGCAACTACTTCTTCGAGAACCTCTTCGGATTTGAGTGGGAACTGGAGAAAAGTCCTGCAGGCGCGCATCAATGGGTGGCCAAGGATGCGGGCGCGGTGATTCCTCCTCCGGCGGAAGGCATGGAGCCTCGCCGCCCCACCATGTTGACGACCGACCTGGCCCTGCGCTTTGACCCGGAATACGAGAAGATCTCCCGTCGGTTCCTGGAGAATCCGGACGAGTTCGCCGATGCCTTTGCACGTGCCTGGTTCAAGCTGACCCACCGCGATATGGGGCCGAAAGCCCGCTATCTCGGTCCTGAAGTGCCTCAGGAAGATTTGATCTGGCAGGACCCAATTCCCGCCGTCGATCATCCTTTGGTAGACGCCAGCGATATTGAAAATCTCAAGGGCAAGATTCTCGCTTCGGGTCTCTCCGTTTCCCAACTCGTCTCAACCGCCTGGGCTTCCGCCTCCACTTTCCGGGGCTCCGACAAGCGTGGTGGCGCCAATGGCGCGCGCATCCGTTTTGCTCCGCAGAACGAGTGGGAGGTGAACAATCCTGCCCAACTGGCTCACGTACTGGAAGTCCTTGAGGCAATCCAGGGCGAGTTTAATGCTGGAGGGAAGAAGATTTCCCTGGCTGACCTGATCGTCCTGGCTGGTTGCGCCGGCGTTGAGAAGGCCGCGAAGGATGCTGGCCACAATGTGACGGTGCCCTTCACACCAGGCCGGATGGACGCGACTCTCGAACAGACGGACGCGGAGTCCTTCGCAGTGCTGGAGCCGGTGGCCGATGGATTCCGCAACTATCTGAAGGGCAAGTATGCGGTTCCGGCCGAGGCATTGCTCATTGACCGGGCTCAACTGCTGACCCTGACGCCTCCGGAAATGACGGTTCTCGTCGGAGGCTTGCGCGTCCTCGGAGCCAATGCGAACGGCGCCAAGGAAGGCGTCTTCACTAACCGCCCAGGCCAACTCACCAACGACTTCTTCGTGAACCTCTTGGATATGGGCACGGAATGGAAGCAGGTGTCGCCTTGCGGCAATGCGTTCCTCGGTTCGGATCGTCAGACCGGTCAACCCAAGTGGTCCGCGACTCGGAACGACCTGGTCTTTGGTTCCAACTCCGTCCTGCGCGCCCTGGCCGAAGTCTACGCCTGCTCCGATGGCGAAGCCAAGTTCGTCAGCGACTTCGTCGCCGCCTGGGACAAGGTCATGAATCTGGATCGGTTCGATCTGGCGTAAGCGGATCGCTTGGCTAGCTCACGTATGATTTGTCATCTCACGCGTGTCCTCTCCGGCGCGCGTGAGATGTTTTTGCGTCTACTGCTTCTAGCGTTTCGACAAGTTCGCATTCCGAGGGTTTGACCTTAGGACATAATGTTGAGGCCTCTTAGTCAGACTCGAACTCGCTGAGGTGGAGGCCTCTGATCGATGGCCTTGAGAAACGTCTTCATCACATAAGTGGAAACCAAAGCTGTCCCGATTGCGGCAAAGCCGACGATTGCCACAAAGATAAGCAAAGACCTGGGTTCTCTTTGAACAAATCGAACGAAGTCAGCCCAATCGCCCCTGATATAGACCTCGATGGGGAGGAAGATCAGCACAAACGAGAAGGCAAGGCCGGCAGCCAGGAATAGAAGCCGCCAGAATTGACGCCGATGATTGGGCCTGAACCCAATCCAGACCAGCAGGACGGAGTAAAGCGCGGTGGGAATCAGGGTAGGCCCGGAAACCTGGGCTGCTTCACGAGGTGGCTGCATCAACATCGATTGCAGTCCTCGAATGGTGTTCGGAGCTTGTAGGACGAACATCGTAGCAATGGCCATGGAAATCCCCACCATTTGCAGGATGACGAAAAGGACAAGCATCCCAAGAAGGGATTGTCTCACTGAAAGGGGCTGAGTCCTATCCGAAGCAGTCAACATCCGAAAGGTCTACGGTTCTCAAGGGCCGGATTTTTCACGTAAGGCATGCCCTGCGGTGACTCTGACGAGGCCCAAATCCCTTGACGCCTCCATCAAGGCGTAGTCCCATTCCGGCGTGGAATTCTTGTGCCTTGCAGCTGGGAAGGGAACGCGGTTTGGCCGGTTGGGCTCCTACCTTCAGAAATGCATGTACCCGGTCCTGGATCGGCCCTTTCTGGAGCTGACCCTGGAGAGTCTGCTTCGCGGGACCGAAGCGGGATCCAAAGGGGGGCGAGTGACCTTTATCGTTGGGCATTACGCGGATCAGATCCGGACCTATTTTGGCGATCACTACGAAGGCCTGGACCTCAACTACATTGAGCAGAAGGAGCCCTTGGGAACGGGGCACGCGGTTCATCTGGCTCATGCCGCCCACGAATACCGAGAGCCGGTTACGATCTGGCTGGCGGACTCCTATCATCGGCCCGAGCGCTTTCGGGAGATCCAGAATTGCAGCTACGAAAACGCGCTGACCCTGGCTCGGCACGAATGCGAGTTTCAGCACAATGAACGTGTCGATGTGGAGGGCGACCAAGTCGTCCGGTCCTGGCAAGGAACGAGCCCGTTTCTGGATATAGGCCTCTGGCGATTTGGGCCGGAGATGCTCGATGGTATGGTCGAGGGAAAGGCGGATGAATATCGCGCCATGCTCAATGTGCAGAAGGCGATCGAGAAAGGCGTCTCTGTGGGCGCTCTCTTCAGTCCGGAGTGGATTCACCTGGGCGGTGCGGAGCCGTCGTTTGAGGTGAATGTGAGGGAGGTGACGCGCTTCTTCCTCGACGAGCTCGATTGAATGTGGAGGATGGCACCGTGATCGTTTCCAAGACGCCCCTGCGCATCCCCTTTGCTGGAGGGCTGACCGACCTCCGGCGATATGCGACCCAGTTTGGTGCTGCGACCTGCAGCGTCACCATCAATCGCTACCTCTATGTGGTTCTCAAGGAGAACGCCGGCGATTTGACGGACCTGCGTTATCGGGATGTGCATGAGCGGGTCACCCACGCGAGGGAACTCAAGCACGACCTTGTGCGGGAGACAATCCTCCTCACTGGGATGCAGGATCGGCCTCTGGAGATCCTCATCACGGCGGATTTGAAAGGGGAAAGCGGGCTGGGATCTTCGGGTGCCTTAGCCGTGGGACTGCTCAATGCCCTGCACACCTTCCAGGGCCGGACGCCCAGTTCCGAGCATCTCGCCTCGGAAGCTTCGCATATCGAGATTGATGTCTTGGGAGGGGCCTGCGGCTATCACGATCCCGCGATCTGCGCCTTTGGTGGTCTGAACCTGATTGAATATGGCGAGAAGGGCGTGACGAGCCACCGGGCGGATATTGCTCCGGAGAGTTACCGGTCCTTCCAGGACAACCTGTTGGTGTTCTACACCGCGGTGCACAGCCAGACCAATCCTTCCCTCCACCTGCTCGACAACAGGATGGATACCGCGCTCGATACGCTCCACGAGATGAAGGGCCTGGCCTACGCGATGTATGATGCCCTGGCCAAGGGCGATGCCGACGAAGCCGGGCGAGTCCTTCACGCCAATCAGGAGTGCAAGATCCGGCTGCCAGGCAACTTCCGGGGTGAATTGGTCAACCATGTGATGGGCAAAGCGAAGGAGCACGGGCTGTTTGTGCAGATTCCGGGCGGCAAAGTGGGGGGATTCCTGCTCGTCTATTGTCCCAGTGAGAAGCACAAGGCCGCCGCGCGTCAGGCTTTCGAGTCGTTCAAAGAGGTAGCCATCGAGTTTGAGCCGAAAGGGCCGACGGTGACGGTGGTGTAGAGGTGCTTTCCTTTCGACATATTGGAGGTGTTGAATTACGATTAATTCTCGATGAGTGCGGACCAACTGCTCAAGGAACTTCTCGCTTTGCCCCAAGTGGAGCGGGAACGTATTCTTTGTGAAGTGGCGGCGTCTCTTCCTCAAGAAACTGAGAGCGGGCATCATCATGTGACCGATGAAGAAGTGGATCGCCGTCTAGCTGAGATTGAGGCGAATCCGGAAG
>JBHIXE010000166.1:0-11665 GCA_041984905.1 Verrucomicrobiales bacterium | reverse complement strand
GAATCCCCAAAATCTCCTCGCTGCATCGGCTACATCTCCACTGAAACCGCTCTAGTCCTCGCTCAATTCTCCCCAGGCATCCTTCGCAAAGGTCTGCAACAAAGGGTAATACTCCAGGAAATCCGCCTCAAACTCATCGTAGTGGGCTCGGAAGTCTTCGGTGGCTTTCTCGATGCCCACAAGGACGCGAGAGCGATAGGACAGGCGGTGAAATGCGAGGTCGATCCCCTCGACCTTGTGATAGGAGGCCAACCAGTCGTGCTCTTTCATCCGGCGAACCGCGCGGCGGGCATTCACCTCCATCAGTTGCATTCGGGAGAGCAGGCTTTCATAGCAAAACTCCACAAACTCCTGTAGCGGAACAGTCGAGAACTTGTCCCAGTGCAGGCAGAGAGAGTGATCGTAGAGCACATCCACAATGATTCCCGCCAGTCTTCGACGTTCAGGAGCCAATCGACTGGCGCTCCGCTGCCAGATGGGATGGGCATCGGTGAAGCCGTCCACCCTGCGATGGAGCATGATACTCTGCCGAATGGTGGGACTCAGGTCCACCTTGTCATCGACATTGCCCCGAACAAAGTCTCCGAGAAACGCTCCCACGATGGCTTCCGGTATCTGAGGCGATACCTGAAAGTGCGCCAGGAAATTCATCAGACGCGCTGCCCTGCCTTCTCCCCGAGATAGCGGACAAAGCGATTGTCTTTGTCGACCAGGATCACTTTCGGCTCGACCGGCTTCTCACTGAAGCAGAAGCCAATAATGAGGATCTCCTCACCGGCGTTGATGAGGTGAGCGGCCGCACCGTTCATGGCAATCTCGCCAGAGCCTCGCTCTCCGCGAATGATGTAGGTTTCCAACCGAGCGCCGGTGGTATTGCTCACGATGAGCACCTTCTGCCCTTCCCAGAATCCGACCCGGTCAATCAGGTCTTCATCGATGGTGACGCTGCCAACGTACTCCAGGTCAGCCTGGGTTACGGTAGCCTTATGAATTTTTCCCTGGAGAACTTCTCGAAACATGGTCACTGGACCCGTGGGGAGCGCCGAAGATAGGTTGGTCTAACGGGCGGAGCAACGCAAATCTCCGTCTTATCTCTGACGGACGCTCTATCCTAGAACTTTCGTCCTCCTCAGGAAAGGGATTTACGGGGTTATTGAGGACGTTCCTCCAGATCTTCCGGGAACTCTGGCACCCGGAATCCTCGACTCGCCGCAGTCCGGAAAACCGGGGTCCACTGGGGGTCATTAGACCGGTCAGGAACCCGCAGGCCGGTGAGATCCAGAGAAGCATTGGGAGGGACCATGTCTTCCCAGGCAATTGCAATGTTCCGGCGGGCCTGCTGACCTTCGACTTCTCCGCGGAGTACCCATCGCTCGTTGCGGATCTCCAGGGTGTATTCCCCGACTGTCCGAAGCTGGGGGAGAAATTCGACGATCCGCTCTTCCCAGGATTCGCGCCGAATTCTTGGATTCCATTGAAAATCCCCGATGGTCATCGCGCTCGCCCCACTCAGACTTGCCAGGGTCTCCTTCATCTCACGCTGGACGGCGGGGTTGGAAATCTGGCCCGCGACCACAACGATCGCATCGCGAATCTCTACCTTCAGCCAAGGAGCCTCCGTAGCGACCGCAATGAGTTGGGAATCGACGCTCTCCGCGATCGGAAACGCCTGGGAAGCCACTTCCCGTGCCAAGGGAAGAAACAGAGGGTCGGCCACATCGCCGTGAAGCGTGATAAACCGGCCGTCGACCCGGGGAAAGACGTGGGTCAATCGGGAGTCCGACCACAGAGCCTTGCGGATGCGATCTTCCCACTCATGAGCGGAGTCGCCCTGAAAGCTCAGCCGGGCAAAGCTGAGGAGCAGCACCGTGAGAACAACGGCGGCGCCCAGCTTCTGGGTCCGGGAAATGTGGGAAGGCAAAAACATTTGGTAATTCTAATTTATATAGCATGACTGAATATTATGTAAAACAGTGTTTTCTAAGTCCTCTGTAATTTTCGGGTGGATCGCTTCGCGGAATGCGGAATCGGAAAATCCTGCGGGGTGGATTTGGAAATCCTCTCGTAAAGAAGATCCGTATCTGTCACACTGAGCGGTTGAACGACAACTAACCTTTGAGCCCCCAGATTCTGAATGCTTAGCAACGACGAATTCGTGGAACTAGTACGCGAACACCAAGCCGGCCTCCGAGCCTTTATCCGCTCCCTCGGTATCGATGGGATGTGGGTGGACGACGTGGCTCAGGAAGCGCTGGTGATCGCCTATGAACGCCGGGACCAGTATGATCCGGAGCAACCTTTCCGGAACTGGGTCTGGGGGATCGCGAGGAACTGCGTGTTGAACGACCGTCGCAAGACGGCACGCCGAAGCCGAATTTTGAATGACAATGTGACAGACATCCTGCTTTCCACCTCCAGCGTGTGTGACGAGGTGGAGGGAATGAATGACGCCGATCAGCAGCGCATGGCAGCCCTGCAGGAATGTCTCCAGCAGATCCCGGAGAAGAGCCGGGAACTGGTGAGGCAACGCTACGAAAACAATTTGAAGGCCACCGATCTGGCAAGCCACCTCCAGATGAATGCGGCGGCCGTGAGAAAATCACTAGAACGAATCCGAAGTGCAATTCGCCGTTGCATGGAGGAGAGACTGGCGGAACATACGGGGGCGACGACCGAGCTGAAGAGCCGGATCAGTCCCACCAAGATCGTTTCGCTTCCCCAAGAATGAGTGCGGAAAGATTCCAGGAACTACAATCCATCTACCTCGACGGTGATCCATCGCCATCCGAGGTCGAGGAATTGGCGACGCTACTGCGCGAGGATCCCACTCTGGTAGACAATTTCCGCCAGGAACTTCATTTCCTGGATTTGATGGAGCAGGCCGTGAAGCCCGAACGCACTTTCGAGGCGTTCGTGAATGGACTGGAAACTCGAGTTCGCGCCGAACGCACCGCAGACGAGTTCATGTCCGAGCTTCTGCCCAAGCTCAAGGCCGTCGACGACGCCCAGATCGCGCCGGTCCCAGCGGAAAAGGTCCACGCGTTTCCCACGTGGCAGCGCGCCGCCCTGGCCACAGCCGCCGCGGCGGCCGCTGTCCTGGGCGCACTGGCGTTTCTGGATCCCACCTCTTTGTTTGAGTCTGGCTCTGCTACGGTTGCAGATTCAGGAGACACCCAGCCCGTGGTATCCCCTCACACTTCCGCCGGTGCGGTGTGGGAGTGGCAGAATGGCGACATTCTTCCGGTCGGCAAGCCGATCAAGATCGAGTCTGGAGTCGCTCTCATCAATATCGCCCCTGGCAAGTCCATCACCGTGGAAGGTCCGGCCGAATTTATGCTGAAATCCGCCTCGGAAGGCGTGCTCCTCAATGGAAAACTGGTCGCTCAGGTGGCCAGCGAAGATGATGCCTTCAAGATTGAGATCGCGGAAAGCCCGGATGACATGCCCACCTTCAAGCGGGCTCCGAGCATGGTGATCGAAATCGCTGGTGGCGCCACCGGGATTACCAAGAGCGGCGACCAGATTCAGACCAGTGTTTTCTCTCAGCAAGGCGGCGCGGCGATCGAGTTCGAGCGCAAGGAGAAGAACCTCGGCCCCTTCGAATCCGCCGTGGCTCGCACGGACAACGCGCGGCCCAAGATCGATACAGCTCCCTTCGATCTGTCCCCCTACCAGGCACACTTCCCTCTCCTCTCTTCGGTTTCCGACTTCAGCGACACCGTCCGTATCGGTATGCCCGGCGTCCCGGATCCTTTCCAGGGTCAGAACGCGGACGCGGGCTCTATCAAGATGCATATGGAGCGGGACTGGGGTCAGTTGAAGGAGCCGCTCCTTGTTGACGTGGTGCCTCAGAAGCTGGAAGGCATGGAGCAGATCAGCGGCGGCAAGAAAGAGCTGCTCGCTGGCGATCATGTCCGCAGCTATCTCCTCCAGTTGGACACCTTGGAAGGCACGCCTGACGAAGAGGATCCTGAATACATCAACGCCTCCATCACCTTCGAGGATGATATTGTTGGTCTATCCACCTCCCAGACCACTCTGAGTCAAAGCGATGGACTGGCCGGTCACGACAGCCAGAAGATCGATCCGGAGAAGATCGAGATTCGAGGCCTGGAATCCGGTGACGAAGTCAGCATCCGTGAGGATGGCCGCACCCTGGACGTCCGCATGAAGGCCAACAAGCGCCAGCTCAATGGCGAGCTTCGGGTGTTCGTGCGCTCCGAGTAGAGCAAACGAGCTACCGCAGCTCGAACAGCTGCTCGATGAGCCGCGGTTTCACCGCTTCGGCGAATTCCTCGACGCTGACGCTCTTGCCGCTCTCCCGCTCCACGGAGGTCATCTCCACATCCTGGATGCCGCAGGGCACGATGGCTGTGAAGCCGCTTACATCGGAAGCCACGTTGATGGCGAAGCCGTGCATGCTGATCCATTTCTTCACGCCGACACCAATGGAGGCGATCTTGCGGTTCTCGATCCATACGCCTGTCAGCCCTTCCCGGCGTCCCGCATCGATTCCATAGTCGAGGCAGGCCGCGATCAAGGCGTCTTCCAGGGCGCGCAAGTAGGTGTGGAGATCCCGACCGTAGCTGTTCAGGTCCAGGATGAGATAACCGACAAGCTGCCCTGGCCCATGATAAGTCGCCTGCCCTCCCCGATTGATCTCGACCACGTTGAGGCCCTGCGCGGCCGCTTCTTTGAGGCTGGATTGGTCCCGAGTCCGCCCGATCGTATAAACGGGGTCATGCTCCAACAGGAGAATGGTGTCGTCGATCTCTCCCGCAAGCCGCTTGGCGGCGAGGTCCTGCTGCAAATCCAGGGCGGCATCGTAAGCGATCCGCCCCAACCACTGGGTATCGACTTTGGGGTCCATGGGAATAACGGAACTGCCAGTTCAGGACCCGAAACTGGATGAGCCACTCGCTCAACCCGCCTTAGATCCGCTGCAGTTCCTGCCCGAACATAGCTCCAGTTCCCTCCGTGTAAAAGTGCGCCATACCGATTGCCAGGGCATCAGCGGCGTCCGAAGGGGGATTCTCGCGCAAGCCGAGTAGGGCTCGCATCATGAAAGCGACCTGATCTTTGGTTGCCGCTCCTCGCCCAACCACGGCCTGCTTGACCCGTTTGGGGGGATACTCATGGATAGGCATCTCGCTCTCCGCCGCGGCCAACAACGCTGCTCCACGAGCCGCGCCCATGATGATCGCTGTCTTGAAGCTCTGCACGTAGATGACGGATTCCACGGCGCATACATCTGGAGAGTGCTCCTCGATAATCTCCGCGAGTTGCTTGCGAATCGCGACGAGGCAATCGGACTGGCGCATGGACTTGTGATTACTAATCACCCCGTAGGTCAGGGCGCGATACCGGCCCTGTTGCGGCACCTTCCGCGCTTCGGGCCCTACGTCCACTCGTTCGATGATGGCAAAACCCGTGTTGCGTAGAGCTGGGTCGACGGATAGCACTCGCATTGACCCAAGGTGCCCTCAGAACCGCCAGAGTCAAAGGAGATGTGTTAGGCCCCAGGCTGCAGAACCTGCTGAAAGATCCCGAGCCAGCGCTGGGCCGCCCACTGGGGCGTGTAACGCTTGGACCAGATCCGGGACTGCAATCCCGCGTCTCGAACCCGTTTGGGATCCCGCAGAAAGAAGAGCATGGACTCCGCCAGCTCCTCCGCATTGCCAGAGGGAAACACCATGCCGTTCTCCCGGGGATGAATGAAATCTTCTGCCGCATCGACCGAATCCGAGACCACAACCGGAAGGCCTGAGGCGATCGCCTGATTCACCATGACTCCCCAGACTTCCCGCCGGCTTGGCACCACGAGTAGGTCCGCTTTGGCAAGCCAGTCCGGTTCTTCGCGCTCTTTGGCAGGGCCATGATAGGTAACGCGCTTGCGCGTCTTGTCATTCAGCTCCGCCAATAGCTCAGGGAGTTCCTCTTCCGCGCCAACCAGCATCAGCTGGGCATCAATCCCCGCTTCCAACACTTTCTCAAAGGCTTCAAACAGGAGATCCGCCCCCAGCTGCGTATTGATGGGGCCATGATAGAGGATGTTCCAGGGAGGCTCGACGCTGCTCCGGGGAATCGATAGGAAAGGCTCCACATCGCACACGTAGGGAATATTGAAGACAGGCTTCTCAGGGAACGATTGCCGGAAGCTCTGTTCCGCCATCTTGCCCGCGCCAGCAATGGCCTCACAGTTGCGCAGGGGCCAGGAGAGAATCGCTTTGGCGGCTTCTTTCAGCCCGATGATTTCCCGGTGCGTGCGACCGCCCCAGTAAACGACCTTGGGGCGTTGAGAGGCAAAGCTGTAGAGAATCTTCTGGGAGAGGTTGTTCAGGTAACTTGTCAGGACCACCACCTCGGCATCGACGAACTCCTGCTCGGAGTGATTGAAGTGGAACCGGCTGGTGGTGATGCCCAGTGAGAAACCGGGTAGAGTCTTCTCATAGGATTTCAGCTCCTGATCTCCCAGATCCGTCTCGTTGTAAAACACTCCCAACTCAATCTCGCCCAGCTTATCCAGGGCCACGAACAGGTCCCGATGAAGCCGGGAAGGTGCAGTGGAGAGAAAGTGTACTTTCACAGAATCTACGACAGTTACCGGAGCACGCGAGAGACGTTGGTCCCTCGTTGTTCTTGCGGGGCGTTACGCCTGATCGCGGGGAATAGAACCTCCCCTTCCCCCCTGTCGTCAAGAAATGGATTCCTGGATTTGTCCTTCCGCTAGGATCTCGGCGGCAATTCCCAGGGTATCGACCTGTTGGCGGATCTCTTCCTGGTAAAGCGGATTCATGACGATGATCAGATCCACATCATAACCCGACAGCTCTTCCGGCGAGATCACTTTTTGTCCCATCCCGGGAACAAATTTGCCCTGCTTGTGAGGGTTGATATCCACCACGCAGGGGATCACGGAAGTCTTGGCGGCCATCAGATTGAGGAAGGTCGCGCCCTTGGAGCCGCCTCCCCAGACTGCTGCCCTCCGTCCCGACTTCTCCAAAAGGGACAGCTTCTTCAACCAGCTGGAACGCTTTTGCTCAAAGTCGCCGGGAATGGCTTTCACGTAACCCTGGATCTCAGCAACCCGCTTGGAATGGGAGGTGGCCGCAACGGTCTCGACCGGCCTCGCCTCAATCCCCAGGTATTGGCCGCCGAAAGCCTCATAACAACGCTCCACCGCGAAGCCAGCTTCCTGAAGGCAACGAGCCAGGGAGGCATCGCTGAAGTAGGAGGTGTGCTCGTAGATGAAGTCCCAGATTCCCAAATCTTTGAGGCTCCAGAGCACGTTGGGCACTTCAAAGAACACCACCGTATCCGGACGATCACCGATACTTGCCCGAATCGACTTCATGAAGTCGGTGCCGTCCTGGATGTGTTCCAGGGCATGGCGGCAACAGATGAAATCCGCCTTCTGATCCTTGTATTTCTCGCTGTAGTAGTCCTGAACCACTCGGAAACCATCCGGACCCGCTTCGCCTCCCCGCTCGGGCTCATAGCTGGGATCAAAACCAACTCCCCGATTCTTGCCCCCCCCACAGAGCATGTGAAGGAAGTCTCCTTTCCCGCAGGCGATCTCGACGATGTCCTTACCTCGCAGGTCGTAGCGCTTCATGAGGTCCGCCGCGAGCGCTTCGGCATATTCCTGGAACCGCGCCGAGAAGTGCAGGGAGTTCTCGTAATTCCCCGTGTATTCCATCAAGCCAGGATCAAAGGCCCGGTTGAAGACGTGACCGCAGTCCGGACAGAACGCCAGGTCCAGATCCCCCTTGGGCGCCGCCAACGCTTCATCCTCGCTGTTCCAAAGGACATTGCAGTAGATGGGCACCTGCGGGATGGCGAGAAACGCATGGGTCTCGCCATTTCCACAGACCGGACAGTCGTTCTTCAGCGGCGCCATCATGAGCAAATTAGAGGGCGAGGATTTTCGGATCGAGTCCCAGTTCGTTGAGGTCACGGGTAATCTCCGGCACATAAACAGAATTCATGATGACCACGAGATCCGGGCGGTATTCCTGGAGAAACTGGGGAGCCACAATCTCCAGGCCAGAGCCCGGCATGTGAGAACCATGACGGCGGGGATTGATATCCACCGCATACTCAATCTTGTCGTCCAGGCCAAGGGTCGAGAGAAAGGCCACGCCTTTGGAGCCGGAACCCCAGAGCACGACACGCTGACCGTTATTGAGAGTGGTGAGGATCTCGTCCCGCCAAGTGCCCAGCTTCTCTTCCAGGCGATCCTGAAAGCTGCCGACCAATTTGGCGAGTTCATCCACTTGGGCCTGGAGCACTTCCGGTTGGGTCAGCTTACTGCGAGGAGGTTCCCCTTCCGGACGAGGCCGAGCGATGATGGTGAGATACTGGTCGTCGTATTCCGTGCCGATCTCTTCCACCTCAAAACCTGCATCCCGGAACAACCGTGCCAAAGAACAGGGCGTGAAGTAAGAGCAGTGCTCGTAGTAGATGTCTTCGTAGGCGCAGTCCTTGAGAATCCGCGTGGCTTCAGGAATCTGGAAGAAGACCGTGGTGCCTTCCCGGTTCCCAATGGCACGACGTACCATGCGCATGAACTGCTGGGTGTCGTAGATGTGCTCCAGCGTCATCTTACAGCAGACAAAGTCCGCGGAGCGGTCCGTGTATTTCTCGCTATAGAAATCCTTCACGAAGGTGATGTTCTCCGCGCCTGCGCTCTCTTCGCGATCGGCCACAAAGGCAGGATCAAAGCCCAGCCCCTGATTGCCCCCTTCCTTGCAAAGAAGCGTGAGGAACTGTCCCTTGCCGCAGCCGATCTCCAGGATTTCCTTCCCGTGCAGATCAAAGCGCTCCACGAGCCGGCGGACCTGCTCTTCCTGATACCGGTTGAAGGTGGCCGAGCATCCCTGCGTTTCTTCGCAGCGCCCGGAATACTCGGTCAGTTGCTCATCGAAAGTGGTATTGGCGATGAAGCCGCATTCCGGGCAGAACCCAAGCCGGATGCTGCCACGGGGATAGCCTTTCCCCTCTTCCGCTGAATCCAGCAGGATGCAGTTGTTCGTGGGGACATTCAGCGCCTCGTGGAAGATCTGCATCTTCCCGGCCTCACAGTTGGGGCAACCCGGATCCGTCATGAGCCTCTAGACAATGCGTGGTTCGGGAACAGGAATGATGAACTTGCCACCCTTCTCACGATACTCAGACTGCTGGCTGAGAATCTCATCGGCGAAGTTCCAGGGCAGCATCAGCACGTAGTCCGGCATGGCTTCCTGAATCTTTTCCGGAGCGTAAATCGGCAGGTGCTTGCCGGGCATGTGTTGCCCCTGCTTGTGCACGTTGCGATCCACCACGAAGTCCACGAGATCCAGGCCAATATCGACGTAGTTGATCATGGTCGCGCCTTTGGCGGCGGCTCCATAAGCGGCGATCGTCTTCCCTTCCGCTTTCAGATCGCTGAGCATCTGGTGAAGCGTGGCCTTGAGGTTCTCCACTCGCGCGGAGAAGTTGCGGTAGTATTCCGCGGTATCCACGCCGCGCTCCTGTTCTTCCGCCAGGAGAGCCAGCACGGTCTTGCTGGGATTCTGAACTTTCTCCACGTAGATGCGTAGCGAGCCTCCATGAATCGGGATCCGTTTCACATGGTTCACATAAAGCCCATGGCGCCCAAACAGGTTCTTCAGGGCGGTCAGGGAGAAGTAGCAATGGTGCTCGTGGTAAATGGTATCGAACTCGCAATGGTCGATCAGGTCGACCAGGTAAGGCATCTCGATCACGGCCACGCCTTCCGGCTTGAGCAGCGTGCCAATGCCTTCGACGAACCCGTTCGTGTCCGCGACGTGGGCCAGCACGTTGTTGCCGTGAATCACGTCTGCTTGCTTCCCTTCCGCCGCCAGTTTTCGGGCGAGATCCAGCGTGAAGAAGTCGTTCAGCGTGGGAACCCCCACCTTTTCCGCAGCACGAGCCGGTCCCTCAGCGGGATCGATCCCCAGAACCGGGATGCCTGCCTCCACGTAGTTCTTGAGCAGGTAGCCGTCGTTGCTGGCGAGCTCCACGACAAAGCCTTTCTCATCCAGACGGCGACGCTCGATCACATCCAGCACATTCTCCCGCGCATGATTCAGGATGTAGTCCGAGAAGGAGGAATAGTAGGGATAATGATCCGCAAAGAGCACCTCCGGATTCACCGTCTCGGTGATCTGAACCAGACCACAGTCCGGGCAGAAGGCCACATTCAGCGGGAAGGTGTATTCTTCCTCGCTGAGCTGTTCCGGCTTGATGAGGCGATCCGCCAACGGCGTGATCCCCAGATCCAGGAAGCTCTCCAGGCTCGTTCCTTCACAGGAGCGGCAGCAGGTAATGGTCTTTGAGTTTGCCATGGTTCGTCAGTCAGTTGGAGCGGTGGCTCAGGCGTCCTGGCGGAACAGATCCTGGTCCAGCGTGCCTTGTTCGATCAGGTGTTTCACGTGGGCGATGCGCTTGAAGCGAGCACCTTCAAAGTCTTCCAGCGTCAGCCCTACCTTCTTGTAGGTTTCATACAGTTCCTCCACGCCGCGAAGCGCGGTCCACTGCGGTTTGAACTCGTGGAGCGTCCGGCTGATGTAGTTGCAGTCCACCCGGTAGCAGCGCTTGTCGGGACCCGCGTCCGGCGCGTAGTCCACCCTGCTGCCAGGAACGACGCTTTGGACCATTTCCGCCAGTTCGCGGATCTGGTAGTTCTCGGTCGTGGTTCCCACATTGAAGGCCTGGTTCCAGACCAGATCCGTCGGCGCGTGCAAAGCCGAGATATAGGCGCGAGCAATATCCGACACGTGAACGATGGGACGCCAGGGCGTGCCGTCGCTCTTGAGATAGACCTGGCCAGTGCAGTAGGCCCAGGCCGTCAGATTGTTCAGCACCAGGTCAAAGCGCAACCGGGGTGATACCCCATAGGCCGTGGAGGCGCGCAGAAACACGGGGCAAAACTTTTCGTCCGCCAGCTTGGACACCGCACCCTCCACCTTCACCTTGGACTCGCCATAAGGCGTGATGGGATTGAACTTGGCGTGCTCGTTCAGGAAATCATCACCAGCGCCGCCATAGGTGCTGCAGGAAGACGCGAAGAGGAAGCGGGACACACCGACTTCCCGGGCCATCACCGCCAGCTTCACGGAAGCCTCGAAGTTGATGTCGTGGGTCAGGTTAGGCCGGTAGTCGCCCAAGGGATCGTTGGAAAGACCTGCCAGGTGAATGATCGCATCAAATCCTTCCAAATCCTGCTTCTCCACCTTCCGCACGTCCTTGCGGAGTGTCGGAATCGAAGGCACTTCACCGGTGAAGGTGCAGTGCTCGAAGAGATCGCTATCGAGACCCGAGACATCGTGACCGTGCTCCAGGAGCATCGGCACCAGGACCGTTCCGATGTAGCCGTTGTTGCCAGTGACGAGAACTTTCATGTTATTTCCAGACCTTCCATGGGGGTTTGCCTGAACTCCAAAGGGTCTCCAGGATGTGTTTCTCCCGCAGTGTATCCATGCACTGCCAGAAAGAGTTGTGCCGGTAAGCCATCAGCTGGCCTTCCTCGGCGAGCCGCTCCATGGGCTCCTTCTCGAACTGCGTGGTATCGCCGTCGATGTAGTCGAACACCTCGGGTTCCAGAATGAAGAAGGCGCCATTGATCCAGCCTTCCGCCGTCTGCGGCTTTTCCGTGAACTTG
>JBHIXE010000165.1:5452-11686 GCA_041984905.1 Verrucomicrobiales bacterium | reverse complement strand
ATGCTCTCGCTTTACCACCGGCTACCGAACTTATAGGCCTCCGGCCTGCAGAATGGACTTTTGTCCGGCATATCATCCGCACCGCGCCTTCATAGCATGGGTACATCTCCACTTAAAATGCTCTAACACGCCTAGAGCTTTGCCAGGATCGCATCACCCATGGCGGCGGTGTTCACCTTTTCGGTGCCCTTGGCGCCATTGAAGATGTCTCCCGTGCGCAGGCCGTCATCGATCACCGCCTTGACGGCGTTGTCGATCGCTTCAGCGGCGGCGTTGAGATTGAGCGAGTAGCGCAACAGCATGCTGGCAGAGAGGATCTGGGCGATGGGGTTGGCGATGCCTTGCCCGGCGATGTCCGGAGCGGAGCCCCCGCTGGGTTCATACATGCCAAAGTAGGTGCCGTTTTCCCGGGCCTGACCCAGGCTGGCGCTGGAGAGCATGCCGAGGGATCCCGCGATCATGGCCATCTCGTCGCTGAGGATGTCGCCAAACAGGTTCTCGGCGAGCACCACATCAAAGTCGCGAGGCCGCTTGATCAACTGCATCGCGGCATTGTCGACGTAGAGGTGGTCGAGCTTCACACCGGGATACTCCTTGGCCACCTCCTCAACGGTCTCCCGCCAGAGAATGCCGTTCTCAAGCACATTGGATTTGTCGATCGAGGTGAGGTGTTGTCCCCGCTTGTCCGCTGCCTTGAAACCTACATGAGCAATGCGCTCGATCTCGCTCTTGCGATAGATCATGGTATCGATCGCCGTCATCTCTCCGTCTTTTTCCCCACGGAACTTGGGATCGCCGAAGTAAAGGCCGCCAGTCAGTTCCCGGACACAGAGCACATCGAACCCGCCCTCGATCAGTTCGTTCTTCACCGGTGAGGCATCGATCAGCGAGGGAAAGCAGACGCCCGGGCGCAGGTTGGCGAAGAGGCCGAAGTGTTTGCGCAGGGGCAGGAGGGCGCCGCGTTCCGGCTGCTCTTTCGGTGGCAACTTCTCCCACTTGGGACCACCTACGGAACCGAAGAGGATCGCCTCAGCGCTCTCACAAGCGGCGACGGTTTGCTCTGGAAGAGCCTTGCCAGCGGCATCAATCGCGGCACCGCCTACGAGTTGATGATCAAACTCAAAACTGCAGTCGTGCTGCTCCCCGACTTTCTCCAGGACTCGCAGAGCCTGGCTCATAACTTCCGGTCCAATGCCGTCTCCGGCCAATACGGCGATTTTGTAGGTGCTCATAGTGAGGGTGTTTTCCTTGGATGAAGGTTGCTGGGGGCGCAAGTGTTTTCCGGGCGCGACCATTTGTGAAGGGCATTCGTAAGCCGCTTCCGCCAGGGGCGTCTGTGGGACTACACCCGCTCTCATGAAAACGCTCCTGCCGCCGCACTTCGCCCTCCTTACCCTGACCTTCCTTCTTTCGGGCTGCAACCCCAGTCGCGAGGCGGCGATCGAGACCCGCGTCGACGATTCCCAGGCCGCGCTTCAATCCACTGAAGGAGGGCAGATGCTGGCCAAGGCGATCGAGGCATACGGCGGCTTGGAGAAGTGGTTCCGCAACGGCCTGCTCAAGTTCCGCTTTGTCTACCGGATGAAGGATCGCGGACCAGAAGCCGTCGTGGACAGCATCCAGACGATTGATCCCTGGTCGTCGCTGGCGGTGCATGAAGTCCCGAATTCAGAGATCCGCTTTGGATGGACCGGTGAGCAGGCCTGGATTCTTCCCGCGGATGCGGAGTTCTCCCCACCGCCGCATTTCTGGTCCCTCACGCCATTCTACTTTGTGGGGGTGCCCTTTGTGCTGGCGGATCCTGGCACCAATCACGAACTGCTCGCCGAGCCCCTGACCTTTGAGGGGAAGGCGTATCCACTGGTCAAAGTCACCTTCGATCCGGGCACGGGCGAAACGCCGGATGACTATTACAAAGTCTTGATGGATCCAGAAACCCAGATGGTCGCAGGCGTGCTCTACATCGTCTCGGACAAGACGCTCTATCCGGACGGGCCCGCTCCAGAAAAGCTGCTTACCTATGAGAGCTACCAGGATGTGGACGGCATCCAGCTACCCACGAAGTTCCGCTCCTTCACCATGGTCGATGGCCAAGTGGGAGAAGAGATCCGGGAAGCCGAAGCCAGTGGCTACGAATATTTGCCCGTCGACGCCGTGGATTTCTCGGTGCCGACAGGCGCCAGACTGCTGGATTAGACTAGCCGTTCTTAAGCTGGGCCTGGATTTCTTCGATGACCTTGTAGTCCTCCAGCGTGGTGATGTTCCCGCTGACCTCGCCTTTCTCAGCGAGTTCCTTCAGGAGTCGGCGCATGATCTTGCCGGAGCGTGTCTTGGGCAGGCCAGGTGCCAGCACCACCAAGTCCGGTTTGGCGATCGCGCCGATGACGTGACCCACGTGATTCCGCAGCTCGGTGCGTAATTCCTCGGTCGGCTCAACGCCGCCCTTGAGGATGACGAAGGCAACCACGCCTTGACCCTTGATCTCGTCTGGGCGACCCACGACGGCGGCTTCGGCGACGGAGGCGTGTTCCACGAGGGCGCTCTCCACCTCGGCAGTTCCCAGGCGGTGACCGGAGACGTTCAAGACGTCGTCCAGGCGACCCACAATCCAGAAGTAGCCGTGCTCATCGGTTCGGGCGCCATCGCCAGCCAAGTAGATATCGGGGTACTCGGCCCAATAGGTGTCCTTGAAGCGTTGGTCATCACCCCAGAGCGTGCGGAGCATGGAAGGCCAGGGCTTGCGGATCACCAGCTTACCGCCCTGATTCGCATCGCAGGGATGTCCCTGTTCATCAAAAATGGCGGCGTCCACGCCGAAGAAGGGCAGGGTCGCGGAACCAGGCTTGGTCGGTGTCACTCCCGGCAATGGGGTGATCATGATGCCGCCGGTTTCCGTTTGCCACCAGGTATCCACAATCGGGCAATTGCCTTTGCCGATCACCTGATGATACCACATCCAGGCTTCCGGGTTGATGGGTTCCCCCACGGATCCCAGCAGGCGCAGGCTGCTCAGGTCGTAGCTCTCCGGCAACTCGTTGCCTGCCTTGATGAAGGCGCGGATCGCGGTCGGTGCGGTGTAGAAAATGGTGACCTTGTGATCCTGAACGATCTTCCAGAATCGGCCGAAGTCGGGGTGGTTCGGCGCACCTTCATACATCAGGACCGTGGCTCCATTGGAGAGCGGGCCATAGACGATGTAACTGTGACCCGTGATCCAGCCCACGTCCGCGGTGCACCAGTAGATGTCGTTCTCCTGGAGGTCGAAGACATACTTAGAAGTGAGGTGCGTGTAGAGATTGTAGCCTCCCGTCGTGTGGAGGATTCCCTTGGGTTTCCCGGTGGAACCGGAAGTGTAGAGGATGAATAGCGGATCCTCGGAATCGTGACCCGGAGCCGGGTAATAGGGACTGGCTGCCGCGCCGGACATGACATCATGCCACCAGAAATCCCGGCCGGCCTTCATGTTCACCTCATTCTCACAGCGTTTCAGCACGAACACGTTTCGGATCTGTTCCGCCCCTTCGATCGCCTTATCGACATTCTCTTTGAGCGGCACCACGCCGCCGCGTCGCCAACCGCCGTCCGCGGTGATCACGGCACAAGCGCCGCTGTCTTCCATTCGGTCACGAATCGAATCCGCGCTGAACCCGCCGAAAATGACGGAGTGCACGGCACCGATCCGGGCGCAGGCCAGCATCGCGATGGCAGCTTCCGGCACCATGGGCATGTAGATGAGGACGCGTTCGCCCTTCTGAATGCCGTAGTTGGTGAGCACGCTGGAAAACTTGCAGACCTCCCGATGCAGATCGTTGTAGGTCAGGGTGCGCACATCGCCCGGTTCACCTTCCCAGATGATGGCGGGTTTGTTCCCCCGCGTCTTCAGATGCCGGTCGAGACAGTTCTCCGTGATGTTGATCTGTCCACCGACGAACCATTTGGCAAAAGGCGGTTGCCAGTCCAGCACCTGGTCCCACTTGCGTTGCCAGACGAGTTCCTGCTCCGCTTGCTCGCCCCAGAAGCCTTCCGGGTCCTCAATGGATTTCTGGTAATGAGCCTGGTAGGCTTCCATGCTGCCGATCCGGGCACGCCCGCTGAATTCGGCGGAAGGAGCAAAGACGCGGTTTTCGGCAAGGTGAGATTCGATATTCTGGCTCATAGTGGGGGTCTGCGTTCGGTGAGCCTCCGGAATGCGGAGGTGAAATTACAGTGGTAGTGAATCGGGGCGGCTTGGCCAGTAAAAAAATGCCGAAGCTTTCGGCATTCGACCCCGATATCCCAGCAGAGCGCTAGTCCCGCTTGGGATTGCTTTGCGCCAGGGCGAGGCCGTCCTCTTCCAGTTCCACCCATTTGCCGGGCTGCAGATTGGGCGCGATGAGCTCGCCGATCCGGACGCGTACCAGCTTCTTGACGTCATAGTCATACTTGCCCAGCATCAGGCGGATCTGCCGCTTGAGACCCTGCTTGAGCACCATGGAGACCCAGCGCTTGCCCAGGTCTTCGACGATCTCCGCCCTAGCGATCCCTTCGCTGGTCTGCACTCCCGTCACAAACTGTTCCGCGTGCTTGCGCTCCAGAAACCGGTCGATGAGCACGTGATACTCCTTCTCCACGGAGTGACTGGGGTGGGTGAGACGTTGGGAAAGCTCCCCGTCTGAGGTCAAAAGCAACAGGCCTTCGCTCTCCTTGTCCAGCCGGCCGATGTAGTTGAGCCGTCGATACTTGGGCGGAATCAGGTCGTAGATCGTCTGCCGGTCATGCGTGTCCCGCTTGGTGCAGATGTAGCCCTTGGGTTTGTAGAGCAGCAAGGTCACCTCCGAGGCGCTGCGCACCCGCTTGCCGTCCACTTTGACCGAGTCCTCTGGCTCCACCTGAGCGGAGAGCGCCTTCACGACGGCTCCGTTGATGGTGACGCGACCCTGCTCGACGAGCGCTTCGACGCCGCGCCGGGAACCCAGCCCGCAAGAGGCGAGAAATTTATTGATACGAACACCCATGGTGCCAAGGCATTAGCGTGAACTGCAGTTCAGTATACCGCAAACGGTCGACAGTTCACTGATAACCGTTCGCTGGAGCGATGCCAGGAACCAAGAGATACAAGCTGAGCGTAGAGAGTGCGCTCTAGTCGATGTGCTTGGTCTTCGGCAACCCGATTGGGCTCATCCCTTCTTTCCACTCGCCACGGGCCTTCATCAGCTTCACGCGTTCGAAACGCTTCAGAACGCTGCGCTTTTTGCCAGATCCGCTGGGTGCTTTAAGGCTGTTGTGTTGAGACATGACGATGGATTGGTGAAAGTGCTCGAATCAATCGGGCGCGAAAACTACAGGACCACTTCGCAGTGTGCAAGTCCTCTTTCCGGAGAATTTTTCTCGGGGAAATGGTCCGCAAACCCGCCTCTCAAGACGTGAGGCGGCTCAATTTCAGCTTCGCCTCCTCATAGGCATCGCGCAAGCTCTCGCGCATCCCTTCGTCCCGGATCCGCCGCAAGGCCTTCTGATAGAGCGCATCCAGTTCCTTCTGCGTGCCGCCCAGTTCCGCGATGAGATGGAGGGATCGCTCGTATGGCTCCAGCTCCCGGGGATAGTTCTTCATGACCCGCTCATATTCTCCCAAGGCATCTTCGTAGCGCTCTTCCCGCTCGTAGAATCGAGCCAGGCGCAAGTCCAGGGGAGGTTTGCCGCCGGAGCCGGGGAGAGTGCCGAGCAGGAAATCGATCCCCCAGGTGAAAGGGCGCAGGAGTTCCGGCAAAATCAAGAGGGCCGTGATGCCGAAGAGGAAGATGGAGTAGAGCACACTGGGGTCCGACCGGCGCGCGAGCAGGGCTCCAGCGGTCAGCGCCAGGATCTCCACCGGCGCGCCGGATTCCTCGAAAAGACTCAGGGTCGAAAGGCCGATCGATCCGGTCGAGCCCAGCACCACCACCTTGCGCGGCGCGGTCAATGCGCCCACCCGACATGATCGATCAGTCTGACGACAGCAATGACGATGGCCGCGAACATCAGGCCGTCGACACGGTCGAGAAGGCCCCCATGACCCGGAATGAGGTCGCCGCTATCTTTGACGCCGAACCGTCGCTTCAGCATCGACTCCCAGAGATCGCCGGCCATGGTGGCCAGACCGCCGAGCAGGCCGATCAGCGCCGCGATCGCCAGCCCGCTGGCCACCGTCATGCTGAGGCGGAAGGTGCGTCGCGGCAGGCCGTCCAGATAGAGGATGACACCGGTGGCCGCCCACCA
>JBHIXE010000165.1:0-5442 GCA_041984905.1 Verrucomicrobiales bacterium | reverse complement strand
CAGTAAAGGCGCGAGTTGGACGATTCGCTTTGCGCCCTTGTTCAACAGGCGATTTTAGCGGAAGCTGATCCTTGCCCCTGGCGGAAAACGGAGTCGAGTTGGCAAAAGCCCGACTTCATGTATAGGTTTGGGCTACCCCGGCGTCCAAGAGGAAACCCACTGTGAAGATCGAGCAATACGCGCATTGTGAACTGCCCACTCCCTACGGGCATTTCGATGTCCGGGTGTATCGGACGGATGAAGGTCCGGAAGAATCCCTGGCCATCAGCATGGGCCAGGACTTCGAGGAGGAGGAAACCGTCTTCGTGCGAGTTCACTCCGAGTGTTTCACCGGCGAGGTGCTCAGTTCCCTCAAGTGCGATTGCAAGCAGCAGCTCGACCTTGCGCTGGGCAAGATTGCCAAGGCCAAGCGCGGCATCGTGGTCTACCTCCGCCAGGAAGGGCGGGGCATTGGTCTCGGCAACAAGATCCGCGCCTATGCGGAGCAAGCCAAAGGCGCCAACACGGTCGAGGCCAATCACCTCATCGGCTTTCCCGCCGACCTCCGGGACTTCAGCCAGGCCGCGCTCATCCTGCGCGATCTCGGCGTGCGCAAGATCGATCTCAACACGAATAACCCGCGCAAGATCGATTCCATGAAAGAGTTCGGCCTGGAGATCAATCAGGTCGTCCCGTCCCTCACGGTTCCCAACAAGTTCAACGAGGGCTATCTCCAGACCAAGGCCAAGGAAATGGGCCACCTGCTGGGTCTCGACTTCGAAGAGATCGGCAAGAAGGCGATGTGAGGTTGGCGGCGGCTGTTTGTGTCACAAGGCATCTGATCCACAGAAATGACACCATCAAGGAAGGTGGCCAGAGTTCCCTATTTCTTCGCTCAGGCCAAGTGCATGTTTCATTCTGGAGTCGTGAGCAAGAATGCCTTGTCGATCAAGAGGTTCTAAACTGGCAGCGATCAAGACTCGGTCTCCAGAGACACTGACCAATGCGGAGAACTCCTCCGCCTTACGGGCGACTTCTGAAGGTGTCATTTCAAAAGCTCGCTCACAGAGTTCTCTATCAAAGAGCATCACCGGATGAAAGCGATAGACTGTGTCTCTACCGTCTACGTCCGAGGTGCTATTGCGTACGGCTGTTGCTATAGCATCCCAATCTTCTCCCACCAGTTGACCATCGGTAACAATCCTTCCTCGATAAGCGCCAAATGCAGTTCCTAAACTCATCATGGCATCTGTTATAAACTGTCGGTAGGAGTCCAGGTTAGGGAAGTTGATCGACAATACATCATCATGATAAGCTTCATCCCGATTCCAGCCTTCCTTGCGAAACACATAGTCAAGGCTAATGAGACCGTCGCCTTGCGTGAAATTCGTGGACACGTGGGCGCTGAGGCAGTCAAACTCGACCGTGGGTGCGAGCGATATCGGCTGGATGTCGACGTTCCAGGCTTTGAACCAAGGCTGGGCCAATCTAATGAATTGGCCATGCACTTGTTCGATGCTCTCATTGGCGTGGACGCGTCGACGGAAGGCTGCTTCCATTATGTGGCTCCTAGTCTTTAGCTGCTTTAGGCATATAACTGCTGAAGTGTCGGGGGACTTCACTCCTCGTTGTTGTCGTCGTCAAAGTCGCCAAAAACAGGATCATAATAATTGTAAGGCTCCCAGGGTAGGCTGGGGTCGCGATTCCCGGTCTTCAAGAAGTAGTCCAAGGCCTGGATGGCGACGGCTTCCGGGATGAAGTTGCGCTCGTGGGCATATTCGTCTTCCTGGATCGCATAGTAATGATCGCTGTCGCCATGGCGGATGACCCAGCCCTCCTCTTCGTCTGTATCTTCTTTGGAGTCATCTGTGTAATTGACAAAGACAGCATCTCCGAGTTCTGGGAACCTTACGGAAGGAAAGCCGAAACTCAATATCGTGTTCCTCCCTCCCATGTGGGATACAAAGAGAAAGTCACCTCGGTATGCCTGCCGCGGTGTCATTTCCAATGCGCGTTGCAAGGCTTCTTCTCCACTGGCGCCAATCAAGCTATCAATACTTCCGAAGTTGCTGATAAAAAAGATTCTATTGCTCATGCCCCAGATTACTGTTTTTCAAGACTATCCTTGACCCTTCCAGATCCGACACAACCATCACATCTAGTTCGGTTTGTTGTTGAATTAGCTCTAGCCCGCCCTTCTTTTCCAATTCTGGGTTATGGCAGTATTCTTTGCAAGGCGTCCGGTCCACAAAAAGGACGAGCTCTTCGCCTATCAGTGTCCCCATGTCTTCGTAGTAGAGGATTAAGCCGGTCGCCTCAGCGTGTTTGAGTGACTTCCTGGCTTTTGCATTCGTGATTCCATATTTGCGGGCGAATCTTTTCCGCTTCTTCGCCCAATTGAGGGACCAAAGGCTGGGCACAGCGAAATAGGTCTTGCCATTCTTACCATAGGTCACCGCCACCGTCTTGGTGGAGTCAGAGGCAGAGGCGTCAAATTGGGGCACGCCCAAGACGCTGCGGAAGAGCCGGAGCTGGCGCTGGGCGCCGTGGGGATCGGCCATCGTGATGGGTCGACCCCGGACGGGGATGGTTCGTTGGTGAGGTGGCCGAATGTGTTGGAAGATGCGGACCACAGCATCGGTCCGGCGTGGATTCTTGATTGCGTAGGAGGAGGTGGGGTTTGAGCCGGAAGCATTGTAGACTTTGGTATCGATGACAAGGTCGACGTTAGGCAGGTTCTCTAGCACCTCGCCCGCCATGGTGGCGAAGGCGCTCTCCCAGCGTTCTTCCAGGGCTCGAATCTTCTTTCTGGTGTCGTGCTCCAGCTTATCGAGATCGGCTTCCGGCTGTCATACCGTTTGGGAAAAGCCCTAGGGCTTATTTGCTGTCGTTGCCCTTACAGAACTCCTCCCACTCAGGGTCGTAGAACTCGAAAGACTCCCAAGAAAGGCTGGGGTCTCGGTCGCCAGTCTTGAGGAAGTAGTCCAAGGCTTGGATAGCGATGGCTTCCGGCATGAAATTTCGTTCGTAGGCATAGGTGCCCTCGTGGATTTCATAGAGTTGCTCTCCATCACCATGACGGATGGCCCAGTCAATGCCTTGGTCCTTTTCTCTTTCGGACTCATCGGTGTAGTTGAGAAAAACAGCATCCCCGAGTTGTGGAAACGTCACGGCAGGAAAGCCGAAACTCAATATCGTGCTCTTCTCTTCCGTTTGAAATCTAAAGAGAAAATCGCCTGCGTATGCCTGCCGCGGTGTTATTTCTAGGGCGCGTTGTAGGGCTTCTCGTCCACTGACGCCAATCAGACTATCAATATCTCCGAAGTTGCTGGTGAAAAAGCCCTATCACTCATGCTCCAAGTCTTTGTCGTTTAATTGAATGGATGGCCCTTCTAGATGTAGAATGAGCAGTGAATCGAGTCCCGTTTGCTGTTGGAACAATTCGAGCCCACCTTTGTTTCTGGATGTTGGGTCGTGGCAGAATGCTTTGCCGCCCAACTTGCACCTTGGTCTTACCCCTTAAACCCAAACATGCTATCCCTCCCCACACTTCTAAGGTGATGCTTTCAAAAAGCGTGGAGTGCTTTTGTTCCACCGGATCGTTTAGGGGGCGTGTTTCTGCAAGTCAAATACATCCCGTCCGCTGAAAGCGAGACGCTCTTCGAATTCAGGAAAACCCTCTTCCTCGATGACAAGGCTTTCTTGTTGGGATATGGGAAGTAGATAGAAGGCTTCGTCGAGAGATGCTTCTCGTGCGATTTCTTCAATGCCTGACCAAGGAAAGGGGTGGACTAAGACGGCGTCACTGAACTGAATCAAACCTTCTCGGACTTCCATCTCGAAGGCGTCTTTGATAACTTGCCCTTCTGCGAAAGGAATCGAATTGGATGCTAGGTATGCACAACTGGTTCCGATTGCTTCGACTAGGTCGGCATTCCCTCGCCACCCCGACACGACAAGTGCACGGTAGCCGAACTGTTTCATGTTGGGAACGAATGCGGAGGTGATGCCCATCGATGGTACATTTTGGGCAGTCACTACTTGAACGTTAGGGCCTAGGCCGTCTTCAAAGGAGACCGATTGGTAGGATAGAAGGGCTTGGGGGCACCGTTGGCAATAGTCATCCAATAGGTCTATGATATTAGCGTTATTCATCGTCCTCGAATGCGTGGCTTTGATTCTCCCCTGAGGTTGCGGCCTTCAGATTGCGTTCATCATTCTGCATTCGCTTGAATTCTTCGACAAAAGCGCCTTTTCTTACCATTGAAAGGCCAGTTTCCCTCTGTCATCGGGCCAGGATGAATTATAAGAGGATGGCGCAAGCGAATCCAAAAAGTGCCGCCTGAATGGCGGCACTTCGCAAGGGTTCGATGATGATCAGGTTCGTTACGCAGGAAACCTCGGACTCGCGGACCTCTACTGCATGGTGATCAGCTTCTGGCCGCCGGTGAGCTTCTTGAGGTTGGCGCGGTAGATATTGGGATCGGTCACGGTCATTTCTACCTCTTGTGGCCGGGCCACGATGACACCGATGTGGCCGCTGAATTCCTTGATGTAGCCGGAGACCGACTTGTCGATCACGACGCGGCGATATTGCTTCTGAGAGGAGGCATGCATGAGCCGCTTCACCCCATCGTTGGTGGTGTAGACGATACCGACATGCGAGCAGAATCCGCCCTGGTGCTTGGTCACAATACCAACGATGTCACCGTTCTTCAGCTTGGATTCCGCAGCCTCGATATTGGCTTCGGGCAGGTAGGCCACCGGCAGTCGGCTCACCTGAGACTCCAGCTTGGCCATGGGAGTGCGGAGTTCCGGGTTTTCGCGGAGATAGCGATAACTCTTCCAGAGAATCGTCATTTCCTGGCACTTCCGATCTGTGATACGACGAGTGGGGCCGAGGGTGGTGGTGATGTTCTCCGCCACACCACGGGCGTCGTTATCGAAGAACCATTCCGCCAGGTAGTGGATTCGTTCCAGATAGTTGCCGGTGCAGACGCCGGCGCGATAGCGCGTGAACTGAATCTGGGCGAGCAGATCTTCTGGAGTGTAGGAAGGCTTGGGCTCGGCGATCATCCGGGACAGGCCCAGGCAGGTCTCGAAGAAGGTCCAGCAGTCCAGTCCCTCGAAATTGGCGGAGGGAGCCTCAATGTGATCGTCAATCTCCAGGGTGAAACTGGTATAAGGCAGGCCATGCAGTTCTTTGGCGAACTTGGCCATGCGTTCTCCAATCGGTAGCTGGGCCCAGTTCTCGTGCTGAGCTTTGCGGACGATGGTCTGGAACCTGTCTTCACCCTGAAACCGGGTGGAGAGCGGAAGTGTTCTGCCAGCAGCAAGGGCTGACAGGGTGAAGGACGCGAAAAGAGCAATTGCCGTCAGAATCGGGGAGAATCTTAGCATGCCGGGGAGGATATCAGATTCGGTCGCTCGAAGTAGTGTTCGCCCCGGAAAATTGTGAATCGA
>JBHIXE010000164.1:0-11703 GCA_041984905.1 Verrucomicrobiales bacterium | reverse complement strand
GTATATCCTGAGTAAGCCGCAGACGCTGGAGCTTGCGAGGCATGCCTGACTATCCTGAATCCAGGATGGCAGATTAAGCCCCACACCGCTCCGGCGCTGCGGCTAAATTCAGCGATCAAAGAGAGGTTGATAATTACCGAATGGCCAGGCCGCCATAGACTTCGGCATCCGCACGGGCACCGAAGCGACGATCACGGTCGCGGTCCCAATCTCTGTCTCGATCGCGATCCCAGTCGCGATCACGATCCCGGCCCCAATCTCGATCGCGGTCGCGATCATTATCCCAGTTCCGATGGTGGTTGCGGTCGCGGGACCAGTTGCGATCCAAGTCGCGCTTGTGGTGGTCATAGTCATGACCATAGCGAGCCGCGTGCGGAGGCGGCCCATAGGCGTAGGAATCGTCGCAGGACGTCAGGCTAAAGGAGGCCAGCGAGGCCAGTCCAATGGAAAGCAAAATGACTTTGGGGGGCGTTTTCATACCAGAGTGATAGTGCGAATACCGTGCCAACGGGCTCCTGCCTTTGTTTCCCCGAAGATATAGCGGGCGACCTTGCACAATGCGCCGTTGTCTGGAGCCGCCGACTAGCAGTCTGCAAGCCCCTGCTTGCGAAATTTCTCCGGGAAGATCCTAACTGCCCAGCCGCTCACTCGACCAGAGTCATCCCGTATTCCTGAAAGAAAGCCGGCAGATCGTCGATCGGAAGTCCGTCACCCATCATGCGGCGGAAACCCTCCTCCGAATTCAGCGCCGGCAGGAGGTCAAAGTGAAGCTTGGCGGTCGTGTCTCCGATGTTTTCGAATCGATGGGCCACGTTCCTGGGAACCACGGCGCTGCCGCCTGGCCCGAGGTCGATCACCGCCTCGCCAACGAAGAACCGGTATTGTCCCTCGATCACATGGAAGATCTCCATCTGCTCATGATGAAGGTGCAGGGGCGGGCCCGCGCCTGGCTCGGTGGTTTCCTCAAAGACGGCAATCTCGCCATTGGTTTTCGAGCCGCTGATCACGCAGGTGATGTGGAGTTGGAGTTCGGGCATGGATGTAGAACTGATGAGAAAGGAAGCGCGACCACCTTCCGAGAATCGAGCGAAAGACGCAGAAGATCGAGTTACGGTTCCTGGGAGGGATACAACGGTAGATTCTGCTCTGCAAATATCGCGATCAACCGGCGCCAGGAGGCCGGCGTGTGCAGGACAGGATCCTGGCTCAGTCCAATCGGGAAACAGACTGGCCACATGCGATTGAGCACATCATGAGCGATCCGCGGCATCCGTCCCGCCTGTTGATCCGCGATGAGCACGCTGGAAACCTCCAGGAGCATCTCGAACATCTCCCGCGTCGCGCCGGCCTGCTTTGCCATCGCGGGAGACTCGGAGAGCATCCTTAGATTGAAGAGCTGAGCAAAGCGATTGTCCTTCAACTGTTCGTTGATGTCCGGTTTCCGGGAAGTCATGGCAATGTGCCACACCGTCGCCTCCAGAGTCAGCTCTTCCAGCAGTTCCATGCGCTCCTCTTCGCTGGCCTCATGCAACTGGCGGACCAGCTTCCACTCGGTGCTCTCGATCCACTTTCCGTTGAGCGTCGGGCGGGGCTGAAGCGACGGAGGGAAGTCCTGGGCGGAAGCCATCGTCACCATGAGAACCAGGCCGCCCAGCACAGGCAGGATTCGCTGTTTCATGGTCTTAACATGCCTCTAGACGCCGCCTTCGGTCAATCGATTAACCGCCATCGGCGAGGGGTGGGAAATCCACCGTTTCCGCTGCGCGGGTCCTGTTGTCGGATCGCGAGCGGCTCGCTCGCTGGAGATGAATGGGGCCTCGCGCAGAGCCGTGGAGACGCAGAGGATGGAAAGAAAATGGTAACATCAGGACCATGGCAGCGGAAACAACCGAGCGTTTCCCTCCATTCCAACCACCTCGAAACCAAAAGCCCATTGAAAGCGTAAAGCTGACGTCGCATATTGCGACTCAGTCTCAATTACCCTCCCTGAATGGCCAAGACCCTCTGTGATTGGAGCAAGCGACGCATCGAGTCGTCCCCGGACGAACTCCAGCGCATCGTAAGCGAGCCCAACTTCTACTGCAGAAAATGCGCGCGTGTCGCATGTTCCAGGCGCTATCTCTGCAAAGGTGCTGCCTTTGCTCAAACCAAGCTTCCGGCAAAAGTGGCTGAGTGATGCGGCTCACTTTGCGGCGATTCTGCACGCTCGGTGGGGGCTCAGCAGCCAGGATTCGGTTGGCGAGCATTGGAAGTTAGCCAGCGCCGCCCGCATCCGGGGAGGGGAGACTGGCACGAACTTCAATACTCGCGATATGTGTAGATATCGTCGTTGAGGCGCTCCGAGCCTTGTCCAGGAACACCGTTTGGGCCGTAGCTCCACACCGCGACCATGTCTTCAATGATCTCCGTCTCTCCCGGATTGCCCCCACGTTTGGGAACCTCCAGTTTACCGTCCCAATTGGTATCGAGAATAACCTGATAATAATTGCCCCAGGAATCGAAAAGCTCAGCGTTAGCGAGCTCTTCTCCCTCGAACCAAAGCCCTGGCTTCCCGTGCGCCTTTGCCTTCCTGTCAGAGAAGAAGAGAATCCCGTGAGTGTTCTCACTCATCAAGATGCCGATCAATCCGCTGTTTGAACTGGTATCAAGGTGTAGATCGGTTGGCCCACCAGAAAGAGGGAGCACCGTGTATTCACTGTAATAGTTTCTGATCGCGGTGGCGAGTTCAGTCGCGGCTCGGCTTGCACTGGTTTTCTTCATGGCCTCGAAAATCCGGCGATCGCGACATGTTAACGGGCTGCAAGGAGAAACTAAGATCAGGCAGAGCAGAAGCGCCATGATGACCCAGAGCCCGACCCGTAAGGGGGAGAATTTGTGCTTAACAGGGGGCCTGACAGGGAGTGGCTTAGGAGGCTCGACTTTCTCACTCATCGGAACCCTCCGCGAGCGAGTAGCTGTAGATGTCGTCGTCCCATGAGTCGTCACCTTTGCCGGGTACGCCATTTGGGCCGTAGCTCCAGACCGCTACGCCCTGTTCGAGAATGATAGTTTCGTGAGGCGCGCCACCTGGTTTGGGCACCTCAATCTTCCCGTCGCCATTGGCATCGATCACGACTTGAAAGTGGTTCTCCCAATGATCGTAAATGCTGGCCCCGGCAATGTCATCACCCTCGAACCAAAGCCCAAAATCGCCCTCGTCCCAATGGGCTCTTCTCACTGAAAAAAACAGAATGCCACGGGGATTCTCTCCCATCAGGATACCCGCAAGGCGACTGTTGCTGCTCGTGTCTGTGCGGAGATCCCCATCTACGAGGGTTCCCCTCACAGCGGGATATTGGCGATATTCGGAATGGTAATTGGCAATGGCTGTCGCGAGGAAATAGGCGATCTGCCCAACCTTGGTCCGTTCCATTTGATAAGCCACGGGTTGGTAGAGCAACGCCGGTAGCCCACAACACAGGATCATCACGGTCAGACCGGTCCAGAGAGCAATACGGAGCCACTTTGGCAAACGCTTGCGAGGTTTGGTAGCAGAGGACTCGTTTTCAGAGACATCCTCCATGGCTTAAGACTAGCAAACTTCGAGAGCTAAGGGCAAGCGAGGAGCACTAGTAGATGTATCTCTGCGACCATCGTTGGAAGGGCATCCTCCATCGAGCGGGAACGATTGCCTGCGCAGACTCCCGGTTGGAGTTCACGCTTCAGCGTGCGCGAAGCCTATCCGCACAGAGACTCCCGTGCCGAAATGGTGACGCCCGGCTAAGGGCTGGCCAATGCCTTTGGCGTTGGCGGAATACGTAAGCAGGGGCAGTCGACGTGAGTCTTCGCGCACGCTGAAGCGTGAACTCCAACCTCTGGCTCCGCACAAGTCCTCCGCCGGCGAGCGGGCCGCTCGCGCTCCGACAACAGGACTGTCGCACTGTTTACTGTCCCACTGTTCACTAGACAAAAAGCGGAGCCCGAACACCGGACTCCGCTCTCTACAAAATGCTAGAATCGCATCAAAACGCGCCTCACCCAACCTTCGGCGGGTAGCTGGTCACGCCGGGGATCGCCATTTCGCGGACGGGCAGCGGAGCGTCCCAATCGATGGTATCGGGAACGAGTTTCTCGCCGCTTTCCAGGATCCCTTCATAGGTGACTTCCTGGCCGGTATAGGCCGCCATCCGGGCCATCAGACCGATGGTGGTGGAACGTGCCACCCATTCTTCGTCCGCATGACGCTCGCCCTTGCGGATGTTGCCGAAGAACTCGTTGTGCTCCAGCTGATACATGTTGCGAGCGATCTTCACTTCCGGATCGCGAGGTTCGCGGAACTTCCAGGGGTTCTCACCCGTGATCTCGGCGCCCTTGAACTCGAAAACGGCCTGTCCCTTGGTTCCAAGGATATAGTCCCGGTTTTCGCGGTGAATGTTGTTGCCGGAATCGAACTGGGTCCAGTCGACGTGACCCCGCACATTGTTGTCCCAGACGTAGGTGACCCCAAAGTGGTCGTAGGTGTTGCAGACGTTATTGGGCTTCTGACGGCCACCCATGGCGTAGCAGGCCTTGGGGATCTGGTCTTGCATGGCCCACATGGCCTTGTCCACCGAGTGGATGCCTTGTTCCACGATTCCGTCACCACCCAGCCAGGAGTAATTGTACCAGTTCTTGATCTGCCATTCCGTATCGCTCATGCCGGCGGGACGGTCGGCCTCCGGAGGCATGGGCTTCACGATGGGGGTGTAATAGGTGGAGTGGATCGCCATGATCTCTCCAATCTCGCCATTGTGGACGCGCTTGAACAATTCACGGCCGTGATCCGAGTAGCGATAGCAGAAACCACAAAGCACGCTGATGCCCTTGGACTTGGCCTTTTCACCTGCAGCCATGAAACGCTTCACGCCAGCGATGTCCGTGGCGCAGGGTTTCTCGACGAAAGCGTGGATGCCGGCTTCGATGGCCGCTTCAAATTGCATGGGGCGAAACCCGGGAGGAGTGGTCAGCAGGATGACGTCCACGCCACTGTCGATGACTTGCTTGTAGGCATCCAGACCGGTGAACTTACGGCTGCCCACGTTCATCTTCTCCGGAGTCTTCTTCATCCGGCCGACAAGGAGCTGTTCCTTTTGGTCGACAATCTCAGGGTAGAGATCCGCCATGGCGTGAAGCTCGCAGTTGTCGTCTGCGGTCAGGGCCTGGGCCGCGGCACCAGTTCCACGCCCCCCACATCCCACGATGCCGATTTTCAGCTTCTTGGTGTCCTGGGCATGCGCCATGACATAGGGAAAAGAAATCGCGCCGGCAGCGGCCACAGCGGAGGTGGCCTTCACAAACTCGCGTCTTGAGGGAGAGGTTTCTGGGGGATTTTGGTCACTCATGGTGGAATGTTCTAACTTGCTTGTAGATGGTTTGATCGGGGGAGTCTAGGGCAATGCTGCCGCAGGTCCAACTGCTTTCCCGGCTAAGTTGGTTCGTGGACAGGGCACCGGAAATCGTCGAATTTCGGGGGAACGCCCTGCCGCACAACCTAAGCCGACAGCTGTCTACACGGGTTTAGAGGCCCGCTTCTTGCCAGGCTTGGACAATCCGTTCCTCCTTTCGCTGCACGTGGCTATGCATCAGTTGGCGGGCCTTCTCCTCATCTTGAGCCTCGATCGCGTCCACAATCTGAAGGTGCTCCCGCGTGATTTCGTCAGGGTTGGTGCAGGAGTGCAGGTCAATTCCGTAGAAGTAGGGCTGATTGTCCTGATCCAATGCCGAAAGGACGATTCTCTCCAGCATCTCGTTTCGCGCGGCTCGGGCCACGAGATCGTGAAAGAGGCGATTGGTCTGGATACAGGCGACCGCATCGACCTCGGGATCATCGTGAGTTGGGACAAATGGCGCCGCTTCGCGCATGGCGGCGATATCCTCTCTGGTCGCGCGCCGGGCAGCGAGGATGACCACCTGCGTTTCCAGCACAAGCCGGGTTTCACAGACCATGCGAAACCGGTCCAGGGTGAGCTCCGGCACCCGGTATCCCTTGTTGGGAATCTGAACAAGCAGGTTCTCATGAGCGAGTCTGCCCAGAGCTTCCCGCAGGGAGGCGCGAGAGACCCCCAGTTCTTCACAGATGTTCTTCTCAATGAGACGGTCGCCTGGCTTCAGCTGACAGGTCAGGACCCGTTCGCGGATGGTATCCGCAATTTGATCGGTTATCTTGATAGGGCGGAGGATGGACATGAAAGGGGATTGCTACTGCGACTCCGGCGCGAAGCCGCGTCGCATGGTGTTTTCCGTTGTCACTTTTGGGTTGAGAAATTGAAGGAGGTAATCGGGGCCGCCGGCCTTGGAACCAACCCCTGACATAGCAGCGCCCCCGAACGCCTGGCGGCCTACCAATGCGCCGGTGATCGACCGGTTCAAGTAGAGGTTTCCCACAGCAAACTCACGCCGGGCACGGTCCAGGTGGGAAGGAGTGCGACTGAAGAGGCCTCCCGTCAGGGCAAAGCGTGTGGAATTGGCGATCTCCAACGCGTGACTGAAGTCCTTCGCAGGCATGATGGCGAGGACAGGGCCGAAGACTTCTTCCTGAGCCAGGCGATGCTCTGGACGGATTCCATCCACTATCGTCATGGGGGCAAAGTAGCCGTCACCTTCCGGCACCTGAGAGGAGAACACAATTTCACCTTCTTCGGCGGCAAGGGCCGCGTATTCCCGGACCTTCTCGAGGGCTTTGCGGTCGACCACCGCGCCCATATGATTGCCCGCCTGTTCCGACGGGCCAAGCTTCCAGCTTCGCGCCGCTTCGATGAGCCGTTCGCGAAAGCGTTCCCGCACCTTCTCCAGCACGACCACCCGGGAACAGGCAGAGCATTTCTGACCCTGGAACCCAAAGGCGGAAGCCAGCACGGCAGGGACAGCCTCATCGAGATCGGCATCGTCATCGATGATGATGGCGTTCTTGCCGCCCATTTCCGCAATGACCCGCTTCGCGTGACGCTGACCGGCCTGAACCACGGCCGCGCGCTGGATGATATCCAGCCCCACTTGCATGGATCCCGTGAAGGCGATCGTGGCGATGTCTTTGTGTTCGACCAGAAAACGGCCCAGGCCCGTGCCGGAGCCCGGCAGGTAGTTGAAGATTCCGTCGGGCAACCCCGCTTCCCGAAAAATCTCCACAAGATGGTAGCCGACCAAGGCGGACAGACTGGAAGGTTTATAGATGACGGGGTTGCCGGTTACGATCGCGGCCGAAACCATTCCCATGCTGATGGCGAGGGGGAAGTTCCAGGGAGCGATCACGGTGCAGATCCCTCGCGGTTCGTAGACCAACTGATTGGACTCGCCGGGATACTGCCCCAGAGGATTGCGAGCGTCGATCTGCTCGGCCTGGGAGGCGTAGTAGTTCAGGAAATCGATCGCCTCGTCCACATCACCGGTGGCCTCATGCCATTGCTTTCCGACCTCCAGGATCTGCCACGCGGCGAGTTCGGCGTGGCGGCGCTTGCAGATCTGGGCCGCCTTGCGCAGAAAGACGGCTCGCTCCGTGAGGCTGAGCGCACCCCACTTGGCGGCAGCTTTCCCAGCCGCTTCAATCGCTTCCAGGGCTTCCGGTTCTCCCGCCAGGTGAAAATGTCCCAAGACATCGGCAGGGTGATTCGGATTGACCGAAGTGTCCGTCTCGCCAGTGGTGACGTCTTTGCCCCCGATAAAAAGGGGACGGGTTCCCCCGAGCTCAGCTCGAACATCCGTGATGTAGCGCCAGATTCGTTTCCGGGACTCTCGCTTGGTGAAGTCCGTGGTGGGCTGATTGGAGAACCCATCCATCTCGGCCTCAGGGTCCGTCTCCGGCTTCAGCGGAGGCGATTTGCGGAGTTGTTCAAAAGGACTTTCGAGAAGCGCATCCGTATCCATCCGGTCGCCAAAGGTGTGCCTAAGGAAGCTCTCGTTGGCGGTGTTCTCCAAGATCCGCCGAACGAGGTAAGCCATGCCGGGGATCAATTCTCCGAAGGGGGCGTAGAGCCGGATCCGGCCCGTGTGCTGATGCAGGGCCTGGCGAACCGGCTCGGCCATTCCATAGAGGACCTGAAATTCGAAACGGTCTTTCGGGACAGCGAGCTCCTCAGCCGCCGCAATCACGGAAGCTATGGACCGGATGTTGTGGGAACCGCAGGCAAAGTAGCAGACGTCATGATGTTCCAGGAGTATGCGGGCGCAATTCTCGAAGTTGGCGTCGGACTGAGGCTTGAAGTCCCAGACACGGTGGGGCCAGCCGTTTTGGGCAGCCAAGATGGTCTCGTAGTCCCAGTAAGCTCCCTTCACGAGCCGGATGGACGAGGGCAGATTGCGCTCCTGCATCCAATCCAGGAGTTGACGCAGGTCTCCCTCCGTCTCTCTCAGGTACGCTTGGAGGACCACGCCAAAATGGCGATGCCCGGCAAAGTCAGGATGGCTTCGAAGCCGGCGGAAGACCTCCAGAGTGATATCCTTGAGTTGATAGGACTCCATATCCAGGCACACCGCGGCATTGGTCTCGACCGCTTTTGCGGCAATCGGTTCGAGCCGCCGAAGAATCCCTTCGACGGATCCCTCGAAGTCCATGGGGTTGACCTTGGAATAGAGGGCGCTGGGTTTTACGGAAATCTGGCCGACTGGCTGGGTGTTCCAGTCCAGATCCTCTTTCCCTCTGATGGCGGGAAGATCCGCACGCTTGAGGCTATCCAGAAGCTCCAGGTAAGTCTGGAGATGCTGCTCGCACTCCGTTTCGCTGACGGTGGACTCGCCCAGAAGATCGAGCACCACTCCATATTCCTGGCTCCTCAGCTGCCGGGTCTTTTGCAGAGCGGCCGGAATGTCTGCGCCCACGATGAATTGGTGGGCCATGATCTCCAGATTCTTGCGGATCACCCCGCTCAGGAGGGCGCCGCCCACGTCACCCAACAGTGAAGAGGTGCGTACACCAAGCTTGAAGAAGGGAGGAACCTCATCTTCTCCCTCCAGAAAATACTCCTGTACGAGCCGTTGCAGCTGGCTGGGGCTCTGAATCGAGGGAAAGACGTCCACAAATCGCAAGAGACGTAGCCGGAACTCCGGCTTTTCCATGGCCCAGTTGGAGATGCGTCCCACCCACTGCTGGGTGTCAAAGAGGGACGGCTTTTGATCTTTCACCAGTTGAAAGAGCTGCTTGCCATGCTCACGAATCTTCGGTTCGATAGCTTCGAAGAAGCCGGGGGATCGTTTCTGGTGAAGCTCGGGGGAAAGAGACGATTGGGCCATAGGCGGAAAGACGGAGAGTGATATTGCTATATTGTCCGACAATCTGGCAATTGAAAGCCCTTTCTGGCTCTGCCTTTCCCTTTTCCCCGCTTTTCTCCCCTGGTTTCCATTCTTGTCATCGTGCCGCCTTGCCGCTGTATTATGGTACTCACGAATGACCTCCCGACTTTCCCTTTGCCTACTTATAACAGGTCTGGCTTCCGGCCTCTTCGTCTCCGGGCTCCAGGCGCAGGTATTCTCCAGTAATTGGGTGAATGAGCCGAACCGCGTCTGGGTAGGCGCGGATTTCTGGGCGAACCGGCTTCAAGACTGGCGGATCCAGGAGGGACGACTGGAGTGTGTCGCGCCGCCCAATCTGCCGATGCGAACCGCTCACCTCCTCAGCCATCGGCTCAATGGCTCGACTGGACAGGTGGAGTTCTCGATCCAGTTGGGCGCACTGCGGGGAGAAGATCCCATCCATCCTGAATCAGAGAGGGGAGTCCTCTTTGGGGCGGGGAAGGGGATGGACTATCGTGCGGCGGCGCTCATTCACCAATGGGCAGGTCCCGGAGGCGGATGGTTCCTGGGAGTGGATGGCAGTGGGCGTTTGTTTCTGCGAGACAATGAGACGGGAAACACTCTCGCGACCGCCGAGGACACCGGCAAACTCCCTGATGCCGTCGAGTTGAGTTTCCAGCTTAAGCCAGCTGGTGAGAATTTTGATCTGATCGCGACTGCCAAAAGCGCGGACAAGGGAGAGCTGCTCTCCACTTTATCCTATCAGATACCCGGAGACCGGATTGCCGGGAACATCGCCTTGGTCTCCAATGCCTTGCCGAGTGGTCAACAAGCCTGGTTTCGGCATCTCAAAGTCACAGGGAAGGGATTGCGCCCGGATCCCACAGCGGCCTTCGGGCCGATCGCCTGCACCCAGTATACCCTGAGCTTTGGCGTGCTGAAGATGACGGCGCAACTGCTGCCGGTCGGCGATGATGAACCCCGCAAGGTCTACATGGAGATTGAGGATCGTGGCGAATGGCGGAACGTAGGGGAAGCCGAACTGGTCACGCCGGGCTGGACCGCCACCTTCCGCGTTCCGGATTGGGACGATACCAGGGACACCAACTACCGCGTCGTATACGGAGACGCCTCTTGGGACGGGACCATCCGCAAGAATCCGAGTGACAAGGCAGAGATTGTGGTGGCTGGATTCACCGGGAACCACAACAACTCCCACGCAATCGGCCGCAAAGATGGGCCCACGGATTGGCGAAGCGGCATCTGGTTTCCGCACGCCGATCTCACGGCAAAAGTGAGGCAACAGCAACCCGACCTGCTCTTCTTCTCCGGCGACCAGGTCTATGAGAGCAAGAGCCCGACCTTTGCCGACCGGAATCAGATCCTCCTCGATTACCTCTACAAATGGTATCTCTGGTGTTGGGCCTACCGGGATCTCACCCGGGACATCGTGACCGTGACCATTCCCGATGATCACGATGTGTATCAGGGGAACATCTGGGGCGAGGGCGGCCGGCCCACCCATGTCGACAACGCCGGCGGCTATGTCCATCCCGCGGACTTTGTGCAGATGGTCCACCGCACCCAGACCAATCACCTGCCGGATCCCTTTGACCCGGAACCCGTTGCTCAAGACATTCCGGTTTACTACACCGCACTGAACTACGGGGGAGTGAGTTTTGCGATCCTGGAAGACCGGAAGTGGAAGTCTGGCTGTGCGGAGCATGGTTTACCACCGAGTGGAACGGGGCGGCCGGATCACTTCAACAACCCTGACTTCAACACGCGCCAATTGGATTTACCGAATCTGGAGCTATTGGGCGAACGCCAGCTCAAGTTCCTCGATGCCTGGGCCACCGACTGGCGTCAGTGCCAGATGAAAATGGCGCTGTCTCAAACCATCTTTGCCAATCTGGCCACGCATCATGGAGCCAGGCTGGAGTATCTCATGGCGGACCTGGATTCCAATGGGTGGCCGCAGTCCGGCCGCAATCGAGCCTTAGAAGCGCTTCGCAAGGCTTTCGCCCTACACCTGGCTGGCGATCAGCACCTGGCAACCGTGGCACATCAGGGAATCGAGAGGCACGGCGACGCGGTCTGGTCTTTCTGTGTGCCTTCGATCGCGAATTTCTATCCCCGCATGTGGAATCCCCGGCGGGAAGGGCTGAATCGACCTGACGGAGCCCCGCATTGGCAGGGCGACCATTTGGATGGCTTCCTCAACCTGGTAACGGTCCGAGCGGCAACGAACCCGGGCCCGGATTTTGGTGTGGAACCCAAGGATCTCCACAATGGGTTGGCCCGCCCTGATCACGCCGCCTACTGTATTGGCGTGCATGCGCACCACGATCCCACTAACCGGGGCAGTGATTTCCGCACGGTCAAGCATGTCGGCGCGCGCGATCATCTGTTCGCTGAGGTCGGTGATCGTGCTGCGCAACGCATTGACCCGGGTGGCAGCCT
>JBHIXE010000163.1:0-11703 GCA_041984905.1 Verrucomicrobiales bacterium | reverse complement strand
AGGAAGTCCATGTTCATGGCCTTCGGGATTAAAGTGGCTTCCAGCATTCGTGCCGTCGGCAGCCGTCAAGTCACCATACTGGTGGACGTGAATGGCGTGCTCAGAATTGGGCTTCAAGCCGGAGATGTTTGCGACCATTTCGATCTTGCCATCGACGGTTTCCCGGAAAGTCACCATACCTGCGGTGTTGTAGCCGCTTGTTGGTTGCAGGACCGCGACAGCTTCATCGGGCACCATCGCCTTCTTCTCTTCGTCTTCGGCGAGTGATATTCCAGCAGTCAGGCAGACGCCTGCGGCGGCGATTCCCAACATCCATTTATCGAGCCTGGAGTTCTTCATCATTTTCTGGGGTAGGTTGTGTTGTTTTGGTTAGTGAGCGCTCAAAGCCCCAATTGTTGAAGCTCTCTGACCGCCTGCAGGACTAAGTGCAAGACCCATACCAGACGCTTTCTCCCCGCTGGCGCTCCAACGATCCGGGAACGAGCCATCCAGAACATTGCAGAACTCAGATGGGACGCGTGCAACTTGCAGCTCATCATTTGGCGCTTTTCCACACAACCCTTCGGGCGATTGAAACGAACCAGTCATGCACTGGATTCCCTTTCCTCCATTCCCCTTCTGCCCTCCACCCTCCATGGACGATCTTCTCGCAGCACGCTGGCAAATGGCCGTATCGCTGGGATTCCACATCATCTTTGCGTGCGTTGGTATGGTGATGCCCTTCTTCATGGCTCGCGCCCAATGGCGCTGGCTGCGAACCGGAGAACCGGTCTATCGCGAACTGGCTCGCGCCTGGGCCAAAGGCGTTGCCGTCTTTTTTGCCGTGGGCGCCGTCTCAGGAACAGTCCTCTCCTTTGAGTTGGGACTGCTCTGGCCGGAGTTCATGCGTCATGCGGGCCCCATCTTTGGGATGCCCTTCTCCCTGGAAGGCGCTGCCTTCTTTCTCGAGGCCATCGCCCTGGGCTTCTTCCTCTTTGGCGAAGGCCGGATTCCGGTACGAGCGCACTTTGCTTCGGGAATTGTGGTAGGCGTCGCGGGAGTTCTGTCAGGCATCCTCGTCATCGCTGCCAACAGCTGGATGAACAGTCCCGTGGGATTTGATTGGATCGATGGCAAGGCGACCAACGTTCGGCCCTGGGCCGCCATGTTCAACCCTGCCTGGTTCCATCAAGCGCATCACATGGTCATCGCGGCATTCTCGGCCACGGGATTTGCCGTAGCAGGACTTCACGCGCTGCAACTCCTGCGTCATCCACACTCGGAGTTTCACCAAGCAGCCATCCGGGTGGCCCTTCCCTTTGCCGTCATTGCATCCCTGATACAGCCCTTGGGCGGAGACTTGCTGGCCCGCCAGGTGGCCAAGCTTCAACCCGCCAAGCTCGCCGCTCTGGAGGGTCACTTTGAAACGGGGCCCTATGCTCCCCTCCGCCTGGGAGGGATCCCTAACGAGGCCACGCGAGAGGTGCCTTTCGCCATCAACATCCCGGGAGGCCTGAGCCTGTTGGTGCATCACGATCCTGCTGCGGAGGTCACCGGCCTGGACGCGTTTCCAGAGGAGGAATGGCCACCGGTCGCGATCACGCACATCTCCTTCCAAGTCATGGTGTTCTGCGGAATGGTGCTGGCCGCCATTTCGTTCTTCTGGCTCTTTGCCGTCTTCAAGCGCAGAGCGTGGCTGGATCACCCGCTTTTTCTGAAAGCGCTGGTCCTCTGTGTGCCCCTGGGCTACATCGCGATCGAAGCCGGGTGGACGGTGACCGAAGTCGGGCGGCAGCCCTGGATCATCTACGGCATCATGCGTACGGATGAATCCCTCACCCCGATGCCAGGTGTCGGATACTTTTTCGTGGTGATCACGGCGGTTTATCTGGTTCTGGCGGTGCTCGTGACCATGCTCATGACCTGGCTCATCCAAGACGCAAATGCCAGGTATTCCAAGGGAGGAGGCTCGAACTCATGACCTTCATGCTGCTTGCGTTCATCTGTGGGGCCCTGATTCTTTATCTGCTCTTGGCAGGGGCGGATTTCGGGGCCGGAATCGTCGAACTCATGGCTCGATTCGATAGAGAGGGGCGTCCGCCAGAGAAGACCGCCTACGACGCTCTGGGGCCTGTTTGGGAGGCCAATCACATCTGGTTGATCATCGTCGTCACCATCCTGTTTGTCGGATTTCCCCATGGGTATGCGGACCTCTCCATCACCCTGCACATCCCCATCTTCCTGGCCCTGATCGGTATTATCATGCGGGGTTCCATGTTTGCCTTTCGCCACTACGATGCTCGCAAGCCGGAAGCAAAGGGAGAGACGTTTGGCTGGATCTTTGATGTGAACAGTCTCTTGAGTCCGTTCTTCCTGGGTGTGGTGGCAGGAGCCCTGACCTGTCCGCTCGACCTCACTGGCGAGCCCGGATTCTACGAGAGATACATCCACTCCTGGCTTCGCCCGGTCCCGATTGCCTCCGGTGTCCTGACCTGTACCCTGTGCGGCTGTTTTGGTGCGCTATTCCTTTCCCTGGAGCAGAAAGATTCCAGGGAAAGGACGCGCTATGCGGACTATGCCAACCGGTCGCTGGAAGTTACGCTGGCAGCGGCCGTGCTTCTCGTCATTGCGGCCGCCAGGCAACTCGGACTCTCTACCATCCATCCCTTCTCTACCCTTCTTGCCCTGGGCGCGATTGTCGTCGGCACGACCCTGCGACTAAGGCATACTCAGTTTCAGCCCTGGCCCACTCGCCTCCTCGCCGGAGTCTTGAGCAGCCTCGTGGTCCTTTCCTGGGCAGCGGCCCAGTATCCCTGGTTTCACCGCTGGGGAACGGACACTGCTCCTGAGGGCCTTATGCTGATGGATGCGGCCGCTCCGGCCAACACGCTTCGCTCCCTGGTGATTGTCCTGATCCTGGCAGGAGCGCTCATCTTTCCAGCGCTCGGCTATCTTTTCGCGATTCTGAAGCAGCCATTCCAGGAGGAGGGCCGTAAATAGCCCTCGCTTTTCAGGATGGACGGATGCCCCGCCGTTCTGAGAAGATATCGACCCTATCCAACCTGCTCACATGAAACGAAAAACCGCCTCTGACTTTTCACCCGAGGTTCTGCAACTCTTCGATCAATACGTGCACGGCCAGATTGATCGTCGCCAGTTCCTCACCAATGTCGCCAAGTGCACCACAGGTGGCCTGACTGCCGCCGCGATTCTTGAAAGCCTCTCCCCCAACTACGCCCTGGCGGAACAGGTTCCCAAAGATGATCCCAATATCGTCGCGGAATACCAGACCTATGAGTCTCCCCAAGGTCATGGCACCATGAAGGGATACCTGGTGCGTCCGAAGGACAGCAGGGAAAATCTACCAGGGGTACTCGTCGTTCACGAAAATCGCGGGCTCAATCCTTACATCGAAGACGTCGCCAGGCGGACGGCTCTGGCAGGATTCCTCGCCTTTGCTCCCGACGCCCTGACACCTCTCGGGGGTTATCCCGGCAACGACGACGAAGGCCGTGAGATGCAACGGAAGCTGGATTCGGAGAAGATCACCGAGGATATGATTGCCGCCGCCAAATGGCTTCACGACCGCCCTGAATGCAGCGGCAAAGTCGGCGTGGTCGGCTTCTGCTTCGGAGGCGGCATTGCCAACACTCTGGCCGTTCAGATCCCGGATATCATTGATGCAGCCGTTCCGTTTTATGGTCGGCAACCGGAGGCAGCGGACGTTGCCAAGATCAAGGCTCCGATCCTGATTCAAAACGCCGGTCTCGACGCGCGTATTCTGGAAGGCGCTCCCGCCTATGCCGAAGCGCTGAAGAAGAACGGAGTGGAGTTCACGGAACAGGTCTATCCGGATGTGAACCATGGCTTTCACAATGACACCACACCGCGCTACGACGAGGAAGCCGCCAAGTTGGCCTGGGAACGCACCATCGAATTCTTCAACAAGCATCTGAAGGAAGCCTAACTCGCTTCACTAGAGAAACTTTTGGGTTGTGGCGCATTCCTGGGACTGCCTAGGATGCGACCATGAACCCCTGTATTTCTGCTGCGCTTCTCTTTCTCATCGTGCCCCTGGCAATCGCAGAACCAATTGCTCTGGGCGACCGGCTCGAGTTGTTCGCGGATGACTACCTGATCGCGGAGAAGACCGGCGACCTCAGGCTCCAGGTGCACCAGCCTGAGCCGAAGGAAGTCGTGCTGGAAGCCGGCGAACCCTGGGAAGGGAACACCTCCGGCTACTTTGGAGTCTTCCAGGACGGATCCATCTACCGCATGGTCTATCGCGGGTGGCAGCACAACCCGGAAGCGATCAAGAAAGAGGTCCATCCCGAGGTCACCTGTCTGGCGACGAGTGAAGATGGCATTCACTGGACCAAACCAGTCCTGGGAATCCACGAGTTCGAGGGCTCCAAAGAGAACAACATCATCAAGACCGGGATGGGCTGTCACAACTTCACGGCCTTCCTGGATTCCAATCCCAACGCCACGCCGGACGCGAAATACAAAGCGCTTGGAGGAGGTCGTGGCGGACTGGTCTACTTCAAGTCGCCGGATTGCGTGCATTGGGAAATCGCCGAGGAGAAAGCCGTGATCACGGAGGGAGCCTTCGACTCTCAGAACCTTGCGTTCTGGGACCCGGACCGGAAGGAGTATCGCGCCTATTGGCGCATCTTCACGAACAAGGTGCGCGCCATCCGGACCGCGACTTCCAAGGACTTCGTGAACTGGGAGCCGCACCAGGACCTCACCTACCCGGAGGGCACACCCAATCAGCATCTCTACACGAACGCCATTCAGAAGTATTTCCGGGCGCCTCATCTCTTCCTCGGGTTCCCAACCCGGTATCTTCCGGCGGAAGGTCAACGGGTGGAACCCATCTTCATGATCAGCCGGGACGGCGTCCACTTCACACGATACGATGATCCGGTGGTGCCGGAATCCGCTCCGGCAGATCGTCAGGGCAATCGCAGCAACTACATGACCTGGGGAATGCTGAGTCTCCCAGGCAAACCCGATGAAATCTCTGTCTACGCCACGGAAGCCTACTATGGTCCTGTGCCTGGACGGGTGCGACGATTCGTCTACCGGGTCGATGGCTTTGTCAGTCTCCAAGCCGGTCCCGATGGAGGGGAAATTCTGACCAAGCCAGTGACGTTCCAGGGTTCCGATTTGATCCTCAATTACGCCGCCCAGGAAGGCGGATCCGTGACCGTAGAGTTGATGGATGAGACCGGCGTCGTCATCAGTTCCAAACCACTCCAGGGCGATTCCGTCTCCGCCAAGGTCGAATGGACCGATGGAGCGACGCTTCAATCCCTGGAAGGCAAGGACCTGCGCATGAGAATTCGGCTCAAGAACGCAGATCTTTACTCAATGCAATTCCGTTAGAGTTCAGGCCTTCTCACTTGGTGGAGAATCGACCAAAACGGATTGCGGTTCGTTTCCGATCGCGATCAAAGGAACTGTCCCAAACCGCCAACCACTCTCCTGGTTCATCTTCGATCAAGGTTGGGTAGCTATTGCGCGTGCCAGCGTCGAAGAAGGTGCCCGGATCTGACCACTCCTGGCCCGGCTTCTTGGTCTTGTAGAAGAGACCGTTCCGGTCCGCATGATCGTTGTAGATGTAGAGATGGGTGCCCAGACTGTCCCGGTCATAGAAGGACTTGGCCCGGTAATTTGGCAACGCAGGTTCTGGTTTACCGACTGACCACGTACGTCCTCCATCCTGGCTCACCGTCGACCAAGCCAGCGGAGGCTCCATCACCTTCTCCCGGTCATAAGTGGCGGTGCGCATGACCATCTTCAGTTCTCCAGGTTGATCCCCCAGCCCGATATTGCCCTCGTGGAGAAAGACAGGCTGGTCACGAGGCTGCTGCACGTAGTCCGCGAGCTTCCAGTGCAGCAGATCCCGACTCTCCAGCACAAACTGATCCCGAGAGCCCATAGGGTCCTTTCGCTTGGTGTTGCGATGAACGGGTAGCAGGAACCGCTGCCCCCCTTCCTCATCTGGAACAATAACGATCCCGGCACAGGTAATCATCGGCCCGTGATAGTCCATGACGAGCTCCACGTGATGCCAGGACCGGCCGCCATCACCCGAATAAGCGGCACACAACTGACTGTCTTCACTATTGGGATAGTAGGTTGGGCAGCGCATCGCATAGCACCAGAGAACGTCCTGATGAGGATGCTTGAAGAGCACCGAGTTGTTGTAGGCGAAACGGAGCGTGCCGTTGGCCACACGATGATCAAAGATCATCACGGGAGGCGCCCAGGTTTTCCCACCGTCCCTGGAGATCGAGCAGACGATGTCCCCCATGTCAGGCTTCCCGCGCAACTGCAGACCATAGGAGGCCACGTAGTGATTGGAGCTCCACTTGGCGATAAAAGGCTGCCAGATCTTCTCGAACAGCCCACCTTCCTCCAGTTGATCGATCACCACCTCATCCCGAACATCTCCAGTCTCTTCGCCGTAGGCGATGGTTCCACAGAGCAAGGCCAACATTCCCAGCCCGGACATCAACAGGGTTTTCTTCATGGTGGGCTGATGCTGGCAAAACCGCCATGTCCTGTCACGCACTATCAATCCACCTCAGGAGCGTAAATCACTGACCAACTTTCGAAACCAATCCTCAGTCATCGCCGCCTCCTGACAGAGCAGATCGGAAAAGAGTTGCCTCTCGTTCTGCCCCCGTACGTAGAGGTCATAGGCGCGACGCAACGCTTCAAGATTGGCGGACTCTCTGGGTGGCTGAAGAATTGACTCAGAAGCCCAGCGTTCTTGATGGTTGGAGCGACTCACCTTGTCCTGGTAATCTCCCAGATAGTGCCAGAGCGATAAGGGAACCGAGACGTTCCTGATGTTCTTCACCTGAAGCCGCTCCACCCACTCGGACCGTTGCTGCCACCGCCAGGTGTTGGGACTGGTCTTGGTCCTGCTGGTGATTCCCAGGAAGCCCAGCTTCAGACGAAGCTCCTTGCCAGGCACATTCTCTTCTCTCGCCCAATCAAAGAGGAAGTCGGCGATCTTCCCGAAGGTTCCGCCTGAGTAGACCAGATCGGTGAAGCAAGTCTTCCCCTGCCGATGGTGGATATCATGGGGAGACAACTCACATTCCCGGAAGTGTTCCTGGAGGGCTTCATGGGCTTCCCGGTCTGTCGCACGAATCTCCTCTATGTCCCGATGGCGATTCGAGATATTGAGCAGGACGAAATCTTCGAGCTTAGCGGACTCGGAAAAAACGCCGCTTAGATAGTCGAACAAACTCTCTGGAGACCGGCCCACAAATGCGAGATAGGCATCGTCCGAATACGCGAGCAGACGTGAAGCACAGGTACGCAGTTCCTCTATGAATTCTGGATACGCCCTCGAACGTTGTCCTTCAGTCAGGCGGCCCAGTTGCTCACGTTTAGCAAGGTTCCAGCGGAACGGTTTCACCTCGCGAATCTACTTTCGCCAACCCGTTTCCTCAATCCGCTTTAGCTCCGCCTCAATCGCCTCCCCCTCATAGAAGGACAGCCAACCTCGAATCCGCACGGTTTCTCCCGGAGGACAATCCTCAAACTGAGGATCGGAATGGAGACAAGGGCACTGCTTGTTTCCCCAAGGCCGGACACATCGTTCCCAAGCGGTGATGACCCAACGCTTCCCACTCACATCGCGACAAGCGGCGTAGGGCAACTCGAACCGCTTGTTGTCATTCGTTTGTTCGGCGAACTCAGGAGCGCCTTTGAGCATAACGCAGTTCTGCACCTTCAGCCCGGTCAACGTCTGGCCCGTGCCATTGGTGAGCCATTGCTCGAGGGCCAGGTGATCTTCCTTCAGCCAGGCGCGGGTCCCAAACTCGACTCCGTTCGGCAACTTACGATGCATCACGTAGGAACCATCCGCCTCCAGACTCCATTCCAAGGGCTCCAACTCAACCTCCTGGCGGGTCCAATAAGTCGGCACGTGGGTGTGCGCCAGATAGATCAACTCCCTTCCCTGGCGGTCGGCCGTCTCAGACGCGTCCCGATGCCACCAGATGGCTTCCGGCACATCGGCTACCACATAGCTGGTCGAGTTCCAGGGGACAAACACGCTGAGCTTGGTCTCTCGCTGCGGACGAATCGCGCCTTCCAGAAAGCCCATCCTGGGATGACGCCCGCCTGGATAGGGAAGAACGCGAAGCTCTGCCTTCGGCTCGGTCCATTGTATTTTGGACAGGGCGACTTCGATCTCGGACTTCGGCATTCCTGTAGCGGCTCTCATTTCCTCCAGAGAGAAGTGATGCGCCTTCATATTTGCCAGCCAGGCATCGAGTTCCCCAGGGGTGCCCGGAAACCTCGCATTGTCGGGAGTATCCTGAGAGAGCCCGAGTGTCATTCCCAGAATCCAGAGGCAGAGCAACGCACGCATGGTTATATGCTAGCCTCAACTGCCCTTCGGAGGTCAAGTCTTCATCGGAAAGCTCTCACCCATGAGCCACTTGCGGATCATCTCATCCCCGAGAATCTTACCGACCACGCGGTATTTGGAATCTGCGAGGGGATTCCGCCCCTCTAGGGGCTCAGCCGTCACAGAGAAAGGGGGACGATAGTACGAGGAATGCACGAACCAGATCTTCTCCCCATCATGCAGCACAAATCCGGCATGCCTGTCCAGCCCCACGACATAGAGACCTGGCCCCTGCTCACGAATGTGGGCCTCAAATTCCGAGACCGGTCGATCGTAGATCACCTTGATTGAGTCTTTGTCTGCCGTCGTGCGAATGATGGTCTGTGAGGGCTGCTGAGCCAGCTTTACCCGTTGCAGATCAAAGCCCATGTCTCGCAGGAGCGTGGTCACGAAATACCCGCAGGCGATCTGCCCTTCTCCGGGCACTTGGGTCACGCCATTGAAATCCCACTCCGTTCCATACCAGGCCGGAGCCAGGTCCTTGATGAATGCTTCTAACAGGAGTGCCCGCGCCTTCTCGATGAGGGCGCTGCGGTCTCCACCCCCTGTTGATCTGTAGGCCTGGGCCAACTCCACACGCTTCGATTCCAAAGAAGCGATGGATTCCTTGTAGTCTGCCTGAAGGGTGCCGATGTCCTCTGGCTTCACCTGGCCTGGAGGCAAGAGCTTGGGCCCGGCAACATCCGCTGTTACCGGGCCCAGGAGGCTAAGCGAGAGCAAGGTTCCAGCAAGGATCAGTCGATTCCTCATCTGGAAATCTTGAGTTACAATGTAAGAACCGTCACGCCTAAAGACGGGCGACTCAGGGCAGAACCACGTCCATCACCACTGTTCCTTCTGACGCCCCGGCAGCGACCTCCGCGGGAGAGGAAGCGGTCACGTTAGGCTTGGGTCCCGGATTGCCCCCCTGGCTTAAGGATCCCTCCAGCCACTCCGAGTAGGCGTTTTCTTCATCTCCTTCCGGATTGGAACCACGATGCAGATAGGAGACGGAGAACAACTCTCCAACCTGAGTTGGGTTCCAGAGTCCCCGCTCCGCCTTCCAGCTGCTCGGCTTCTCGTCAATGAACTCCAGGTGCTTGTCATAGCGCTCGTATTTCAAAGGAGCAAGCCCGTTCACCAGAAGCTCAAGCTCCGAGTAGAGGGTTCCCAGATCGGGTCCTGCCGAGGAAGTCCCGTCCTTGCGAGGGGTTTGGCTTCCACCGCCTCCGCCGCCAGGATTGCCTCCTCCATTGTTGCCTCCGCCATTGCCCACCTCTTGGCTGGCATAGTAGACAACATAATTACCCAAGCCGACGTTCGGCGCATAGTCTCCCGAGGGAGTGAACTGTCCCTGAGGCCGGCCTTCCGTATCATAGGAGAAGAAGAATTCATCAGCGATATCTTCATCGTCCCTGAGCATGCTGCCGTCATGGACCTGGTAAGCGCTGCCGTTGAGCAGGCTCCCCTCCGCCAGCAGGTTCTGAACATGACTAAGCATGTAGAGACGGAGTTCGCCATTCAGGCTGGATGTGAGAGCGGACTCCACCCCACCGCGACTTTCGATGGTCAAAGTTCCGTTGGACCCTGGATTCCGGCCAACGGCAACATAGGTGTCTCCAGTCAAGACGAGCGCTGACGATACGCTGCCCTCGCTGTGACCGATCATGGCGCCACTCAAAATCGCGCTTTCTCCCACCGCAACGCGGATGTCGCCGCTACGGAAACCCGCACCCGACTCAGAAGGCGAATGATAGAGGTAGTCACCGTGACCGATCTTGGCATAAGCATCTGCCGCCGTGCCGCTAGTCATGGTGAGGTTTCCGCCCACGCGAACTTCGATGTCTCCAGTATGGCCCGTAGATACACTGTTCACGCCTGGACCGCCGTTACCGATCTGTGCCACGGACATGAAGCCCCCTGGACGCTCGCTGAAGTCACCATCCTCCACGTCACTTACGGAATCCGCGAGAGCAGCATCCGCGCCGATCATGGTAAGATCGCCGCCTGCAACGACCGTGATGTTTCCGGAATGATCTCCGCTCTGATCCACGAAGCTGGCGTTCTCCAGACTGGGTCCGTAGTAGTGACCTCCATTGCCGATGATCGCGTGGGCTCCGACGCCACCACCACCCAGCAAGGAGATGTCATTCCCCGCCGTGACGACAATGTCACCCGTCGTACTACCTGTCCGGTTATTGGCATCTGCACCGGATGCCATGCCGATCTGGGCGAAGTTTGCCGAGTTGTAGGCCATTCCGCCCCCAGCAACGATCCCCACGTTCATGAAGCGCTCCCCTCCCTGAAGCAGGATATCGTTTGCCGCATTCACAGTGATATTCCCAAACATCCCTGGCGAACTCTCGATGCGAGTCCCGCCATGCCCGATGAGCGCGTGATTCAGATCCCCATCCCCGCCGCGGATGATGATGTCGTTTCCTGCCAGATTGGTGTTGATGTTGATATCTCCCACCAGCTCGACTCCTCGACCATTGCTGCCCCCGATCTGGGACCCTCCATGACCAATCTGGGCAAAGGACGCCAGGTTATTGGTGTAGTTGGCCGGAGCGTACCCGGGAGGAAAGACGTTCACCCCATTGTTATCCAGGACCGACTCGAACTCAGCTACCGTGGTCGAGACTCCTCCCTTGAGGATAATGTCCCCGGCAGCATCGACGGTGATGTCGCCATTGAAGGTCCGGGTGACACCGGTGACGCCGGTATCAAAGGAGAATCCGCCATGACCGATCATGGTGAAGTCGCCTCGCCCCACCCCTGCGTTGAGGATAATGTCTCCTTGGGAGGCTTCTACCGTGATGTCGCCGGAAGCGTTCATGTCTCCGTTCCAGCCACCGTGACCAATCATCACGTAGCGACCGTCTCCCTGCCGGATATTACCGCTGCTATCCATGTCCCGAGCCCCAAACTGGCCGCCCGTCAGCGTGATATCTCCCGTACGAGAAACGACCGTGATATCACCTTCCGTGGTGAGCAGCCAGTCGTTGGAAGTATCCGTGTTGTTCATGTTGGTGCCGCCATGACCGATCTGGCTGTAAGCGAGGGAATAGAGCCCCGCGGACATCTCAATAGGGCCATTGACATCCACCAGGATGTCGCCACTGAAGGTGCCCGGCCGCAGCAGATTCGTGTCCTCCTCGTTTCCACCATGACCGATTTGCGCATAGTTCCGGTTTCCGTTCCCAGCGCTCAGCGTGAGTCCGCCACCACTGGAGGTCACGGAGATGTCTCCCGTGATGTTGCCCATCCCGATGTCGTAGCCGCCATGGCCGATCTGGGCATAGTTG
>JBHIXE010000162.1:11428-11731 GCA_041984905.1 Verrucomicrobiales bacterium | reverse complement strand
CCGCCGCCATCTGCTGATAGCGATCCAGACCCTGCGTCTCGGCGAGCTCTTCGAGATAACCCCGCTGCTGATTGAGATGATCGCGCAGCGCCATCCGGTTGCGGAGCCGATGGAAGTCCATCCCTTCAGGCAGGGTGAGGCCCGGCATTCCGAAGACCTTCTGACTCCCGTCTTCCTTGCCTCGGGCATGATGGAAGAGGTAGTCGGGATAAGCGCCGTAAGCGGCAGCGGTGTAGGGCGAGGCTTCCACGAAGAAAGGATCATGCCTGGAACCCATGCGCCCGGCGAATTGACCGGGCAAGG
>JBHIXE010000162.1:0-11418 GCA_041984905.1 Verrucomicrobiales bacterium | reverse complement strand
GGCCGGTGCGGTGGACGATCTTGTCCGGCAACACGAGCGCCGGAGGGAGATTGCCGCGTGGCGAGAGCACCTGATTGGCAACGGCCGCGATGGAGGGCCAATCGCTGTCCTTGGGAGCTCGAGGATCGAATCCCGCCGGGATGTCCGAGTGACCCGTAAGCATGATGTGATGTCCCTGGGAATGCTCGTTCCAGTCATGGGTCAGGGATCGGCAGAGGGACCAGTGCTGACTGCGCTTGGCGAGTTCCGGTAGATGCTCGGAAATGTGGAGCCCGGGAGTGCGGGTGCGGATCGGCTGAAAATCGCCTCGGATATTGGCCGGCGCATCCGGCTTCATATCGAAGGTCTCATGCTGGGAGAGCCCGCCGGAGAGAAAGATGTAGATAACGGATTTGGCAGCGGGAGTGCGAGTGAGGCTCTCCGCACCGAGCGCTCGGAGGGCGGTGAGTTCGCTCAATCCCAGGCCCAAGAGGCCGATTCCACCGGCTTGGATCGCGGTTCTACGGGAAAATTTTGGGTGGCTCGGGCAGGGCGGAGTGGGTTCGCTGCTCATGGCTCAAAGTCTGGCACTTACAAAAGAACACGAGCGAGAGCGCAGAAGCTTTCGGTCAATTCGCGAGAACTACCAAACAATTCCAGCATTGATGGCCAAGGACGAAATTGGTATACCGCCCATCCCCAAAATTCAGGATTCGTTAAGGAAAAGGCCAGGAGGGGCTCCGACCGGAACGAATTCTGGAATCCTCTGTGTAAGAACAGAGACCCCACCATCGTGATTGAGAATGCGTCCCTTCCCGCGCGTTTTTAAGATCGTTCGAAAACCCTTATGCTACGGATTGAATCACAATCCGGCGCGTCTTTTTGTGATGGGCGCAGCCGACGTAATTTTCTGCAGATAGGCGGGTTGGCCATGGGAGGTGCCGCCTTGCCGCAGTTGCTGCGTGCCGAAGGCGGTCGCCGCAGTCAGAAAGCCGTGATCATGGTGTTCCTGCCCGGCGGCCCTCCGCATCAGGACATGTTCGATCTCAAGCCCGATGCGCCGCGCGAGATCCGGGGGGAGTTCAGCCCGATCGCCACCAATGTGCCGGGCATCCAGATTTGTGAGGAGTTCCCGCGCCTGGCTCGACAGATGGATCAGTTCTCCATCGTGCGTTCTGTGGTTGGCGCTTCCGGTCGCCATGACGCGATGCAGTGTTATACCGGCCATGACTCGCGCAACGCGCCTCCTGGAGGCTGGCCCAGCTTCGGATCGGTGGTCGCCAGTTTGAAGGGCAATGCCGATCCCTCCACGCCTCCTTTCGTGGGACTGGCTCCAAAGACGCGCCACGTCCCCTGGGGCGATCCCGGCCAGTCCGGATTCCTGGGGCCGGCCTACTCGGCATTCTGTCCGTTTCAGGGCGGCGGTCAGGAAGACATGCGCCTGCAGAACATTTCCCTGGAGCGGCTGAACGACCGTCGTGCCTTGCTGGCCAGCTTCGATTCCTTCCGCCGGGATGTCGATAACTCCGGGATGATGGAAGGGATGGACGCCTTCAATCAACAGGCCTTCGGCGTGTTGACCTCCAGCAAATTGGCGGAAGCCATGGACTTGAGCCGGGAAGATCCCCGGGTGCGGGAGCGTTACGGCACGGGGTCAGATAAGCTGCAGAGTGATGGCAGCTGGAAACGGCTGGATCAGTTTCTCATGGCGCGTCGGCTCGTCGAAGCCGGTGCTCGGGTGGTGACGCTTTCCTTCAGCCGATGGGACTGGCATAACGACAATTTTAAGCGGGGCCGGGAAGACTTCCCGCTCCTGGATCAGGGGCTCTCCGCTCTCGTGACCGATCTCAAAGAACGGGGCATGGATCAGGATGTGTCCGTGGTGGTTTGGGGCGAATTTGGACGCACGCCCAAGATCAACGAAAAGGCGGGCCGCGATCACTGGCCCAAGGTTTCCTGCGCGCTGTTAGCGGGAGGCGGCATGCGCCACGGCCAGATCATTGGCGCCACGGACCGGCTCGGTGGCGAAGCCGTGGAACGCCCCGTGCACTTCCAGGAAGTGCTCAGCACCCTTTATCACAATCTCGGTATCGACGCTCGCAAGGTCACCATTCCGGATCTGACGGGACGACCGCAGTATCTGGTGGACTCCCAGTATGCGCCGATGCCGGAGCTTGTGGGCTAAGAGGGGGAGAACATGATTCGTTGGGCTACTGCTACTTTCTTGGGGCTGCTGCTGTCGCTACCGGCAACAGCGGCTGATGCGTATCTGCAAATCGCGGGACGTTCCGGCACGGGGAACCCCGTTTTTCTGGATGGTCCGGATGCGCGGCAACAGATCCTGGTGAGCCTCGTTCAGGAGGGACAACCGGAACGGGACGTGACTCACGAAGTGAGGTTTCGGCTGGAGCCGGAAGGAGTCGTGGAATTTGTGGACCAGGGTTATCTGCGACCGGTTCGCAATGGCTCGGTCGAGTTGGTGGCGGAATGGGAAGAGGCGGAGGAAGCCCGGATCAGGGTGCATGTGGAGCGCGCGGAGAAGCCTCTGCCCATGAACTTCACGAATGAGGTGATCCCCATCCTCACCAAGTACGGCTGCAATGCAGGAGGTTGCCATGGCAAAGCGGGCGGTCAGAACGGGTTTCGCCTGTCCTTGTTAGGCTACGAGCCCTGGAATGATTACGAGTATCTCCTGAAGGAAGGCCGCGGCCGGAGACTCTTTCCCGCTGCCCCGGAATACAGCCTGCTCCTGACCAAGGCCATCGGCGAGATTCCTCACGGCGGTGGTGCCCGGATGGAGAAGGGGACGCACGACTACGAGATGCTCTATCGCTGGATCCAACAGGGTATGCCCTTTGGTCAGGAGAGCGATCCCGTGGTGACGAAGATCGAGGTCTTCCCGAAACAACGGGTCGGCAATCCCGGCCAAGAGCAGCAATTGCAGGTGACGGCAACCTACTCCGATGGCACCACTCGCGACGTGACTCGGGGTGTCCAGTACGAAGCCAATCAAGAGGAGATGGCGGAAGTTACCGAGCATGGCCTGGTGACCTGTAAAGAGCTTCCGGGAAGCACGGCGATCATGGTGCGTTTTCAGGAGTTCGTGGATGTGTTTATCGCGGACATTCCATTGGGAGCGCCGGTGGATCTGCCCGAGCCAACCAACTTTGTCGACCACCACATCTTCCAGAAACTGGAACTGCTGGGGTTGCCTGCTTCCGCTCCTGCTGACGATGCGACCTTCCTGCGACGGGTCACGATTGATCTGGCGGGCCGATTGCCTACCTACGAGGAGGCTGCGGAGTTCCTTCACAACCGGGACACTGACAAACGCGCGCAAGCCATCGACCGGCTGCTGGAATCCCCGGATCACGCGGAATGGTTTGCCGCCAAGTGGTCGGCCATCTTACGGAACAAGCGCGTCACGGAAGAGTTCGCGCCGGGAACCTATGCCTTCTATGACTGGCTTCGTACGAGCATTGCCGAGAACATGCCCTTCGACGAGATGGTCGGAGAGATCCTCACTGCTTCGGGCGAGATCTCCCAGAATCCTCCTGTCGCCTGGTTCCGGGCGGTGACGGACCAGAAGGAGCGGATGCAGGACGTCGCCCAGATCTTCCTGGGAATCCGGATGCAGTGTGCCCAGTGTCACCATCACCCCTACGAGAAGTGGAGTCAGGACGACTACTATGGATTTGCGGCCTTCTTTTCCACTATGGGCATGAAGGCGGGGCGCGTGCCGCAGGAAAACTCCTTCTATCACCAGTGGAAAGAAGCGCGGATGCAGAATCCCAAGACGGGAGAGAACCTGGCGCCTACACCTTTAGGCGGCGACCCGATCGAGATCTCCGCCGAGAAGGATCCGCGCCTGGCGCTCGCGGACTGGATGCGGGACCGGGACAATCCCTTCTTCGCGAGGATGCTGGTGAATCGCTATTGGAAGCACTTCTTCGGTCGGGGCCTGGTCGATCCGGAAGACGACATGCGGGTCACGAATCCGGCGACGCATCCCCAGCTATTGGATGATCTGGCGACCTACTTCACCGTGAGTGGTTACAATGCCAGGGACCTGATCCGGGTCATTACCAACAGCCAGACTTATCAGCTTAGCGCCGAGCCCAACCAGTACAACGTGGAGGATCGCCAGAACTATTCGCGCTACTATCCACGTCGTTTGCCGGCGGAAGTCTTGCTGGATTCGATCAACGAAGTCGCACAGACGGAGGACAGCTTCAGCGGTCAGGAGAAGGGCACGCGAGCTGTCGCTCTGCCGGATGACGGTTACAACAGTCAGATCTATTTCCTGAGCGTGTTTGGCCGTCCTGCCATGGAAAGCGCCTGCGAATGCGAACGCACCGTGGATGCGAACCTGGCTCAGAGCCTGCACCTCATCAATTCCCAGTCCATCCAGCAGAAGCTCATCAGCAAAACAGGGCGCGCCGCCCAGTTGGCGGAAGGGGATTTGTCGGATAAGGACAAGCTCTTCGAGATCTACCTCAGTGCCTTCTCCCGCTATCCGGAACCGGCGGAACTGGAAATTGCTCAGGAGCATCTGAACCGGAAACGGGAGACCAGCACCGAGCAGGAAGCTCTTGAGGACATCCTCTGGGCGCTCATCAATACCAAGGAGTTCCTCTTCAATCATTGATGAAAGCGGCCGCTGTCATCTGGGGCTGCTGGACAGGCTGGCTCATTTCTGGGTTGGCGCAGTTGCCCAATCCCCTGTTGGATGGGGTGTTTCCACCAGGCGGCCAGGCCGGATCCACGGTGGAGGTGACGTTGTCAGGTTCGGATCTGGATGAATCGAATCGTTTGGAGTTCTCCCATCCAGGTATTCAGGCGGATCCGGTGATGATTCCCGCCGACGAAATCTGGCCGGAGCCTCGTCAGGATGGGTTGAAGTTTCAGGTCCGGATCGGCCAGGAGGTGCCGGCAGGGCTCTACGAAGTGCGGGCTCAGGGGCGGTTTGGAATCTCCAGTTCGCGCCTCTTTCATGTGGGGACTGCGGGCGATCCCGCCGAGTGGGTCAAGCCGGGCAACTCAGGGCATGACTTCGAAAGTGCTGCGGAGTTGAAGCTGGAACAAGTCGCTTCGGCGCGGGCCACTGAACACTTGGCAGACTTCTACCGCGTCGATCTGGAGGAAGGGCAGAGCGTCGTCGTGCACTGCTGGGCGAGGCGGATTGATTCCCGGATGGATGCCAGTTTGGCGCTTCTGAATTCTGAGGGTCGCGAAGTGGCAGGATCCCGGAATGCGCTGGGGACGGACCCTCTGCTTGCTTTCACCGCTGGGGAAACGGGAAGCTACTACATCAAGGTACACGACGCCATGTTCGATGGGGGAAGCCTCTATCCGTACCGGCTGACGGTTTCCGCCAGACCCTTTATTCAGTCGGTCTTTCCTCTGGCGGGACAAGCGGGCACTCGGCAGAGGTTTGAGCTCTTCGGATACAATCTACCGGTGGATTCGGTCGAGCTGGAGATTCCCCAGGAAGGCGAAAGGCCACTTCTCACGGGAGGACAGATCGTGGGTTCGCTGGCGGAGACTCTCGGATTTTCGCTGGAGGATTCCAACCGCGTCCAAATTGGCATCACCCGTACGCCCGTGATCGTCGATCCGCAGGAACTGGTTCCAGTGCCTGGAGAAGTCCATGGCCGGTTCGAGTTCGCGGGTAACCTGGATCGCTACCAATTCGAGGCGACGAAGGACACGATCTACTGGCTGGAGGTCATCGCCGACCGGCAAGGCATGGGCCTGGATCCGGAACTGGCCGTGGAACAGGTGCTCAAGGCGGATGATGGAAGCGAGGGCTATAAGCTGATCACCCGATCGGACGACCTTGCCCTTAGCAGCAGCGTGCAAGGGTTCGATGCCCGAACGAGGGACTCCGGAGTTCGCTTCACCGCTCCTGCGGATGGGCTCTATCGCGTGACCTTGCTGGACCACTCGGGCCGACTGGAGCCGCATCTTGGTTACCGGCTTCGGATAGAAGAAGCCGCGTCGGATTTCACGCTCATTGCGGTGAAAGACCGCAATTACCTGGATAGCAAGCAGGCCTATCCGGGCTCAGTTCGGCTTCGACCGGGGGAGAGCACGGCCATTCGCGTCCTGGCTTTGCGGGAGAGCGGTTTTGAAGGCGCAATCCAGCTGAGCGCAAGAGGATTGCCGGAAGGAGTGAAGGTGTTGCCCTCCCAAATCTGGGAACGATCCGATGAGGGCTATTTGATCCTGCAAGCTGCTGCAGAGGTGGCGGCTCAAGCGGCCCACTTGGAGGTTGTCGGAACCCACGGAGAGCTGCAGCGAGTGGCTCAGGCGGGAACGCTCAGTTGGGGAACCCCAGACTACGCCCGTTTCCCACTGCATTCCCGGGCCGTGGCAACCCTTCCTTTGGAGGTGACGGCGCAGGAGAAGGCTCTTCTGACCGTGGGCCCGAAGGAAGACAAGGTCTACGAAGTGGTGCTGGGACAGACCCTGGAAGTGCCTCTGCAATGGAGCCGGGATGAGCGCGTGAAAGGGGATATCAGCCTGGTGCCGGTGGGGCTGCCCGCTTTCGGGCGTCCGCCGACGATCACCATCAAAGAGAAGGATACGGAGTCAGTGGCCAAGATCAGCTTCAAGGTGGATGGGAACAACAAACCCTTCGCCAGTTCGGGTGCGTTTGTGTTGAAAGCGACCGCCACAGCGCGGTATCAGCCGAACCCGGAAGCGGTGGAAAGACTCACTCGTTGGAAGAAATCGATCGATGCCAAGGTGGAAGAGTGGAAAGCGGGCGAGTCCGACGACCGACTCAAGCAGGCGGAAGCGGCACAGAAACAGGTGGCCGCACTGCTGAAAGCGGCGACGGACCGGGCCAAGGAGCGCGACTTGAAGTTCTCGACCTGGTCCCAGCCCATTCAAATTCGGATTGTCGATCCCCCAGCAGAGAAGAAATGAGGAATTGGTATCATCAACTTTGGCTCCAGGCAGCCCTCGCCGGCGTGGCGTTGGCGCAACCACTCCAGATCGCGAACCTGGAGCGTGCCGAGCCTGTCGACTTTCAAAAGGAGATTCTGCCCTTTCTCAAGAAGAACTGCCTGGCCTGCCACAATGAAACCAAGGCCAAGGCGGACCTGGTCCTGGAAACCCCAGAGGCGATTTTGAAAGGGGGCGATACTCAACCTTCCGTTGTGCCTGGAGACGCGATGGCCAGCCTCGTCTTCACCACCGCGGCACACATCGAAGATCCCATCATGCCGCCGGACAACAACAAGTCGGAGGCCAAGAACCTGACGCCGGAGCAACTCGCGCTCTTCAGGCTCTGGATCGATCAAGGCGCCAAGAGCAGCGAAGGGATGATTGCGGCTGCTCCAGAAGATTGGCAGGCCAATCCTCAAAACGAGATCTACGCTATTGCGGTGTCTCCAGATAGCCGGTTCGTCGCCACGGCTCGCGGTCACGGCATCCAGATCTACGACCTGGGACTGAACCAAATGGTCGCGAGTTTGACGGACCCCGCGTTGGAAGGGCAGGCGCATCGGGATTATGTCCACGACCTGGCCTTCAATCTGGATGGCACGCTGGCCTCCGGCGGGTTTCGGATCATCAAGGTGTGGAACCGCGGCCCCCTTCTTCCCGTCAAAGTGGAGAAGGTCGAAGCGGCGGAACCGGTGGCCTTGACCGACGAACAAAAGGCGCTCTTCAAAGACCTGGATCTCACTCCGCAGATCACGAAGACGATCGAAGAGGTTCGCCGGAAAGAAGCGATGGCCAAACGCTTGAGCGATCTCTATGGGAAAGAGATTCCGGGACGTGAAGACGCCTGGAAAAAAGAGGGCGAAGCCACGGACCAGGCCGCCAAGGAGATCCCGAAAGCGCGCATTGAGGAGACCACCAAGGCCGCCCAACTGATCGAGAAGCGGCAGGCGTTGGAAATCGCTGAGTCTCTCAAGAAACCGGAAGAGACGATCACCAAGTTAAAAGGGGAATTGGATGCGCTCGAAACCGAATTGGAGACCGCCAAACGCAATCTTCGGCTCGCGACCCGGAACCGGGATCAGGCTGCCAAACTCACTGGCGAAGCGGCACGGCTGCTCGCCGAAACCAAAGCGCACAAAGCCTCCGCTGACGCGGACATGGAAGCGTTGAAAGGCATTCGCGAAGGTCTCGAAAAGCAGAAGGCCGAGTTCAAAGGCGAGGTCGTCGCGATCGCCAAACTGAATGGAGACAAGGTTCTCGCCCTGGCGCTGAAATCCGGAGAGGTATTGCTCTATGGGATCGAGACGAAGCAACACCTGGAAACGATCCCAGTCGGCGAAGCGATTGTCGGCCTGGCTATCGAAAAGGGAGATCTGGCGACGATCACGGCCTCCAAGCAAAAGCTGACCTGGAACACCAGTCGTCCCTGGAAACTGGCGAGTCAGATCGGTGATGGCGCGGACGCGACCATTCTGGAAGATCGAGTCACCGCATTGGCCTATTCGCCGGATGGCTCGCTTCTCGTCAGCGGGACGGGCGTGCCTTCAAGAAGTGGGATCGTGCAATTCTGGGATGCCGCGACAGGGGATCAACTCGCCATGAATGACGAAGCGCACACTGACACCATCACGGACATTACGTTCTCCCCGGACGGCGATCGAATTGTGACCGGGTCTACGGATCAGTTCGTGAAAGTGTTCTCCGCCGAAACTGCGGACCATGAGATGTCTTTTGAGGCGCATACAGGACATGTGCTGGGAGTCGATTGGAGTCAGGACGGTCGCCTCATCGCATCCTGCAGCGCGGATACCGAGGTGAAGCTTTGGAGCCTGGAGACGGGAGAGCAGTTGACCACTCACAAGGGATGGAAGAAGGAGGTCACCTCTGTCGAATTCCTGAGCATGGCAGATCAGCGGGTCCTGACCTCCAGTGGGGATGCGACCCTGAAAATTGATACCGGTGCCATCAGTGGGTCATCGGGCTTTCTCCACACGGCCACGGTCAGCCCGGATGAGAAATGGATCTTCGCGGGAGGGGAAGATGGCGTCCTGCGCATTTGGACCGCTTCCGACCGCAAATTGGCCCAGAGCTTTGAGCCTCGTAAGGAGACGACGGCTCAGGCAACTGGAGACTGAAAGAATTTTGCTCCGCGGAGGAACGAGCTGACAAATTTACCCTGCTGTCCCCGTGCATGGGATGAACCATTTGGCTTATGGCGTCATCCAGCACTACACATTCGAAACGTTGTTCCGGTCCCATCCGGCGGCGCAGCTTCCTTGAAGTCGGCGGTCTTACGGCTGCCGGGCTGGGACTGAGCGACTTCCTCCGATACGAAGCCCAGGCCGCGGCCCAGGGATTCAGCACGGGCAAAGACGATACCTCCGTGATTCTCGTCTGGTTGCCAGGAGGCATGCCGCACCTGGAAACCTATGACATGAAGCCGGGCGCTCCGGCCGAGTATCGGGGTGAATTCCGGCCCGTGCGCACCAATGTCCCGGGAATCGAAGTGTGTGAGCTACTGCCGCGCCATACCAGGATCGCCGACAAGTTTGCCATTATCCGGTCCATGCATCACGAGTTTGCGGACCATGGCGGCGCCCATAAGCGCATGATGACGGGACGCCCACCGAAGGTGCCGACAGGTACCGTGAACGATGCTCCGGCGGTCCCTGCCATTGTGAAGAAGGTGCTGGGCAGTAGTTCAGGGCCTAACGGCATGCCCACCTGCGTCACGGCTTCGCGCTCTTCTGCCGTGGATACCTACGCCATGGGACCCGCTTACCTGGGGCCCGCCAATTCACCGTTTATGGTCCCCGGGGATCCCTCCGATCCGGATTTCCAGGTCAAGAATATCGGTATGAAGCAGGAGATGGCCGCTCGCCTCGACGACCGGTTAGCCCTCCTCAAGGGCATGGACCAGTTCCGCCGGGACGTGGACCAGAGCGGAGCCATGGACGCCATGGACTCCTTCAACCGCCAGGCCATGGAAATGCTCATGAGTGATGCGGTGCGGGATGCTTTCGATCTTTCCAAGGAATCCGATCAAACCCGTGAGCGATATGGACACAGCGCCTACGGGCAGCGCGGCCTGATGGCCCGCCGGCTCGTCGAGGCTGGCAGCCGCTTCGTTACCGTGGTCTGGGAGAATCCTTTCCCTGGCAAGTCCATGTCCAAGATGCACACCAGCAACTGGGACTCCCATGCGGTGAACTGCCACATCTTCGAGGACTGTAAATGGCGTCTGCCGGTGTATGACCAGGCCCTCACGGCCTTGATTGAGGACGTTTACCAACGTGGTCTGGATAAGAAAGTCATGATCGTCGTGGCGAGCGACTTTGGGCACACGCCAAAGATCAATCCGGCTCGGGGCACCAAGTCCGGCGTCATTCAACCAGGTCGCGATCACTGGCCCAAAGCCATGTCCGTGCTGGTTTCCGGCGGCGGCGTGCCCACTGGTCAGGTGATTGGCGCCACCAATTCAAAAGGGGAGCATCCCGTCGAGCGCGTGATGACGCCAAACGATCTCTGGGCCACCGTCTATCAGCACTTGGGGATCGACTACAATCGCTACCTGAAGAACCTCGAAGGACTGCCCATGCAGATCTTGCCCTTCGGCAAGCCCATTCCGGAACTGGCGCCGGCAACCGCATAACGTTTCGCGACTGTGAAAGCCATCACCATCCTCTGGGCGGCTCTGTTGTTCGCTCAGATCAGCTACGCTTCCGAGCCTGAGCCATCCCTCGTAATCAAGGCCCGGTTGGGAGAGGACACCATCCAGTTGGTGGGGCCGGATTCCAGCCAGCAGATGGTTGTGATGTCGGGCGGGCGCGATGTGACCCGGGAAGCCAGCTATGAGGTGGTGCCGGCAGGAGTCGCTGCCGTGGACGCCATGGGCTTTGTGCTCCCGGTGGGAGACGGTGTGGCGGAGATCCAGGTGCGGCATGGCGAAGACCTGACGGCATCCATCCCGGTGCAGGTGGAACAGTTTGATGTGCCCCAGGAGATCAGCTTCGCCAACGATGTGGTGCCGATCTTCACCCGCAATCACTGCAACGCGGGTGCCTGCCACGCCAAGTCCACGGGTCAGAATGGATTCCAGTTGTCCCTGTTGGGCTACGATCCCGGCCACGACTACGAATACTTGGTGAAACGGGCGAAGGGGAGACGCGTCTTTCCTCCCGCTCCCGAAGCCAGTCTGTTGTTGCGCAAGGCAAGTGGCGATCTGCCGCACCAGGGCGGCGCTCGAGGCCGTGGAGAAGCGGCTACCCGACATCGCCGAGACCATCACGCGCGAGATGGGTGCGCCGGTTCGCATCGCTCAGACCGTGCAGACACGGGTTCCGCTCGCCGTCGCGCGTGGTGTCGAGGAGGTGCTCGCTACGTTCGACTTCGAAGAGCGCGTGCGCAATTCCCTGGTCGTGCGGGAGCCCTACGGCGTCGTCGGCGCGATCACCCCGTGGAACTTCCCGCTGGCAATGATCACGC
>JBHIXE010000161.1:0-11764 GCA_041984905.1 Verrucomicrobiales bacterium | reverse complement strand
ATCCGCAGCGTCGTCACTCCCGGCCACGGCCACGTACTTCCCCACCACGCACGGGTTCTGGCCGCCCGTTACGGTGCTCTGGCCTCCAAGGTCTTGAAAGCGGAGACTGCACGGGACAACGTGCTCACCAAGTTGGTCAATGCTATCTTTCGGAGCTTCGAAAAGACCTATCGAGCAGTCCTCGGAATCTTGCTCAAGATCCCGATCGTGGTGGTGTTGATCATTGGGGGAGTCCTGTTTGGCAGTTGGGTCCTCTATAAGCACATCCCCAGCGAGTTCACGCCTCGTGAAGACCGGGGCGCGTTCTTTGTGATCACCACCGCACCGGAAGGAACGAGCTACGGCGCCATCGACGACATCATGGAGGAGGTGGAAGACCGGCTCATGTATCTCATCGATAATGGCGAGGCCATTCGGGTGTTGGTTCGTGCACCACGTGGCTTCGGCAACATCGCCGACTTTAACCAGGGGCTCACCATCATCGTTCTCAGCGACTGGGGCGAACGGCGGTCTGCGTGGGAGATCATGGATGAAATCCGGGGCAAGCTTTCCGATATCCCCGGAGTGAAGAACTTCCTGGTGATGCGTCAGGGCCTGACTCGAGGACTGCAGAAGCCGGTCCAGTTTGTCATTGGTGGTCCTACCTATGAAGAAATTGCGGAGTGGCGGGACCTCATCCTCGCAGAAGCGGCCAAGAATCCCGGCCTGGTAGGTGTCGACTACGACTACAAGGAGACTAAGCCCCAACTTCGGGTGAATATCGACCAGAACCGGGCAGGGGACTTGGGCGTTTCCATTGAGAATGTGGGCCGGGCTTTGGAGAGTCTCCTGGGTTCCCGGACGGTGACAACCTTTGTCCAGGATGGCGAGGAATACGATGTCATCATTGAGAGCGACTACGATCAGAAGCGCACGCCTACGGACCTGACCAACATTTACGTACGTTCTGAACGCACCAATGAACTCATTCCCCTGGCCAACCTGGTGACGGTGGAAGAGATCGCCGACTCCGGCACGCTGAACCGGTTCAATCGCATCCGCGCCATTACCATTGAAGCGAATCTCGCGGAGGGCTATCGACTCAGTGAGGCGCTCGCCTATCTGGAAGAAGCCGCCGAGCGGGTATTGCCGGATGAAGCACTCATCAGTTACAAGGGCGAGTCGCTCGACTACAAGGAGTCCGGTCGATCCGCGATATTCATCTTCCTCCTGGCGCTTCTTGTGGTGTATCTCGTACTGGCAGCGCAGTTTGAGAACTTCGTGCAGCCCCTCACCATTATGCTTTCGGTGCCAGTGGCCGTGGGTGGTGGACTCTTGGGCTTGTGGCTGACGGGTCTCGCTCAGAATATCTATACACAGATTGGCACCATCATGCTCATTGGATTGGCGGCCAAGAACGGGATCCTCATCGTGGAGTTCATCAACCAGCTTCGCGACCGAGGCCTGGACTTTGATTCCGCCGTGCTGGACGGCTCCGTGCGCCGGTTGCGGCCGATCGTGATGACGGGCCTCACTACGGTGATGGGATCCGTGCCCCTGGTGCTGACTTCGGGTGCGGGATCGGAAACGCGAATCGTGATCGGGATTGTGATCCTGTTTGGAGTGGCCTTCTCCGCGCTCTTCACCTTGGTCGTGGTTCCCCTGGGTTATCAATTGATTGCGCGCCGAACCGGAAGTCCCCTGGAACAAGAGCATCGCCTCCAAAAGGCTCTGGAAGATTCTCCGGATATTGAGGCTTGAAATCTGGCAAGGTTTTTGCTGATCTCGAATTACTATTGCTACGAGGGCGTATTTGCCTAAGGAGCATGTCAGGATCGAGGTTGTGCTGGGACTACTCAAAGAGCCATCCCTCCAGGAATTGGAGGTGGGGTCGCCACAGTTCTTTCGTATTCAGAAAGAGCTCATTGCGAAGCGCCCCCTGCTGAAGTGGTGCTATGATACCTGGTATACTCGCCTTCGGGAAGATGTGGCCACTGCTCCGGAGAGTGGGCCAGCCGTCGAGTTAGGGAGTGGCGGAAGTTACCTCAAGGAACTGGAAGAGGACCTGATCACCTCAGACGTAGTCGAAGGGGTGGCAGAGCAGGTTATCGACGCCAGAGAGTTGCCTTTCGAAGAGGAATCCCTCCAGGCAATTGTCCTGACCCATGTTCTTCATCACATCCCGGATGTGGAGGCATTCTTCCGGGAGGCTCAGCGGACACTGCAGCCTGGGGGCGTAATCTCCATGATTGAGGTCTCACACACGCCTTTTGCCCGATTCTTTTTCGGGAACTTTCATCCGGAACCCTACGACAGCACCCAGGAAGGATGGAGCTTCGAGCAGGAAGACTCGATGGCAGATTCCAACCAGGCCCTGTCATGGATTGTCCTTGAGCGCGATCGGGACAAATTCGAGAAACGCTTTCCCGATCTGGAAATCGAGTGTTTCGACTACACGCCCTGGTTGACCTACTTGCTCTCTGGCGGAGTGACCATGAGAAATCCGGTGCCCGCCTTTCTTACCAGGCCGTTGTGTGCGCTGGAGAAGCTGGTCGCGCCTTTGTCACGGTTTCTCGCGTTGCATTGGCATATCCGGATTCGGAAACGGTCCGCAACCGATGTCTGAAATCACGACCCAACCATCTCCCGACGGATGGAGAAAGGGCGGCACTGGGCATCCAGAGCATCCGCGAGAGCGAAAGAAGGGCGGCGGTTATAGTGCACCAGACCCAGCAGACTATCGCTGCGAAATGGAGCAGGCAGATGGAGGGTTTCCATTGTCCGCAGCCCACTCCAAACGACCTGCCAGGGGACCGGCACAAACACGGGAGTTCGATTCAGGGCGCCAGCAATCTCATCAAGCAAGGCCCGCATTTCCCATGCCTCTTCGTGGGCGAGGAAGACCGGTTCCTCCGGTGCACCGAATGCCTTGTCCAGATAGCGTTGAATGAACTTGGCAAGGTCCTCCTCATGCAAGAGCCGCTGGATCTGCCTGCCGTTGCCGAGAATCGGGATGATGCGGCTGGTGCGCACTTGATCGACCAATCCGCCGAAGACGCCTCCCGGCTGATCACCATAAATCAAACCCGGTCGAATCGTCAGAGCACCGGCTTCCAGAGCCAGTTGCTCAATCTCCAGCTTGGCACGGCCGTACAAAGAACGGCATCCCTCATAGGCGCTGGCCGAAGAGAGGACCACGAGACGACTCACACCGGCCTTTCGGGCGGCATCCAGCAGTTTCCTGGTACCCTGCACGTTGGTCTTTTCAATCGCTGGCCAGTCCGTCTTACTAAAATCATAGGAGCAGTGAATCAATGCCTGAACGCCTTCCAGGGCGGTGGGGTCCACGCTGTCTCCCAAGACAAAGGTTCGTTCCTGGCTCTTGCGATTCCAGTCTTCCACCGTCCAGCCTCGTTCCTGGAGGAAACCCTTGATTCGCCCCCCGACGTAGCCGCTGCTGCCTGTGATCGCGACCTTCACGATTCCAGCTGGGCGACTTCCGTGGCAATCCGATGCGCGTTGGCCATGGCGGTGAAAGTGATGGTGGTGGCCGGGACGGAAGGGAAGACGGAGGCGTCCACGGCATGTACCCGGTTCCAGCCTGCCGGGCGCCCCAGCAAATCGGACTCGAATCCGGATGGATTGGTCCGCATCGGGAAGCTCCCGCCTGCATGAAAGCTGCGACCTGGTTCTGCGACCTTGAGCATCGGCAAGGCTGGCCAGATACCCAGCTTCCCGGACAGTTTCACGATCTTCCGGACGACCTTGTTCACGGTATCCCTCGCAGCAGGATTGATCTCCGGTTCGAGCAGGAAATCCCCGTTGCTCTTGAGGGTGCTGCGGATGCTGCTGGAGTGATGCGAATGGATGAATCCCTGGATGAGCATCAAACGTCCCTCCATTTCCCGGGTGAGCGGTTCCAGCGCGGGTGACAGAGGCTTCAGCATGTCACGAAGGCTGTGGCCAATGAGATCATTGTAAGAGTAAACCTGCAGGTGCACGCCGTAGGGACTGATGTTAGGATCCAGGACCTCGATAAACAGCTGGCTCAAGGCGTGGAGCTCTTCTTCCCGCACTTTGGAGATGCCGCGCCGTAGAGCGACTGGGAGCAAGAAGTACTGGCTGTCCAGTATGCGAGCGGACTGCTCGTAGGCTTCCATCGAGCGGAGTAGAATCTGCGTGGTGGGGATGACCCCGGTAGCGAGGAAGACTCGCGCTCCTTCGAGTTCCAATCGAGAGTGATCCCTCCGGTCGATTGCTTGGATGGTCACGCCCTGGCTGGATTCGTGAACGGCAGTCACAATCACGTCCTTTTGGTAAGAGAACGGCCCTAACGTGCCCAGGAACTTCAGGCTGGAGCTGGAATTGTAGATATGGCCATAAGGACATCCATACATACAGAGCCCGCAGTAAACACAGCCTTCCCGTTCTCCGGCCTTGGCCTGAATCGCGACTCTGGACCGGCCAAAGCGCACTCCTTCGCTCATGAGCAGGTCGCGATGGCGTTCCAGGTTGCCAAGCATCCGTGCAGCCTGCCGGCTGAGGTTCAATTGACCGGTCGTGGTGGAATAGAGGGGGAACAACTCTTCCAGGTCATCCTGCGCTCCTGACAGCCCACTGAGAGCGAGGACCGCCTCGTAGTGGGGGCCCAGTTGCTCGGAGTTGATGGGCCAGTCTTCCAGGTCCGCATCACGGCTGGGGAGCATTGCGGAGCCCCAGACGGTACTCAAACCGCCCTGAGCGAGCGAGGCCTGCAGGCCAATGCCCTCGCGCTTGAGCCGTAGCTCTTCATCGGCGGCCATGTAGGGGTAGTTCGAGCCGAACAGCTTTTTCTCCGGCACCCCGCCAGGGCCTTTCTCGAACTTGCCCTTGAGGCGGGAGACCACTGCGGGATCCCAGTTTTCCGGTGATGCGCCAGCCAATGCCTGCACGTCCTTCTGGCGCTCCGGTTCCAGTTGTAAACCCGCATCCAGCATCGATACCGCTTGTCCCTGCTTGAGCAGGGCATAGGCAGCGGCAACTGCGGTGGGGCCAGAACCGATGACGTAATTCATCTCGTTGCGCTAGGACTTCTGACAGTGCGATCCCTCACGGCAGATTCCAAGCGTTTTGTTGTGCGGACGTTGCTCAGCTTCCGGTCAGCTCCTTCATGACGGCTTCCAGCCTCGTCGCCTCTGACGAACCTTTCGCGGGGCCTTCCGAGACTTCCTGCGGAAGATCACGGGCATCGATCAAGGTGCCATCGGAGTTCAAGCGCCAGGCTCCATCGTAGAGGCTCACCTTCTGGTGATAGCCGCTGGTGACGAATTGGCGAGGGGAGGGCGTCCCCTTCGTGAAACGGCTTGCCAGGGACACCCCGTCCAGGTTCAACGCTTCGGGAAGCTCAATACCCCCAAGCTCGCAGAGCGTGGGAAACCAATCCGCCATATCCACCAGATCCGTGACAACCTCTCCTGCTGGAACCTTGCCCGGGCAACGCACGATCATGGGGATGTGCGTGCCTCCGTCATCCAACGTACGCTTGCCGCCGGTGACGAGGCCTGCCGTGGTCTTGCGGGGTTCGCTCACATCCGTGCCGTTGTCTCCCAGGAAGATGACGTAGGTATTGTCCGCGATGCCGAGTTCGTCGACAGCCTCGGTCAGGCGCCCCACAATTGCGTCCATATAGGTGATCATCCCCCCGAGCGAGCCGCTCTCTCCCCGCGCCTTTTCCTCAGGTGTTGGCACGATGGGCACATGGGGCAGCATCATGTTGTGATGAATGCAGAATGGCTGTTTCGCGGCGACCGCGGACTTCATCTGATCGATCACGTAGTCCGCCAGCACATCGGGACCAAAGCGCTCCACGATGTCTTCCCGAACCTTGCCATCGTGATTGAGGCAAGGCTCCCAATAGCGGGTCGTCTTGGCGCCTTCTCTCCAGATCTGCCAGACGCACCAGGAGTCGAAGCCCGCATCGCGAATGTGCTCGGGATGGAACTCCAGGGTCGCCAACTGCCACTTGCCCGTCACGGAGGTCGCGTATCCCCCACTTCGCAGGACCTGGGCATAGGTGGGCCAGCGATTCTTGAAGTCGACGGCCTTCTTCGTGCCGAGATGGACCGGCAACACCTCGTAGTATTGATGGCGAGAAGCATAGGTGCCCGTGTAGAGGCTCATGCGGGAGGGCGTGCAGACCGGGCTGGTATAGGCACGAGTGAAGCGCATGCCCTCGCCGGCCAGCTCGTCCAGATGCGGGGTGGCGAACTCCTCGCTTCCGTAGCAGCCCAAGGCTTCGTAGCCCAGGTCATCTGCCAGGATCAGGAGAAAGTTCGGAGCGTCCGGACCCACGGCTTTCACCTCCACTTGAGGCTTCGGTGCTGGTTTCTCAGCGGGCAGAAACTGGACCGCGTCCGCGATGACATAACCATTGGTATCCGCATTGCTGATGGTGACCTTGGCACTTTCCTGGAAGGGGAAGACACCCAGGGAATTGAACCCATCCTTGCTGCCCGCCTTCTGATCCACCGTCACTGATTTGGTCTCTCCCTCTCCAAACTCGATCACCACCGGCACATTCGTCGCGCGATTCGGATTGGGTGGCCAGGTCAAGCGCACCTCGTACGTGCCGGGCTTGGGAAGGTTCGCTTCGTAGACGGCGACGCACTCTCCCTTGGCCTCGTTGTTGTCATGTAGGTAGGTCTCCCCGACACGAGGGGAGGAGACGTTGTTCTCCGACCAGGGACCAGAAATCTGGGCCGCTTCGTTGTCGATCACGACTCCCTTCAGGGTTTTGGCGTCCAGAGTCTTTCCGCCAGTTGTACGAATCGGGCCGGTGTAATCCAGGATCTGGCCATCGGCCAGGAGACGGTCCCGGAGCGGAGCATAGGGCACATCCTGGACCGCCAACTCGCCATCGATCGCCATGACGGATGCCGTGGCGGCACTCTGGCCCAAGAGCATGAACACCGGCTCCATCCGGATCGAGCCGAAGGCGATGTGTGAGGAGGACAAGGCCACGGGCACCAGCAGATTCTCGCACTCGGCGCGCTTCGGTGTCAGGGCGCGATAAGCGATTGGGTAGGGATTTACGCGGATCTCCACGTTGCCTTCATTGCGCACCGCACCATCCACCACGGTCATCTGGCAATGGTGCGAGTCCATATTGTAAGAGGCCAGGCCCACGGAATCTTCCGGCACCTCGACGCCCTGGCAGTTGGCCTGAGTCATCACGTAATCGCTCACCATGCGGCGGCCTTCCCGAATGTAGAGCTGATGCGTCCAGCCGCCGCTCGCCTGATACTCATCTTTCGGCAAGCCCCACTGCCGCATCTCCTCCTGCCACTTGGCCGGGATGCGCGGATCATTGGTCAGGAACCACATCACGCCAATCTGGTAGTTGGCGTGATCCTGGAAGATCTGCTCCCGCTCCTTCCAACTCGCATCAGGCCAGCCGTAGTTGCCGCCCACGAAGTCGATGAAATACGCGCCATTGAAGAGGTGATGGTTGTTCGTATCGATGCTCCAGCGAATCTTCGGGTCCGCGCCGGACTCGAAGAGCCGGGCGAGCAACTCGTAGTCCTCTGGCTTGTAATTCTGGGGCTTGGGGAAGGGGAGCGGATCGTCCTTCGTCAGCATCATGCGATAGCAGAACGCCTGAATCCGCTCGTCGCCCTCGCCCGGGACACCGGGATCGTCATTCACGCGGGGCAAGAGTCCGCTGGATGGATCGCCCGGCACCACGTAGGGATCAATGGCGACTGGGAAATTGTGCCCGCCTTTGCCGGGCTCGCGGATCCCGTTGTAAGTCTCGTCATAGACCGAGTTCGCCTCGCGGCCCGCATGCCAGGAAACTCCGGCTCGCGCCAGCAGATCGCCTTCATAGGTCGCATCGATGAACTGCCTGGCCCGAACTGTGAGCCCGTTCTCCATGGTGATGGAGACAATGCGCGCGCCTTCTTTCTCCACCTTGTCCAGGTGACAGCGCTTGAAGACCTGCACGCCGGTTCCCTCCAGCAGTTCATCGAAGGCCGCCTCCGCTTCCGAAGGCCGGAAGTGCGATTGGCCAATCAGGTTATAGAACTCGCGGGCAATTCCCCCACAGACATCCTTTCCGCCGCCATCCGTGTGGCTCAGCCCTCCAGAGCTCAGCCCGCCGAGGTGATCGCCAAACTCCAGCAGCACCGCCGACTTCCCCATCCGGGTCGCCTGCACCGCCGCGACTACGCCGCCACTGGTCCCGCCATAGACGCAGACATCCGTCTCCAGGACTCGGGGCTCGACCTTTTCCGGCGGATAGTAGTAGCGCAGGCCGGGAATGGCAGGCGGTGGGAGCTCGGAGTCCTGGGCCGGCAAGAAACCGATTGAGAGAAACGTAAACCAAGCGAAGCAAAGGGGGCGGAGCAGGGGGTGCATGCCTCTTACTTCAGCCGGGGAAAGTGGGTCGCGCCACCTTTTTGTGTGGTCGGCAATTTCACAGGGATTTCGTGGCCAGTTCGTAGGGAGTTCATAGATGGGTGATGGATTGATGAGGTGAGGAAACCACGCAAGCTTGTCAGCATTGCTCTCGTATTGGGCCTAGTCGCCGTCCTGGGTGTGATCTACCACTCGGTCCCGTATCCATCCGCCACTTGGCGCTATGTCTTCAAGGGGGCATGGCTACGGGATTCCTTTCTCAAGCTGCACGCCGGCATGGCGCTGGATCAGCCCACCATTGGCAAGTTCCTCTTGCTCGCCTCAGTCGTGGGCTACTTGTCGACCGGGATCCTGATTGGCCTGCGCTGCCTGATTGCGCCCCGTGGGTGGAAGTCTCGGGGATTTCTGGGCTTGGCGACAGCGGCGGTGCTGTTCCTGGCCTCGACCCAATTGGTGACGCCAAGCTGTCTTCTCTATCAATACATCCACACCTTTGGCTGGTCGATGGAGCGGGGCGTTGGCGTTTTCCTGTGCCTGGCGATGTGGAACAGCCTGATCTCCGTGGCGGGTTGGGGGGTGCAGCTCCGCACAAATGCGCTACGCCCGATGCTCGCGTTAGGCTCGTTTCTCCCGGTCGTGGCCTACTACCTTATTGCGATCGTCAGGGAGATGAGTCGAGGTGAAGACTGGAGGGCCAGCGCTCCCTTCATCCTGATTCTGGGAGGAGCCTTCGCGTTGATGCCGGTGTTCCTGTGGCTGGTGCGCTCAGAGAATATCCGGTCATCCTGAAGCCTGGCTCATTTCCGCGAGGTGACGGATCCAATCGAGGTCCACTGGACGCAAGGAAGAGCCTGAGGGCGGCCGTTGCTTCTTCAAGACTTCCGCATACACCTCTCCGACAGCTTCCAGCGTGGCAGCGAAGGAGTGCCGATTCGGGAACTCCTCGTCCAGGCTCGCCTCTTCCAGGAAGGGATCGTAGTCCGGGTCCGGATTTGTCAGCATCCGGTCGAGCGTGCCTAGAACCGGGTTGGTGAAAAGTTCCGGCTTGAGCTGGCGCACCTCCTTGGTAGCGGCTTTCTCGGCCTGGGCGTGGGTTCGCTGGCGAGACCAGGTGCGCAACTTGTCGCTGATGAAGGAGGCGCCCGCTTTGGAAGCCTTGCTGCCCAGGGAAGGGAAGAGGCTCTGGGCGGCAATGCTCACCCCCACCACTGGATTCACCAGCGCCACTGCTCCGCCCACTAGCAGAAGTCCTCCACTGACGCGCAAAGTCTCCTCGTCAATCGCTTGGGCGAGCGCTTCCAGCCGGTCGGCGAAATCGACGTTGGGATCGAGTTGCGCCAGTTGGCTCGCCCTCGCTTGCTCGATGAGCAGCCGTTCCATCCGCTCCTGGGCGCTGGCATCGGGCAGATGAAAGATGCGGGCCTTGGGCAGCGAGTTGTTCGCCGAGTAGCCGCTCGGAATGACGCGCTTCACGTAGAGCACGTAATCGACTTCGTCTCTAGCGAGAGGCACCAGGAAATACAAGGTCTCATCACGCTCGGAATCTTCCGATTCCAGGGCAGACATGGAAAAGCAGACGCGCATCTGGTTCAGCCCAGTCTCGACGTGCCGAAGCCCCGTCGCCGCCCATTCTCTCGCAAAGGCGCTCGCGTCAGAAGCTGACCGGACCAGTTTCTCCAGGGAAGGATGCATCCTGCTCTTAGGGAACCAGAATGGGTGTTTCAGGCCAAGAGGTTTTTCTGCAGCTGAGAATCAACTAACCCAATGTCATTTGGGCTCGGGCTGTCTCATCACCAGATTGGGAAAGAGTCGCATGGCTTCCCATTGAAATGCCCTGTTCATGGAAGGTCTCCAGAGCTCAAGGCGTTCCAGGCTTCGCAACTGCTCCTGTCATTCCACGAAAAGATCCCAGTCGCCCTCGACAAATTGTAAAGTGTGCACTGTCAGGTGCTTCAATTGTTCGGGTAGCGGCCCCCGAAAGAGCTTTGCCAGACGAGCTTCCCGTTACCTCGCCTTCCATGCGCTCGCCACTGACGTGGCGAGCATTCGTTGGTCCGGATTCCGGGGGTTCCCTTCGGTCACTCACCGGCTACTTAGGTCCTCAGCGCTTCGCGCTTCTTGTTGTCCGAATCCAGTCCAGGAACCAACCCTGAGAGATGGACAACTTTGCTTAGAATACCTTGTGGAAGGACAGCGCCAATGAAGATGACTACGGCCATTCCTGTAATACCAGAAATGGCCGCCAGAACGATAGCGATACAGGCTTGGATCATCCAACTATATCAGCCCGAGTGATCGCTTTGCCAAATCTCGATCAAGTTCCCATCGGGATCCGTGATCATCATAGTCATGTCATCGTCTGGAGGCTGAAAAATCGGGACGTTCTCGCCTTTCAAATATTGGAACGCTTGTTGAAGGTCGTCGACTTCCAGCCACAAGATGGGCATCGCATGCTGAGGAAATCGAGCGGGGCTGGGTTCTGTGGCATTTGGCAACAGCGTTAGCGTCAAATCCCCTAGTTTGAGCCATGGGCAGGTAAAAGTGTCTGTGGGGAGGTGTTCAGCTCCAAGGATCTCCACATAGAAGTGGTCTGAGCGATCCCGATCCGAGCAGGAGATAGTGACTGCCTTCCCTGTGAATCGGACCGCCCTTTCTTTCATGGCCAGAGCATAGTCGAAGCTTTTCTACCCCAACAGCTTCTTCTCCAGCATCTCACCCACGACCTGCGGGTTGGCCTGGCCTTTGGAGAGTTTCATGACTTGGCCTTTGAGGAAGTTGATGGCTTTGGGATTGCCGCCCTTGATCTCTTCCACCGGTCCGGGGTTGTCCGCGATGACCTGGTCGACAAAGCCTTCCAGCTCGCCGGTATCGACTTGCTTGAAGCCGAGTTCATCCGCGATGGCTTCCGGATCCTTGTCAGGACTTTCCCAAAGCTTAGCGAAAACGTCCTTGGCCTGATTGCTGTTGAGACGGTCGCCGATGAGATCCACGAGTGCCCGCAGCTTCTTAGGAGGGAGGGGACATTCCATGATGGTGAGGTCCGCTTCCTTCAGGGCGCTGAGCAGGTTGTTGATCACGTAGTTGGCGACTTTCTTGCCGGACTTGGAACCTTTGGCTGCCGTTTCAAAGTAATCGGCAAGATTACGATCCGCGGAGAGAACGCCACCATCGTAATCCGTTACGCCGAACTCTTCCATGAAGCGTGCCTGCTTCTGGTGCGGCAACTCGGGCACCTGTTCCCGAACCCGGGCGATGATGGCTTCCGTCTTGATGGGGAGCAGATCGGGATCGGGGAAATAGCGATAGTCGTGCGCGTCTTCCTTGGAACGCATGATCTCCGTCTGGCCAATATCATCGTTCCAGCGCCAGGTGGCCTGCTCGATCTTCTCGC
>JBHIXE010000160.1:11456-11778 GCA_041984905.1 Verrucomicrobiales bacterium | reverse complement strand
CCAGAATCTCCGTACGGCGGTTTTGAGTGCGGCCCTCTTCCGTGGTGTTTTCCGCGATGGGCTTGAATTCCCCGAATGCCCGGGCTTCAAGGCGACCGCCAGGAATGCCGGCTTCCTGGAAGAATTGAACGATGGCCAGGGAACGTTGGCTGGAGAGCCCCCAGTTGTTGCCATATTTCTCCAGGAGAGTGCCTGTGATGGGCTGATTATCCGTGTGGCCTTCCACCACGAACCGGTAACCTTCGTTCTTCATGAGGTTCTCGGCAATCTTGCCAAGCAAGGCCCGGCCATCCTCTGACAATTCGGCGCTGCCTTCCTTGAA
>JBHIXE010000160.1:0-11446 GCA_041984905.1 Verrucomicrobiales bacterium | reverse complement strand
GTGTTCAAAAAACGATAGAGAGTATGAGTCCAGAAGAAAAACTATCGTTTCGGGATCGTTACAGGCTAACTAATCCCCATAACTAATTAAAATTTACTATTCACCCACTTGTAGAATACATATAAGCCCATTATCATCAATATATAGATAATACCGTCAAACCAGGGGATTTCATTTAAAAAATCTGCTGCCTTCCTTGAAAATGGATTGGTTGCCGAGGGTCAGTTTCATGCCCTCGCCATCATCCGTGACTTCCACGGCTTCGTTGTCTCCCAACCCACCCAGGTTCACATCCGGTTTCTCCGGCTTGGCCTCGGACTCAGTGTGCTTCATCCGGTAGGTGATCGTGAAGACGATGTTGTTCACGTTGGTGCCTTGCCAGCGCAGGGTATTGCTGGTCAGGCGCCGCCAGTTATCCGGTTCCTGATTGGATTTGTAATCGATGATCTCGATGTTTTCCGGGAATACCCAGGCACAGACATAAGTGTTGAAGGGATCTGGCGTGTTCCATTCTCCAAAGTGTCCGTTGGAAGGCTTGCCATCCCGGCTCTCCAGCCAGTTGACGTAGGTGTAGACCCCATCTTCGCTGATGGAGACCTTGGGCTCGAAGGTGCCTTCCCGCATCGTGGCGTAATTGCCGCCCTTAAATTTGAGGATGTTCCGTTCCGGATCGCTTTCTTTGTCGACCTCAAAGTCCTCGGGATTGATGTAGAGGTACTTGTCCAGGCTCTCCTCTTTCTTAAGGTAGAGATTGTACTCCGGGTGTGAACTCCGCGTGGAATGGTAATTGAGATAGCTCAAACCGTCCGGTTTGATCAGGAAAATGTTCTCCGTTGTCGTCTCTGCATGGACGGCAAGGGCGACTGCAAACCAGAGGAGGGGGTAGAGGAATATGCGGAATCTCATCGCGTCAGGCTTCCAGTAAGACAGCAATGGCGGGCCAGCCATTCATTCTTCACCATGACATCTCGTTCGCAACTCTCTTGGGAGGTTTTTGAGAATTTCGAGCCCGGGTCCAGAGGGCAGTCCACGGAGCGGAGCGCAGCGATGGAGAACCGGGACCGGGACCTCATCGCCGATGAATTCCGGCAGGGGACCAACTGGCTTCTTCCGTTTCCAGGGTTGCCCTGTTCATCTACCGAGCGTAAACGGTGTGCGAATGTCCTCTCCTGACCCCTCTCAACGCCCTCGAATTCACCCCGGCACTTTTATTGCCATGGGAGCGGTGATGCTGGGTGGCATCCTGGTGGCGCTGAATTACGTGCGTTACCACAATGCCAACGCGATCGCTCAGTACGAAAGCCTGCATGGGCTGGGAGAAACGACCCGTCCTCCCTTCGTGGGCAAGGTGGAGGAAGACCTCGTGGCAACGAATTGGGGGGAGGAGAACGTGCGCCTGGTCAGTCTGCGCGGAGACGTCTGGGTGGGCGCCCTGGCCTATACGGATTGCCCGGAAGATTGCCGGGAACTGGTCACTCAAATGAAGCAGGCCGGGAGTGTGTTTGAAGGCGAAGATCGGCTGCACATGGTGCTATTCAGTCTCGATTCCGTGCGGGACATCCCGGCAAAAGTTGCCGCATTTGGTGAGGAAATGAGCCTTTCCAAGGATCGCTGGTTCTACCTCACTTCCCCGGAGGTGAATTTGGAGGACTATGTGCGGGAGTGGGTCTTGCTTCAGCCGGCCAAGCCGGTGCTGGACGAAGCCGGTCAGCCCACCGGAGTTCTGCGGCAGGACACTCGCGTGTTCCTCATTGATGGAAAAGCGAACCTGCGCGGTTACTACAGCCTTCTGGACCCGGAGATTGGGGACAGAGAGCTCGAACGGCTTCAGAAAGATATCCAATACATCCTGGATCACGAGATCCGCAAAGACCCTGAATCTGACTCCTCCTCATGACGCTTGAAGACCTGCCATTGGTTAACGCATCCCTGAACTTCGCCGCCACAGTGCTCATTGTGACCGGACTGGTGTGTATCAAACGAGGGCAACGCAGAGCGCACGGAGGGTTCATGATCGCCGCGTTGGTGACCTCCGCCGCTTTCCTGACCTGCTATCTGATCTATCACTTCCAGGTCGGCTCCCAGGGATCTGCTGGCATGGGCCCCATGCGTCCGCTTTATCTCTTCATCCTGATACCGCACGTCATCCTGGCAATTGTGAATCTCCCCATGATCATCATGACGGTGCTCCCGGCCATTCGGCGGAACTTCGAGAAGCACAAGCGCTGGGCCAATCGGACCTACCCGATCTGGCTCTATGTCTCCGTATCCGGTGTGGTGGTCTACCTGATGCGTTACGTCTGGTTTCCGCCGGCCTGAGCCAATTCCGGAGTCTGACACAACGCGGGTTCCAGGGGGCGATCCTTATTCGCACAGGGAGCCTGCAGGCTGGGATCCGGCGCCTGAGTGCTGAGGCCCAGCTTGGAGATCAGGGCCAGGTCGGCCTTGGCTTCCGGGTTTTCCGCGGTGAGCAGCTTGCTCCCATAGAAAATGGAGTTGGCTCCGGCAAAGAAGCAGAGAGCCTGGGTTTCCTGGCTCATTTGCGTCCGTCCCGCAGAGAGACGCACCTTGGCTTCCGGAACCGCGATCCGCGCCACGGCAATGAGACGGATCAGGTCAAAGTTGTCCACCGGAGCGGATCCGGCCAGCGGAGTGCCGGGCATCGGCATCAGGCTGTTGATGGGGACGCTCTCGGGCTGGGGATTGAACTCGCTCAGCACTTCCAGCATCTTGAGCCGGTCGTCCACGGTTTCCCCCAGTCCCACGATCCCGCCGCAGCAGACGGACATGCCTGCGTCCTGGACGTGACGAATCGTATTGAGCCGGTCTTCGAAAGTGTGGGTGGAGACGATATTCGAGTAATGCTCCGGAGAGGTGTCGATGTTGTGATTATAAGCGGTCACCCCGGCTTCCCGCAGTTTGCGGGCTTCTTCCGCGCCGAGTTCCCCGAGAGTCACGCAGACTTCCATCCCGAGTTTCGAGACGCTGCTGACGATATCCAGCACCTGATCGAATCGCTTGGTGCCGTCTCGCACGCCTTTCCAGGCCGCGCCCATACAGAAGCGGGTCGACCCGCTGTCTTTGGCGGCATGGGCCCGCTCCATGATCTCCTGCTTCTCCATGAGGCGCTCCGCTTCCACACCGGAATTGTAACGGGCGCTCTGCGCACAGTAGGAACAGTCCTCACTGCAGCCGCCTGTTTTGATGCTCAGCAGGGTGCAAAGCTGCACTTCCTTCTCCGGCCAATGCGCCTCGTGAACGGCCCGAGCCTGCTTGAGGAGATCGAAGAAGGGTTGGTGATAAATGCGGTGGAGCTCGTCGAATTTCATTCGTGGCGACGTTTCTGATGAAGTGGGATAGTGCGATCAGAGCGAGCAAGATGCAACTCCCAGCGTTTCCTTTTCCATTTCGGGGTAGATTTGCCTAGGCTTCAGAACCATGAAGCGCCGCCATTTTCTCCGTCAGGGGAGTTGGGCTTTGCCTGCCTGGACCCTGAGTTCCGCCATTCGGCCTGCGAGCCTGCCCGCAGCGCCTCTTCCAGCGGGAAATCGCACCCGGATCAAGCGGCTTCAATTCTGGGATCTGGCCATGCTGGACTATTGGGACAATCTGGAACTCAAGCAGGGCGAACCCCAATGGCAGCCCGATGCCAGCTACACCGATCCCTTTGATGAGGGGAAGCGCGGAGGCAACTTCCCCGTGGTCTGGAAGGACGCGGAGTCGGGTCGCTGGCGGATGATCTACTCCGTGAAGTGGAGTCCCTACACCATGATGCTGGCGGACAGCGAGGACGGGAAGCACTGGTCTCCTCTCGAGGTGCCGGATGTCGAGCCGCCGGGAGGAAGGCTGGCGCCCAACCATGTCCACACCATTGAAGGAGCCGGCGCAGGAGGAGTCTTTGTCGAGCCAGATGCTCCAGATGGCTATCCCTTCAAAGTTTTCGCCCGTCAACACGCTGCGACGGTCTATCCCAAAGCTTTAGCGGATCCAACTCACTACTGGCATGAACTGGCGAAAGAAGAGGGGGAGAAACGCTACATGACGGAGGGCCTGACGGTTGTGTCGAAGGACGGCATTCACTGGGAGACCAAGGCGGAATACGCCTGGGATTTCCCGGGGTGGAGACCAGAGCCGCCCTTGTTCATGTTCCGGCATCGGGAGCAGAATCGCTACGGCATGACGGTGCGCTCTGGCTGGGGAGATCGCCGCGTCTGCATTCGCTACACGGATGGCACGGACCTCACGTCCTGGTCAGACCCGGAATTGCTCTTTCAGCCGGACCCGCTCGACACGGACGGACCGATTGGGCTCTATGGCATGCCGGTCTTCCCGATCGGGCAGGGTTATGTGGGCTTGCTCTGGGTATTCCACAACTCCAGCAGCAAACCGGTCGGCAGCTTCAACCAGTTCTTTGGAACCATGGACGCGCAACTTGCCTTCAGCTATGACGGCGTGCGTTTCTTCCGGGGCCATCGCGAGCCGTTCTTGAAGCGCAATCCGCTCGGTCAGCCGGGCTCTGCCCAACTGCGTCCGGCCAGTCTCATCGAAACCGAGGGTGAAATCCGCATCTACTCGGAGGCTTCCCAAGCGCCGCACGGGTTGGAATCGCGCTACAAGAACGATTTCGAGACGCCCACCAAGTCGATTGAGCTCCACACCTTGCGGCAGGATGGATTCATGTCCCTGCGATCAAGAGGGGATTGGGCCCGGCTCCAGACCAAGCCGATGGCTTTCTGGACTCCGGAATTGCAGGTGAATCTCCAAGCGTCTCACGGTCAGGCGCGATTCCAGATTACCGATGAGAAGAGCCAGCCGATCGAAGGGTTCCGCTTTGAGGACTGCGTTCCCATCAAGTATGTGGACGGAACCTCGCTCTCCGTCGCATGGAAGGAGGGCAAATTGGATGCGATCGTGGGAAAAGTCGTACGGTTGGAAGTGGAGTTGCAGAACGCGGAACTCTATTCCCTGAGCGCAGCGTATCACTTCCTCGACGCCAACGACAAATGGCGACTCCTGGACGACAAGGAGATCGACACGCGGCTGTTCGATTTTTGACACTTCGGGGCATTCGACGGGTATGGCTACCCTGACAAAACACCCAATGAATTGGCCGTTGCTCAAGCTGGCACGGTCCATGCTGATGAGCGCTCAGTCGCTTTGAGCGGCGAAAGGCCCCCGTTCTAATACAACACTCAATAGAACGGATTAATATGAAGACCTGGGCATTGTTGCCGGCCCTTTTGTGGGGTCAGCTGGCAGTGGGGTTTGCGGCTCCTTCCATCACGATGGTTTCCTCGCCACAGGAAACTCAGAATGAGCCTGACTTGCTGAAGGATCTCTACTGGCGTTGCGGCGCCCGACAGAGATTGGAATTCGGAAAAGCGGTGGGTGATCTGGATACTCAGGTCGTCCTGCTGACCGAGGCCGTATCCTGGTTTCGATTCCAATTGGATGACCAGATCGGGATCGCGGCGGAAAACGTTATCGATGCGATCGATAAGAAACGGGTCCCGGACACGCTGATCATGCGCATCCTGGGCGTGAGGGTCGAAGAGATCCCGAAGTCTGAAGAGACCAAATTCGAGCAAAAACGACTCGTTGCCGAGGTGCAGTACATCCCCGTGTGGATGACTGCCCAGGGGCAATGGTAAGCGCACTAACTAACGATTTGAGGATTGACCGTGGATCGGGTCAATGGCGAAACCTGATTGGCCCGGTCCCGGCGTTCTCAGGGATTGGAGTGCGAGTTCAAAATCCCTGACGCATGAGCACTTCCCGGGCTTCGGGATCGTTCATGAGATTCTGATACGCTTGAGCGGCTCGGTCCGGATAGTTGATCAGGGCATGCACCCACTCACTGGTCTTGGGGTGAAAGATGTCCCGCTTGGAGATGAGATCGCGTTGATTGTTGGCATGATGGCCGATGTAATCGAGCGATCCACTGATCGTGAGAGTCTTGGGATGGCGATTGGAGGCGCGTAGGAGCATCATCTTGGCAGAGGCATGGTTAGGCGCCAGATCCACAACTTCTTTTAGCCTTTCGAAGACGGTGGCATTGGAAATGGCGGCATTGGCATTGGTCCGGGCCAGGGCCACCTGCAGTTCTTTGAACTTTTCCATCGCGGCATTCAATTCCTCGGGCCGTTTGTCAGCCGGAAGAGCCAGGCTCTTCGCGTCATCATAGGTCTCCACGGAGAAGATCTGAGTGTGGATGAGCGGGTTCACCCCTCTCAAGAGAAGGATATCTGCCAGTTCGGCCATATTCTTGGCGGGCAGACACATGTGGGTCAGGTTGGAGAACGAGGCTGCGGCTGCGAGCCGCTCATCAATATCGTAGATGGGCTGGACGCTGCCATCCGCATTCAAGTCTCCGATCGCGGCGAACTTGGGGTCGATTTCCTCCCCTGTGACCATGGTTTCCAGGATCAAGGCGCAGAGCAGGGCTGCGCTGGGGCCTTCCGCAGGGGAATGGCCCTTGCCCCCAAAACTGATCGTGATGCGGTGGCCGCTGGGAATGTTCAGCGAGCGCAGGGAGAACATCTTGAAGACTTCGTGCAGTGCGGACTCCAGCTCGGGAACCATCTTCCCATGAATGGTGAGAGTCGTGGGATACTTGGGACTTCCCTGTTCCACCGAGGAGGTGACCTCCATTCCCTTCATGTTCCGCGCGACATAGGCGCTGCGAGACTCCGTGCTCTCCTCAGTGCCGTCTGCCTGAATGAAGACGCCTGCCATGGTCACCGATTCCTGTGCCAAAGGCATCGCATGAAGTTCCATCCCAGGACCGGTCTCCGTCGTCGAACTCTCAATTTTCAACCAGGGAAGTGCGTTCGACCAGGCCAGGTTTACCTCTTGCGTGGAGCTCTGAGGAGTCATCACGTTTTGGGCGATGTCCGAGAGATAGATGCGGGCTTTGGCATCGAATTCTGCGGAGCCCAGGACGTCCACCAGGGGAAGGAGTTGTTGCTGAACCTGATAGGTCTGGAGATCACTTTGGATCTCTGGAGTGGCGCTCGTCTCCAATCCGTGTTTCAGCCTGAAATTCTGAACGATGACCTCTTCGTCCTCCGGCTTCAGGGTCAGTGCGAAGGCAAGCGCCTTGGCTCTGGTCACCATGTCCACGCCGTACGTTTGGGAAGTAATGATCATGAGATCCCGCAGACGTTCGGAGAGTTGCGGATCGATACTGAAAGTCTCCGGGTCGAAGAGCGGCTTTGCAAAATCGGGCTCCTGATACAACTCCTGCGCCTGGCCCGAACAAATCGAGAAGGAGATGGCCACCAGGCAAGGAATGATGGCCCGTTTCATGGTTGAGCGGCACGCGCCGAGAAGGTGGAGAGCGGTCGTCATATCCGTTACTATTTTACAAACTTGTCCTTGGCTTCCTCTTCCTGGCGGACCTGCTCGGAAAGCATCTTGTAGGCATTGCTGAGATCCTTCCCCTTGGAATTGATTTCATCGACCAGCTTGTTGTAGATAGCCGGGGTGTTCGGCGGGTTGTTCTCCAGCTGTCTTAGTAGATCGGCGTAGTCCGTCATCGCATCGGCGATCTTGAGAGTGCGGGAGTTCAACTTGTGCCGAATTCGCCGCAGATTGTAGGCCGCATCGGCAAACTCATCGTTCTCCATGAGAGAGCCGCTACTCTTGGCCCCACGACCAAAACTCGCAGTATCCAGCCCCTGAAGCAGAGGCAGCGCAGCGCGGTCAATGGCGTCCATCGAGCCATAGAGGGTCAACTGGTCCGGCTCCCGGCCCAGACCTTTGAGGAGCAGGGTCTTGGCGGAAGCATGATTGGGGGCCGCTACCAGGATCTCCTGAAGTCGCTGCTGCACCTGCCGGTTCCTCAAGACGTTCTCGGCATAGCCTTCTCGCTGGAGCAGCAATTGAATGGTGCTGAATTTCTCCATGGCATCGGCTAGCTCCGGGTCCCGGGATTCAGGGGGCTGCGCCAGTTCTTTCGCCTGGTCGAAGGTTTCAATGGTGAAGACCTGGAGCTTGGTGATCGTCTCGATGCCTTCCACAATGAGGATGTCCAGGAGCGCCTCGGCGTTCTCATCGGGAACCGCGGCGTGAGTGCACCCATAAGCAGCCGCTCCCCGAAGTTTTCCGCTGATGCCCCCCACAGGCTCCACCTGGCCGGTTGTCGTCATATCGCCGGTCACGGCAAAGCCGGGGTCCAAGGCGTCCCCGCCACAAAGCGAGTCCATCAGCAGGGCGCAGGCAACCGCGGCCGACGGTCCGTCTTTGGGGGTATATTGCTCCTCAAAGCTGAGCTCAATGTTGTGTCCTTCAGGGAAGTCTCCGTGGTTTTTCTCCGTGAACTCGTGAACCCGTACCAAGGCTTCCGTCATGTCCTTGCCCACGGACTGATTGAAGCGAATCCGAGTGCTCGCCCCCGGGATTCCTGGGACCACGATGGCGTTCATCTGAGAAGCCTGCCCTGCATAGGCGCCTTGAAGCTGAACGACCAGCAGGCCCTTGATTTTGCTCTGACGCCGGGCAAACCCATCCACCTGTCCAGCGCCATCCATGGCCACACCTGAGGACAGTGCGGAAGGCATCACCGAGGAAACAGTTGAGGTGTGCGTTTGGACCTTGGCAAAGGCAGGCTCCCAAGCCGAATCCAGCGACGCGAGCGCGTTGGGGATGTCTTCATCTTCGAGCAATGGAGTCTTCTCTCGTACGGTGTGGTAGAGCGAAAAGAGAAAGCTCCAGGCAGAACGATCCCCGGAGGAGAGATTGGCGAATTCAAACCGTTGCCGCCCATTGAACTCGCCCAGGTATTTGCGTTTGTCCTTGGGTTCCAGCGGGATGATTGCTGAGAACAACTTGGAAGCCAGCTCCGATGCTTCCATGGAGGCGAGGCTTTCATCGGTCTCCAGTGGCTGCGCATAGCGCAGTTTGAAGTCCATCAGGATCAACTCCTTGCCGTGTGTGCTTTCAAAGAGTGAATAGGCAAGCAACATGGCTTTGGCCCGGTCCGTGGCCTTGACTTTGGGATGCTTTAGAACGCTGACCAGGGCCTCATAAAGAGCAAGAAATTCTTCGTCAGTCAGGGTATCGTCTAAGTGCGGATCTGCTTCAAATAAGGGAGATCCAAACGAGGGCTCGACGTAGGGAAGCCTGTCAGTCGATTGGGCCTGCAGAGGGAGAGAAAGCAGGATCGAGAATAGCAGAAAGATGCCAGACAGCCGCCGAAGCTTGTGAGTGATCATGATAGGAGAAGAGAGTAGGCTGAGAAATTACTACATCAAAACTCCGCTCTTGGGCAACCCTCTCAAGCAACAACTTTGCGCGATATACCCCCGACAAGAAAGGGGGTGGTTGAGACCAGTCCGGCAGCGGTGGTCTGTATGCCCCTGACACTGAGCGCTGAAGGGCGGGCTACTCCAAAGACGTGCCCGTGTTCCGGGTCTCCTCCAGAAATCTTAAGATTCCGGGCATGGCCTCCATGATGAGCTCATGAGTCGTTTCATACGCATCCAATTCCAGGCCGATCGGGTCCGGAACATCCAGAAGACCTTCCTCAATCTGGTCGAGGGCGGCTCCATCCACGAACTCCCGGAGCAAGAACGACTTCTCGGTCGCGGCTGGGTAAAGCGCTTCGATGGCCGCCTTGTGCCCCAGCGTCATGGAGAAAATGTGGGTGGCCTGTTGGACCAACTGGGGAGTCAACTGGCGGCTGCGCAGCTCGGAGATGTCAATTCCACGGCGGTGCAATACCTTGATGGAATTGGCGCTGGGCGGTTCGCCCTCGGGAGCGCTGAGTCCTGCGGATCTGGCTTCCAGATCCTTCTTCTCCTTGGCCAGGGCACGGAAGATCCCTTCTGCCATGGGGCTTCGGCAAACATTTCCCGTGCACACGAACAAAACCCTCGCCATCAAGGAATCAAGTCTCGGGCCGCAGCGAGGGATGTCAAGGCATGGTCAGTGCCTTGCCGTTGTCATGCGGCGCCAGGTTCGCAAGGAAGGGCACCGCTGACCTGGCCCACTCTTCCGCCGTGTGATAATTGGCGGCGTTCTCGCCAAAGCAGCTCTCCAGCATCTTGGTATGGATGACGCCGGGATTGAAAGCCACGGCGCCGAGATGAGGAGGAAGTTCCTGGGAAAGCGCCTGGGTCAGGCCTTCAACGGCCCACTTGGAAGCGCAATAAGGCGCCACTTCCGGAGCGGCTGATCGACCCCAGTAGGAACTGAAATTCACCAGCACCCCTTGTTGGCCGGCTTCGATCATGGGCGGCAGGATATGCCGAATCATCGATACCAGCCCCCCCACATTCACGTTCATCACCTGGGAAAATTCCTCCGCGGACACCTTCCAGAGCATCGCGTTTTGATTGATCAGCGCCGCATTGTTGATCACGAGGTTGGGGACGCCCACTTCCTCCACCGTCCGGATGCAGAAATCCGCCACCGCCTCATCGTTGGCGACATCCAGCGGGTAGAAGCGATGCTTGTCTCCGTAGGCCTTGGCCAGTTGATCGATCTCCTCAATGGACCGTCCGCAGCCAATCACGGTATCACCGCGTGCAATGAAGCCTTCCACCATGGCGCGTCCCAGGCCGCGAGTGCAGCCGGTCACCAGCACGCGCTTGGGTGAGGTGGATAGTGCGATGATATTGTCCCCGTCCATGAAAGGAAGACTCGCCGTCACCGTCGAACTTCGCAAGTCGTGGGCTTAGGTTGGAGAGTTGCGCCCTGTCAGGTATTCCCTCAGAGTGAAACTTTGCCATTCCCGTCGGCGTAGCCAATCAAGATCAAATCCATGAACTCTGAATTTCGCGAATTTCCTGATTTTAGTCTCTCACGCCTCCTGGGAACGGTCTTTGAGCCCACTCAGGGGTGCCGGGTTTGTATCCTCATCGATCTCGAGGATGAGGGCCTCATGAAGGATTACGCTTTCCTCGATCAAGAAGGGCATGAGATTCAGACCCGTGCCTATCGGCATTTCTATCTCGCTCTGAAAAAAGGGGTGATGGATGAGCTGGGGATGTCGGGCGGCGAGATGTTCGCTTTCAAGATGACCTACGGCTCCAACCTGGACCTGGACGATGCCTGCTGGGACGCCGCGGGAACTCAACTGAGCCTCGATCGGGATGTGTATTCCAACTACGACATCATCCTTTGCATCTCCACCTACTCCGCCACGGCGCCTCTCACCGCGAAGTGCAAGGAATACGGCTTCCGGGGAGCCACGATGCATGGAGTGAATGAGGTGATCCTCAGTTCGGGCCTGGCGGTCGACTACGATCAGGTCAGCGAAGATGCGGAACGTCTTCGGCTGGCGATGACCAATGCGGACGAGATCGAGATCGATTTTGCCTTGGAAGACGGGTAGATTCTCACCACCAGGCTGGATTTGAGACACATTCAGCTGTCGGTGAATGGCCTGCTTCTCCTCCTGGGACCATTTTCCAACTTTACTGTGCTTTCTAGTTGGGACATC
>JBHIXE010000159.1:0-11785 GCA_041984905.1 Verrucomicrobiales bacterium | reverse complement strand
TTACCACCGGCTACCGAACTTGTAGGCCTCCGGCCTGGAGAATGGACTTCCTCGCTTTCACTGTTTGCGAGGCCCCATTTGGGAACACCTCCATTTAAGATGCTCTAAAATGCCCTAGATCCTCTGGCTCATGATCGAGGAGACCATACAAGCGGCTCGACCGAGCCACTCTAAGGGCCGCTTCCGCAGTAGAGGTCACTGTCGACGGCGAAGAGGAAGTCGACTTCTGTTCTAAAGAGGGAAGGAAAGCCCAATTACGCTTCTGCGCTGGCGAGTCGCTCCAGGAAGCTAAGTTCGTTAAGCACCTTGCCGGTTCCCTCCGCCACTGCGCTGAGAGGATCTTCGGCGACGTGAACGGGCAACCCGGTTTCCTCGGTCAGCAGCTTGTCGAGACCGCGAAGCAGGGCACCGCCACCGGCGAGCACGAGACCGCGATCGACGAGGTCGGCCGAGAGTTCAGGAGGGCAACGCTCCAGGGTGACGCGGACCGCTTCAATGATGCTGTTGAGCGGATCCAGCATGGCTTCGCGCACTTCCTGAGAGGTGATCTTGACGGTCTTCGGCAAGCCCGCCACCAGATCGCGGCCTTTGACCTCCATGGAGGCTTCCTTGGTCTGGGGATAGGCAGAGCCGATCCGGATCTTGACCTCTTCCGCGGTGCGTTCGCCCACCATGAGATTGTAGGCCCGCTTGAGATACTGAGTGATGGCTTCATCCAGCTCGTCGCCCGCGACGCGCACGCTTCGGCTGTAGACGATGCCGGAAAGAGAAATGAGGGCGACTTCCGTGGTGCCGCCGCCGATGTCGACAATCATATTGCCGGAAGCGTCTTGAACCGGGAGACCCACACCGATCGCGGCCGCCATGGGTTCTTCAATGAGATACACCTTGCGAGTGCCCGCAGCGATGGCGGATTCCTTGACGGCCCGCTTCTCCACTTCCGTGATGCCGGAGGGGACCGCAATAACCACGCGAGGACGCATCATGCCACGGCGTGGCTGCACCTTGCGGATGAAGTGCCGCAGCATGGCTTCGGTGATCTCAAAGTCGGCAATCACACCGTCCTTGAGCGGACGGACCGCGACGATGTTCCCAGGCGTCCGGCCGAGCATGCGCTTGGCGTCGTCTCCCACTGCGACCACCTTGTTCGTGCCGGCCTGAACCGCGACCACGGAGGGTTCTCTCAAGACGATGCCAATGTCCTTGACGGTCACGAGGGTGTTCGCAGTACCCAAATCGATCCCGATGTCTTTCGCTCCGAATAGTCCTAACATCTGGTTTTGGTGGTGTGGCCTGGTGTGTGAATGCAATTCAGCGCCGCGAATGGCTGGAAGGGCAGGAGCGAAGCAGGGAAGTTCGGGATCCTGGCATTCTTCCAAGCGGAGAGTCCGGCCGCCCTTACCTCTTAGAAAAGGTCAGCAATGTCAAATCATTTTGAGAGAGGTCAAATCCTGACAAGGGCATCGAGTTTTCCGGTTGTTTTCCGCTGAATTTCTTTCCGTTTGACTGGTCCTGCCAACGCTTCATTCGGTTGGATCCACAGCGGGGCCATTGCCAAGACCCTCGCGGGGGCCCATAGTCCAGAAAAGACGACTACGGTGTCCGGCCCCATCTATCACGATCCCAGCATTTACTACCAGTGTCAGCGTTGCGCGAAATGCTGCCGTTGGCCGGGTGAGGTGGTGGTGACCGAAGCGGAAGTCGAAGCGATCGCCAATCATCTGGGCATGAGGCTTTATGACTTCGTGAGGGATTTCACGGATCTCCGGGAGAACCGGCAGGGATTGACCCTGATCGAAAAGCCGGATGGCGCCTGCATCTTCCTGGAAGGCAACGAGTGCGCCATTCAGCCGGTCAAACCGTCCCAGTGCAAGGGCTTTCCGAATGAGTGGAACTTCCCGGGCTGGGAGAAGCAATGTGAGGCCATCCCGATCCCCAAGTCCGAAATCGAGGGCAACGGGGACGGGGAGATTGCATCGGTTCAAGAAATTCCGTAGGGTTCCCGTCTTACCAGTTGACGCTGTGACGATGAAGTCGCCGCGAACTTCACGCACACCATGTCCCAGAGAGAACGATCGAAAGCTTGGAAGAGGGTGATCCGCTCCACGCGGCGAAAGGTGAATCTGGCCTGGTGGCTGGAGATGCTGGCACCGCTCTCGATCGGGTTCGGGATCCTGGCAGCGAGCGTTTTGCTGTATCTGCGCACCCAAATCTGGTTCTCGGACCAACTCATGACGGCGCTGATCGCGGCCATTGGCCTGGCGCTGGTGCTTCCCATCGTCGCCCTGATCCTGGGTCGGCGACGCTTCATCTCTCATCGGGAAGCGGCCGTCCGGCTGGAGTCGGTGATGCACCTGAACAATGCGCTCAGCGTGGCGGAAGACGAGTTGGCTCCCTGGCCCCAGCCGCCCATGAAACCCATGGTGCGGGACGGGTTTGGCTGGAACTGGAGACGCCTCGTCATTCCTCCCATGGTGGCGGTGGCGCTGGTGGCTGCGGCCTTTCTTCTGCCGGTGCGTCCCGTGGAAGCCAAGATCGAGGTGCCAAACGAGCCGATTGCCTGGCAGGAAATGGAAGAGTGGCTGGAGGAATTGAAGGAAGAAGAGATCAGCCCGGAAGACAAGATCGAGGAGATCCGGGAACAGATCGAGAATCTGCGCACCCAGCCGGAGGACGAGTGGTTCAGCCACAGCAGTCTGGAAGCCACGGACAGCCTTCGCGAAAGCCTGCAGCGTGCTTTGGAACAACTGGAGCAGGACATGACCACCGCCGAGCGAACCATGACTGCCATGGAGAAATATTCCTCGGCCATGAGTGAAGCCGCTCAGGATCAGATGATTCAGGAGTTCCAAGATGCGGTTCAGGGAATGGAGTTCAATAAGCTGCCTCCCACTCCCCAGGTCATGGACGCGCTCAAGCAGATGAATCTGGATCCCAACCAGATGAAGCAGATGAATGCTCAGCAGATGCAACAGCTGCGGGAGCAGATGAAGAAGAATGCCCAGGCGCTGCAGCAGATGATGGGTCAAGGTCAGGGCCAGCAGGGTGAGTGGGGCAATAACCTCGATGATGAAGAAGCCCTCATGCGCATGATCCACGGGGATAACTGGCGAGAAGGCATGGGAATGTCCCAGCAACCCGGGCAGGGCGGCGTGGAGCGCGGCCGCGGCGATGCGCCCATGTTCCACAACGAGGACGAATCTCAGCTGGGCTCCAAGGATCTCGAAGCTGTCACCAATGAAGACTTGTCTCGAGCCGCTCCTGGCGATGTCTTAGGCGTGGGAGAAGCGGAGAATAATATCGACGAGGCTCCCGTCCAAGTTCGCGAAGCCGGGGCGGTTGGTTCGGCTGGTCAGGGCGGGGAAACCGTTTGGGAGGAGAATCTGCTTCCCAGCGAGCGAGCCGTTCTGGAACGTTACTTCAAGTAGTCAATGATGGGCAATGTCCCGGGGCTTGTATGGTCCTGTCAGAGCTGCTAATGCATAGTTAATTTCGAGATCAATCCTTATGTCCCACCCCTCAGAAGCGGAACTGGCCGCGCACTCCCAGAAGGTCAAGAAACTCACCGCCGCCCTGAACCAGATTCTCTATGGCCAGGAAGCGCTGGTGGATATGGTGGTGACAGGGTTGCTCGCCAGGGGACACATCCTCCTGGAAGGCCTGCCAGGGCTCGGCAAGACGGAACTGGTCAAGGGCCTCTCCAAAGCGCTGGAGCTGGATACCAAACGGGTGCAGTTCACGCCGGACCTTCTGCCCGGAGACATCACGGGGAACCCCATTCTTCAGGAGGTCGACAACCGTCGGGAGTTTGTCTTCCAGCCTGGACCGCTCTTTACAAACCTCTGTCTGGCGGACGAAATCAACCGGGCATCGCCCAAGACGCAGTCCGCGCTCCTGGAGGCGATGCAGGAACGCCGGGTCACGGTGCTGGGCCAGACGCATACGCTGCCGGATCCCTTCTTCGTGCTGGCCACCCAGAACCCGATCGAGTTGGAAGGTACCTATCCCTTGCCGGAAGCGCAGCTGGACCGCTTTCTCTTCAAGCTGGATGTCCACCGGAACAATGCGGAGACCCTGGAAAAGATTGTCATGAACCGGGAACTGGGCGTGGAACCCACCATCGACCCGGTCATGAACCATGCGGAACTGCAGGAGATCATGAGCGCGGTTCGCACCGTCTACCTTCCGGACGTGGTCTCGAACTACATCGCCCGTATCGTGGACGGAACGCATCCGGGACAATCCAAGGCGGCGGCTGGAATCAAGTACGGCGCCAGCCCTCGGGCGGCGCTCAGCCTGGCTTCCGCAGCCAAGGCCCGGGCTCTCATGGCAGGACGCATCAATGCCAGCTTTGAAGATGTGAAGATGGCTTGTGTGCCCGTCCTCCAGCACCGCATTATCCTGGATTACAACGCCCGGATCGACGGCAAAACCAACCGGCAGGTGGTGGGCGAATTGATTGCGGAGATTCCCGCCCAGGCAATGAACGTTCCCAAAACCCTCAAGGAAACCCCCTCGGCTTAAGCCGGGCTTCTGGATGTTCACTCACAGGACCACCATGTTTCACTCCGGGCTTCGATCGGCAACAGGGATGGCTCTCCTGCTCTGGCTGGCCGGGATCTCGGGAGCCTTTGCCAGCGGCAACTTTGGGCCCACCAGCAACTTTGTCTTCGATCGGAAAACCGGCACGGAAGTCTCGGTCTATTCGCCTTTCGAAGGGGTGCCGAGTCATGGCTATCTGCCCGTAAGGGTGGTAATCCGGAATGGGTTCGAGGTTCCCCGGCAGTGGACCCTTTCCTTCCGCAGTCACTGCAGTGATCCCTATCGGTCCCGGACAGAGTACAATTCGAGCTTCGACTTCAATATTCCTCCAGGCGCTGAGGAAGAGCACGAGATCATGGTGCCCTTGGCCCCCATTCTGGATGAAACGTTTAGTAATAATGTCGTCTCCCTGGTGATCGACAGCCGGATCGGTCGCAAAGTGGGGCAGATCTCTTCTTACCCGCTCTATGAATGGCCATCGGTGGGCATGAGTGAAGGCGTGAATGGGAAGTCGGACAACCTCACCAAGCTCTCTACTCATGTGCAGTCCAACTACTCGACCAAATCCATGCACGGCAGCGAGCCGGTGGCCGTGCTGTTCGAAGCTCCGGAACTGACTCGTGACTGGAGGGGATACACTGGTTTTGACGCCCTTCTCATGACGGACAAGGAATGGATGGCGCTGGATCCTGTGGTGCGGCGCGGAGTCTTGGAATGGAACCGGCTGGGCGGCGACCTGCATCTGTTCTCCTCAGATCCTGACCATTCGCTGCAAAAGCTCGGCATCGATGCCAAAGGCGGCAAGCGGGGGCTCGGGCGCGTCTTGATTGAGCGTTGGGACGGCGAGCGGATCAACTTTTCCTCGATCGGCAACACATTGGCGAATGACACCCGGATCCGGGCCGAGGAACTGGCTCTCGATTACACGCGGGACGACTGGACCCTGCAGCGCACCTTCGGTTCCCGGCCTTTCAATCCCATCCTCGTCTTCCTTATCCTCGTTGCCTTTGCGATCGTGGTCGGACCCGTGAATCTATTCGTGCTGGCCAAGCCCGGCATGCGTCACCGGATGTTTATCACCACGCCGGTCATCTCCATGGCGGCAAGTCTGCTCCTGGTCTTGATCATCTTGTTTCAGGACGGATTCGGTGGGTCCGGGCAACGGGCCGCGTTGATGCTGTTGAACTCGGAATCCTCGGAGCGATCCGCTTACCTTGTGCAGGAACAGATTTCCCGGACAGGTGTGCTGTTGGGACGATCCTTTGAGATTGATGATCCCAGCTATTTCAGTCCGGTGGTGATGGATAGCTCGCGCTGGACCCACTTCGACACGGCCCAGTCAGGTTCTTCAAGGTTCCGCATCGCCAATCATGTTGCAGCCGGTGACTGGTTCCGGAGCCGAAGTGAGCAGGCTCAGTTTTGCCAATCCATTCGACCGACCCGGGCGCGAATCGAACAATTGGAGTCGTCGGAAAAGGGAAATCCCCGCCTGTTCTCCAGCATGAACCTGACCCTGACGGATCTCTACTATGTGGATCCCGACGGTGGAATCTGGCGCTCCAAGGGAAGCGTGACCGCAGGCCAGGAAATCGAACTGGCCAAGGCCGACCAACGATCTCTCAATGAATACTGGGAAACCGCCACGGAACTCTTTGGCGTGTCCCTGGGGCAACGCATCCGGGAACTGGCTCTGCAACGGGATGTATTTCTGGGTGTCGCCAAGAATCAAAAGGATCCCATGATCCCGACCTTGCAGTCGATTCGCTGGCGGGACGATCACCTGCTGGTGGTGGGTACGCCTGTGGATCGCGAAACCAACCCTGCCGATGAGTAATTCCAACGGAGACAGCCCCGCCATCCGGGTGCACGAACTGAGGCGAGCGTTTGGGAATATCAACGCGGTGGACGGCGTGTCCTTTGAGATTCCGCGCGGACAGGTGGTTGGCTTTGTGGGTGCCAACGGCGCGGGGAAGACCACCACCATGCGGATTCTGGCGACGCTGGACTATCCCTCCTCAGGCACGGCGGAAGTGCTGGGCGTCGATGTGGTCGATTACCCGGGTGAAGTCCGCAAGATCCTCGGTTGGATGCCGGACAACTTTGGCACCTACGAATACATGACCGTGGTCGAGTACCTGGACTTCTTCGCCCGGGCACTGGGTTACAAGGGGCCGGAGCGTCTCGATCGAGTCGGTGATGTGATGGCTTTCACGGAGTTGGACAAGCTGGCGGACCGGCTCATCAACACGTTATCCAAGGGAATGGGCCAACGGCTTTGCCTGGGACGCGCCCTGATTCACGATCCGGAAGTCTTGATCCTGGATGAACCGGCTGCAGGTCTGGATCCGAAGGCCCGGGTCGAGCTCAAGCACCTCATCCGGATTCTCTCAGAAGAAGGCAAGACCATCTTCATCAGCTCCCACATTCTCTCGGAATTGGGAGAAATGTGTGATGCGCTGCTGTTCATCAACAAAGGGAAGGTGGTTCATCACGGCACGGCGGACAGTCTCAAGTCTCACAGTGCGGAGTCGGCAGTCATCTTCGTGCAGCTCTATCAGGAACCCGAGAGACTGGAGATGTGGGCAGAGATGGCCCCGCATGTGAAGTTTCTGGAAACCACCAGGCAGGGGGGACGCATCGAAGTCCAGAGCGCGGATCCGGAGGTCATTGCCGGCGTGCTCAAGAAGATGGTGAACGACGGGTTACCTGTCATGGAATTCAGACGGGAAGAACGGAAGTTGGAAGACGCGTTCATTGAAATTGTGGGCAAGTTGGAAGAAGCCGAGTTGGCGGCAGCCCTGACCGCCGCAGATCCAAACCTCCCTGAAAAGACTGGAAGCTAATGTCAGAGGTTCCAGATTCACCCATGCCCCGTCCCGCGCCCGCCGAACTCAAAGACTTTGGGGATTGGCTGAGCCCAATCATCGTGAAGGAACTGCGCCAGGGGATGCGCACCAAGCTCTTCACGACGGCCTTCATCGTGATTCAGGGCATGATGCTCCTGCTCATGTTGATTGGCCTTTCGGATCAACCCCGGGAAAGCAGTCTGGAAGGCTGGTTCTGGGCGTTGGTGTCGATTGTCCTGCTGCTCATCATGCCGTTGCGCGGGTTTGGAGCGCTCAGTTCGGAAGTCCGGCTCAATACCATGGACCTCATTTCCATGACCCGCATGTCCGCCTGGCGGATTACTCTAGGCAAATGGGCTGCTCTCGTGGGTCAATCCATTCTCCTGACCGTTGCGGTGCTGCCTTACGTGGTCATTCGTTACTTCTATGGCGGGGTCAACGTGCTGGCCGAGCTGGTCTTCCTCATGACCGTGCTGGTGGCTTCCTGCCTGCTGAGCGCTGCGATTGTAGGGCTTTCCGCATTCCCCAACTTCCTTATCCGCAGTCTGTTCACGGTGGGCGGAATGATTGCCGTCACTAACCTGTTCTCCTTCTACTTCATGGCGGCGCGCAACACCGCCTCGGACTCGGGCATTCCCTTCAGCGATCAGCCCGGCGCCGTTTGGTTCTACGTCGGCTTCATCGGGATGGCCATCTTCCTGATGTATCTGTTCCTCGACGTCGGCGCGACACGGATCGCGCCAGAAGCCGTCAACTATTCGACCCGAAAACGGGCGCTGGGCTTGTTGGTCCTCGTGCTCTTCTTCGCCCTGCCCGGAATCTTCCCGAAGAGCTTTGATGCCACCGTTATGTATATCCTGGCCGCCTTTTTCGTGACCTTCCTGGCCGTGGATAGCCTGACGGAGAAACCGTCGGGAGTGCGTAGTCTGCACTTACCCTTTGTGAAGATGGGTATAGGGGGGCGAATCCTCCAGTATATCTTCACTCCGGGTTGGTTCACCGGCGTGTTCTACGTGCTCACCTTGGGACTGATCTTCTTCCTGGGAGAACGCCTCATTGACGGATTGGAGAAGGATCCCATGGATGAGATGACCTTCCATCTCAGCTTTGTCAGTTCCCTGCTTTTTCCGCTGGTGGTGATCCACCTCTTCTTCCCGGAAGACACCGAGTTGTTTCCCGCCTATTTCTTCGTCCAATGCGCGGCGATCATTGTGGGCTTCAGTCTCCTGCTGGGGAGTGAAGGCCTCGAATATCCGTCGATCATGTGGGCCGGTTGCCCCTTGCCCTTTGTCAGTTTCCTGATGGCGGCGGAAGGGGAGCATGTCAGCGGCACCCCGCTCTTTGTCCTGTCCCTGGTCACCTTCGTCATTTCCGTGGGCGTCTGTGTGTGGCGAGGGCAGGCTCAGGTCGAAGCCATGCAGGAGATTACCGTCAAACCATCGAAGGACAGGTCCAACCCTGAAATGGATTCCGCCAAAGCATGAGCAGTTCACTCGATATCGACCGCGAGTCCCTGGCCGCCCTGAGTTCCAGAGCGGAGGCCTGGGCGGATTTGTTCCGGCTGCCGCTGGGACACCGGACCTGGCGCGGTATGTCCGGGGATTTCCAGGGCGGGGGCATCGGTTCCTCGCTGGATTTCCAGGATCACCGCGCCTATTCACCGGGCGACGACCCGCGGCATATCAACTGGCAGGCCTATGCCCGCACCGGGAACTACACCATGAAGCTCTACCGGGAAGAAGTTCGGCCGCTCATCGATGTCGTCTTTGATGTGTCCGACTCCATGTTCTTTGATGAGCCCAAGCAACAGCGCTCTCTCCAGCTGTTCTACTTTGTGGTGCACGCGGTGCTGAAGAGTGGCGCCAGTGGCAAGTTTCACCTGATCAAGGGCGAGCAGCATCGCTACCTGCCGGACGAAGCGATTCACACGCATGCCTGGATTGATCAGGCCAAGGAATTCAAGGACACGCCTTCCTCCGAAGCGCCGCGTCTCGAAGCGGTACCGGTGCGTGCGCAGGCCATGCGGATCTTTCTCAGTGATTTGCTCTTCCTGGGCGGTACGGAGCAGGTGCTGCAAGCCATGGTGAGCCGAAAAGGCTTTGGCACAGTGTTCGCACCATTCACGAGTGGGGAAGCTCGACCGGAGTGGTCCGGCAACTACGAGTTCATCGATGCGGAAGATCGCACGCGGCATCAGCACCGGGTCCAGGTGAACCTGTTGGAGCGCTATCGCAAAGCCTATGACCGTCATTTCATGCATTGGAAAGACATGGGCCGGAAGTATGACGTGGGTATTGTGCGGGTGCCGGCGGAGGGAGACTTCACCCAGGCCATCCGTTGGGAAGGCGTGACCGCGGGCGCGTTGGAATTGTGGAGTTGAAGGAGGCGAACGGAAGATGGAAGCGCTGACTCTCTCCAACACTCTCGGACTCTGGGCCCTGGTCGGGATTCCCATCGTCCTGCTGATCCACTTTCTGCAACGGCAGAGTCAGGAACTCACCATTTCGACCTTGTTTCTGCTGGAGCAAATGCAGCGGGAAAGCGTGGAAGGGCGTCGCTTCGAACGCATCCGCAGCTCGCTTCCGCTCTGGCTCCAGTTGCTCATGGTTTTGCTGATCACCTGGTTGCTGGTTCAGCCGCGCTGGTTGCGAAGCGACTCCGTGCAGCCCATTGCCGTGGTGCTGGACAACTCCGCGTCCATGTCGGCCTTTGAAAGCGAAGCCCGGACCAATCTGCTGGGAGAACTCAACCGGCTCGCAGGCAATGTGGCCCTCGCGGAGTATTACGTGATCGAGTCGACCCTCTCTGCTGGGAATATCTACCGAGGAACCGAACTCAGCGAATTGGATGCCGCGTTGCCCAAGTGGACACCATCGGCGGGCGAGCACGAGTTTGAGCCTTCCTTGCGAGTTGCGAGAAACCTGGTGGGCAAGGATGGCCTCGTCTTCCTGGTCACGGACCACCCGCACGAGGATTTGCCCTTCAACGCTTCTCTCCTGGCGGTGGGCAGCCAGAAACCAAATGTGGGTTTCGCTGGGTTAAGAGTTGAGGAGAAGGGCGGGCAACCCCGCTGGACGGCCATGATCCGCAACTACCAGGATGAGCCGGTGGAGCGGGAATGGTTTCTGGCCGTGGATACACAACGCTCCACGCCGCAAAAGATTCAGCTGGGACCGGGCCAGATCCGGGCGGTGGAAGGCCCGTTTCCGGAGAATGCGGAGTTCTGCACCCTGCACCTGTCCGAAGATGCCTTCACGCCGGATAACGTTCTGCCTTTGGCGCGACCCAAGCCTCGGGAATTGCTGATCGCTCCTGTCGTCGCGCCCGAGCTTCTGGAAGAGTTTAACCAGATGGCGCAGTCCATTGCGGATTCCCGGATTGCCACGGGCGCGGAAGGAGAACCAGACCCGGATATCTACGTGATGAGTTATGATCCGCTCCGGCCCGCGACGCCGGACGGCAACGCGATCGTGTTTCTGGAGCACTTCCTCAAGGACAGCCGAGTCCTGACAGAACGGCTCGTCAGCGAGAACCACTCGCTCATGGATCACTTGAACTGGGAACCGCTCATCGTGCGGCGTTCGATCCAGATTCCGCGGAAGGACGGGGATGAAGTCTTGCTCTGGCAGGATAGCCGGCCGCTCATCATGCTGCGTAGCTTTGAGGGCAAGCAACAGCTCCTCTTCAACTTTGACCTGAAGGGTTCCAACGCTCTGAAGCTGCCCGCCTTCATCGTGCTGGTGCACCGGTTTGCCGAAAGTGTGCGCCAGAAGAAGCCCGCCCTGGAGCGGAAGGTGCTGGAAACGGGGCAGGCCCTGAACCTCAATCTGGCCCAGAACCCGGAGGCAGAACCCGCGCCATTACAGGTCAGCTTCAAATCCTGGGATGGGAAGAATGACTTCGAGCGGACCGTACTGCCCGAAGACATCCCGCGTCAGCAGGCGCCCATTTATCCCGGCTATCTGACCGTACGCCACCAAGGAGAGCCGATCCTTGTTGCCTCAACCTTCTTCGCCGATACCCGGGAAGCGGACCTCAGCAAAGCCGCCAGCCAGAACGGGTTGCAGGGATTGGAGACCGCTCTTGTAGAGAGGCACACGGAGACGGACTCGAATTGGGTGCTCTGGCTCTTGATTCTCGCCCTGGTGCTGGTCTTCAGCTGGGGTTGGATGGCCTGGCGTCAGTCGCGCGTCCGTCAGACCAGCGAGGATGAAGAGTTTCCCGCGGGCGAGATGGCCAGGTAGAGCGTACGCAGATTGGATTGCCCGACTTTAGAGCATTTTAAGTGGAGATGTACTCATGCTATGAAGGCGCGGTGCGGATGATATGCCGAATAAAAGTTCATTCTGCAGGCCGGAGGCCTATAAGTTCGGTAGCCGGTGGTAAAGCGAGAGCAT
>JBHIXE010000158.1:0-11822 GCA_041984905.1 Verrucomicrobiales bacterium | reverse complement strand
AGCGCGAAGCGCTGAGGACCAAAGTAGCCGTGGTGTGACCGAAGGGAACCCACGGAATTCGGTCAGGTAAACCTTGCCACGTGAGTGGCGACCGCTTTGAGGGAGCAGGAAGCGATCGTCTCGCCGCTACGCGGCTGATATTCTCATTCAATCCTTCCCGTGGGTTCCCTTCGGTCACACCACGGCTACTCTGGTCCTCAGCGCTTCGCGCTTTCTGCCGAAGAATTCTATTGATCGAACGAGTCTATCGCTGCCTTGAGGCAACTAGAACCCAAGTGTTGTCGTTTAGAACTTTAGCTCTTCGCCGAAGACGAATCGAGCTGCTTGAGCCACGTCCTTGTCTCCCCGTCCTGACAGGTTCACGATGATGATCTGATCCTTGCTCATCTCTGGTGCGACCTTCTTGACGTGGGCAATGGCGTGGGAGGTTTCGAGCGCAGGGATAATGCCTTCCACGGCGCTGAGCTCCTGGAATGCATCCAGGGCCTCTTCATCCGTGGCGTAGGTGTATTCCGTGCGGCCGAGTTCTTTGTAGTAGGCGTGCTCCGGACCCACTGCGGCGTAGTCGAGACCCGCGGAAACGGAGTGAGTCAGCTCAATCTGGCCATCTTCATCGGCAAGCAACCAGGTCTTGGTGCCTTGAAGAACGCCCAACTTCCCGCCTTGGAACCGAGCCGCGTGTTCGCCCTGCTTGATCCCGTGACCACCGGCTTCAACTCCAATCATGCGGACGTCTTTGTCCTGTAGAAAGGGATGGAACAGGCCAATGGCATTGCTGCCGCCTCCGACACAAGCCACCAGCAGATCCGGCAGTCGCTTTTCCTTCTCCAGAATCTGGCGACGGGCTTCCAGCCCAATGACCCGGTGGAAGTCCCGCACCATCATGGGGAACGGATGCGCGCCTAGAGCCGAGCCGAGAATGTAGTGGGTGGTCCGCACATTGGTGACCCAATCCCGCAAGGCCTCGTTCACGGCTTCTTTCAGGGTCCGCTGTCCCGCTGTGACTGCCCTTACTTCCGCGCCCAGAAAACGCATCCGGGCGACATTGAGAGCCTGGCGTTCCATGTCCACTTCCCCCATGTAGATGACGCACTCAAAACCAAACCGTGCCGCGACGGTGGCCGTGGCCACGCCATGCTGGCCCGCGCCTGTTTCCGCAATAATCCGGGGTTTGCCGAGGCGCTTTGCCAGGAGAATCTGTCCCAGCGCGTTATTGATCTTATGTGCACCCGTGTGGAGCAAGTCTTCCCGCTTCAGGTAAATCTTGGCGCCACCGAGTTTCTCAGTCCAGCGCTCCGCGAAATACAAAGGTGTGGGACGGCCGCAGTATTCCTGCAACAGGTGATCCAGTTCTGCCTGAAATTTGGGATCCGCCTTGGCCTTGGTGTATTCATCCGTGAGTTCCTGGAAAGCCGCCATGAGCGTTTCCGGAACAAAGATGCCTCCGTAGGTCCCAAAGTGGCCCTGGGCGTCTGGCAGTTGGGAAGGGTCAGTCTGAAGCGGGGTCGACATAGAGACACTCTATACGCAGGCAGCGCCCCATCAACGCAATTGAAATTCGGCATCGGAGTCCATCATCAGGAGCCGATTGAGCGCCTTGCGATAGGGAGAGGCCATCGCGAGCCCTTCCAGCTCCTCCAGGGATACCCAGCGCCCCTGCTCCCCAGCCTCATCCGGCTCACCGCGGTACACCATGAGTGTCACCCGGTATTTGGTGATACCGTATTTGCTGCGAAGGACTTCGGGACGGCCAGATGCCGGTTTCGTGTCGAGCTTGGGAAATCTCCAGAGCCCCTCCCGACGATTGCCCGCTTCTTCCTGGGTCAGGAAGACCGCATCGCCTTTTCTCAGATAAAGCACGTGCTCGTCGACTTCCTCCGTCTCGACCCGCTGTTTCTTTACTGGCAGCCTTTCCGGCTCTCGAGTGAGGCAATGGTCTGATACAGGGCATTCCTGACACTTGGGATTGGTGGGCCGGCAGATCCGTTGGCCCAGTTCCATCAGGCCGGAGTTGTATGCCCGGGGGTGATCGGGAGCGACGAGTTGTTCCGCCCAGTCCCAGAGCTGACGCTTACCAAGTGTCGAGTCGATGGAGTCGCGAAGGTCGAAGAGCCGGGCTAAGACTCGGGCCACGTTCGCGTCCACAATCGCCGCGGGCAGGTTGTAGGCGAAACTGGCAACTGCGCCAGCTGTATAGTCTCCCACGCCCGGCAGGGCCCGGATACCCGCGACCGTGTCCGGAAACTCCCCTAGCGCGACCACGGCTTGGGCAGCCTTTTGGAGATTTCGGGCCCGGCGATAGTAGCCGAGACCTTCCCAGGCCTTCAGGATCTCTGCTTCACTGGCCTGCGCCAGGGCAAACACGTCCGGGAACTTTTCCATCCAGCCCGTAAAATAGCCGCGATCCAACACGGTGGCGATCTGGGTCTGTTGGAGCATGATTTCGGAGACCAGAATCGCGTAGGGATCCGTAGTCAGTCTCCATCCATAATCCTTAATCCCACTCGCACGAAACCAACTTACGATTTGACTCCGAAACGCTTTCGGGTTTTCAAGGGGAGAAGCAGTTGCCCTCGGCTTCCCATTTGTTGTGTCGCCATTTGCTGAGATCAGTTCCACCGGATACACTGGATAGATGCCACTTACCTCCTATACCAGTCCCCTAACGGAATCCCAAGCGGAAGTCTTGCGGGGAATTCTGGAGGCGACCGGCTTTGAGTTCGTCCCCAAACCCTACACGATCTTTGCCGCGGCCAAGGGAAAACTGAATGTGGCGGTGTATGAGAAAGGCCCCAAGGTCTTGATCCAGGGCAAAGACACGGAGCAATTCGTGAAGTTTACCCTGGAACCGGAGGTGCTGGGCGAAGCGAAGTTGGGTTACGAGGAAGAACTCAACCCGGAAATGTTCGAGCCGCACTTTGGGATCGATGAGAGCGGCAAGGGCGACTTCTTTGGCCCTCTGGTGATTGCCGGAGCTTACGTGAATCGGGATATCGCGCGTTCTCTCATGGACGCAGGCGTTCAGGACAGTAAGGCCATCAAGTCGGATAACAAGATCCGCAAATTGGCGGAGGTGATTCGCAATACCCCCGGTATCTCCCTGGAAATCATCGCCATAGGCCCCTCGAGGTACAACGAACTTTACGAAAAATTCGCCAATCTCAACAAGTTGCTCGCCTGGGGACATGCGAAGGTCATCGAGAATATGGCCGCTAAGAAACCTGAATGTCCCCGCGCATTGAGCGATCAGTTCGCCAACCCAAGAGAGTTGGCGGGAGCGCTCAAGTCGAAGGGAGTCGCGATCGAACTGGAACAACGCACCAAGGCTGAGTCCGATGTTGCCGTTGCCGCCGCTTCGATCCTGGCCCGGGAACGTTTTATCAACTGGCTGCGAGACAAGGGCGATGAACTTGGCGTGACTCTGCCCAGAGGCGCGTCCAAGGAAGTGCAAGCCTTGACGGCAAAGCTGAAAGAAGAGAAGGGATTGGAGTTTTTGAAGGAAGTCGGCAAGACCCACTTCCGCTTTGCCAATGCGTGACCCTGACCACGCATTCATCTTGCTCAAATATTGCTAAGTCTCAGCACGTCATCACTATAGACAGTACGTTTTTCGCACTTTTCGGGAATTTTTGGCCAGCTAATTGCTACACAACCAAACCATACCCGTTCCACCCTGATTCCACGCAGCATTATGGCAACAGAGCCCAAGACCATCACAAAACGCGACCTAGTGGTCGAAATCAGCAACCAAACCGCACTCACTCAGCAACAGGTGTTCGAAGTGGTACAGTGTTTCTTAGACACTGTAACTGACCGCCTGTCAGAGGGTAACCAGGTGGTGCTGCGAAATTTCGGCGCATTTCAGGTCAAAGTCAGCAAACCGAAAGTCGGACGGAACCCTACCAAGCCTGGATCCGAGATGCCCATTCCCGAACGCGCCGTCGTGAAGTTCAAGCCCGGCAAAGAGATGCGGGAAAAAGTGGGCGAGGTGCTTCCCAAGCTGAAATAGCTTCGGCAACGCCTTCTATCCCACTTGCTGCCGTAGAAATGCGGCAACGGAAGCTATCGCGGAGTCCGGGAACGTTGGTTCGGGCTCCGCTTCTTTCTCTTGGTAGTCGCGGACCTGACAGATCTCCCCGCTCTTCCAGACCCAGGCTTCCTTTCGGTAAGGCCCCACCTTCTGAGGATCCGACCAGGTGTGAATCGAAAGGAGATGTGGATTCACCGCGGAAGCCAGATGCATGGGGCCGCTGTCCACACTGACCACAAACTTCGCCCGGCGCAGGATCCACATCAATTCGCTGAGTGAAGTCCGGTTCAAAAGATCCACCGCGTTTCCCGCCAAGGGCTGGTCGATCTCCTCTCCACGGCCCACGATAACCATGGGGATCTCCGCGCATTTCTCCACCAGATCCCGGACCTGTATCGGTGTGAGGGACTTACCGGTGCCGCGGGAGAATGGATGCAGCACCACAAAATCACCCTCGGGAAGCCCGGGCGAACCCGCAAAAGGAGTGCCTTCCGGCAAGGGAAACTCCACTTCATCTGGGAGAGATAGACCGAGGTCCTGGAAAAAAGTCAGGTAACGATCCACGGCGTGAGGCGATCGCTTCTGATCGACGTTCACCTGTTGATGGTGGAACCGGTTGGCGTTCTCTCGCGCATCGGAATACCCCACGGAAAGCCTGGGATTCAGCGCCCAACAAATCAGCCCGCTGCGAAACAATCCCTGGACGTCCAGCACCAGGTCCGGCCGACTGAATCGCTGTTCCCGGGCCCATTTCACCACCGCGCCGAGCCCACCCAGGCCCCGGAACTTCTGACGGGGAAACTCGATCAATCCATCCAGTAGAGGGTGATCCTCCAGAATGGGTTTCCAGACGCTGTTCACCACCCACTCAATTCGCGCCTGCGGAGCGTGTTGCCGGAGCAGGCTCAGAAGGGGCAGCGTGTGAACAATATCGCCCAGAGAACTGGGCTTCACGATGACGATGCTTTCGAGTGAAGAGAGATCCAGCTTGAGCGCCACCGTAGACTGAAGGCTGGGATCCGAGGTCACTTCCCGACCGCCAACCGGCTTGCCAGCATTTCCGGCAATCCAGCGTCCAGGATCTTTTGCTGGGCGGTTTCCACGTCGTACTCCAGCCGGTAGATACTGACCTCTTGGGCATCGGTATCGAAGATGGCGTAGGAGGCTCTCCAGTCACCGTCCCGAGGTTGTCCCACACTGCCGGTATTGATGAAATATTTACGGCCCATCTCAATCTTGATGGAGTCGCCCGCCACGGCTTCGACCGAACCGTCCTTCACATAGAAACGAGGCGTGTGAGTGTGCCCATGAAAACAGACCGGGGTGAATTGATAGCTGAAGCTCGCCATCGCATCGAATTTGTTGGTGACATAGCCCCATCCTCCGGGCGTATCCAAGGTCGCATGGACAATGGTGAAGTCCCGCACCTGGCGAACCATTTTCATGCTTTTGAGCCATTCCCGGTCTTCCTTGTCCAGGTGTTCCCGGGTCCAACGCAAGGCGTGAGCCGCCAAAGGGTTCAATCCATCCAAAGGGGTGTCGAGCGAAGCTTCCTCGTCGTGATTGCCTTTCACCACGGGACAGTCGAGATCGCGGATGATTCGCGTGCACTCGCCAGGATCCGCATTGTAGCCCACGATATCGCCCAGGCATACGAAGTTGTCACAGCCTTTGGACCTGGCATCTTCCAGTACCGTCTGCAGCGCCTCTAAATTGGCATGGATGTCACCAAATATGGCGTACTTCATTCCTCTTCACACACACGTGGTCATAAGGTGATCAAAAACGAAACTGCCCTTCCACGTGACGGCTTCCGTTCCCAATCCACTGTATTTCCTCACCTTCAAACGATCCCTTTTCAAGGACGAATCGGAGTGACAATTTTCAGGGTTTCTCTATCGAGATACTCCGGAATCCGTTGATCTTCCGGTATGTTGAGGGTGACCTCAAGTTCTTTGATGGTTGCAATGAGCGTGGGCTTCCAAATCATCACCTTATTTTGCAGCAAAACTCGTTTACCCTCTTCATAGAGATCCATGAGCACTTTGTAGGCTTCCGCCTCTTTGCCAGGACACTTGGCCAGATTGTAGGCGTAGAAGCGATAGATGAAACTCGGCGCGTCATGGAGTTGGCTGCCTCGCCGGTACCATTCCGCCGCCATGCAGGGATCTTCCAGCTTGAACTCGTAGAGTGAGGCCAGGTCCCGATGCAGGAGATAACTGTCCGGGTTCCACTGAATGCCCCGTTCCAAGAGGTCGCGTCCCCGCTCCACGTAAGAACGCACCATAAACTGCCGGGCGCTGGGGCCGAGGTCCTTGGCATCATTCCGATACCAGGATGCCGCATTGTAGGCCAGGTGCCAGGACATGGTGGACCAGCTCTCGTCGTCGCGGGGTTGCAGAAGGGTCACCAGATCATAGGTCTCGGCCAGGTCTTCCCACCGTGGCTCCGGCAGAGCTGACCAATGCCCGTAGGCTTCCAGTTCCAGGAAGGACGCCACCATGTAGCGCAGTCCTCCCAGCAACCCGATCGCGCTCTGAACCCCCACCTGTTCGAGCAACGAGGTTTCCGGAGGATGCGGATGAAACCCGTCCTTCTGCAGGCTCCGCTGCAACCCGGTTTCCAGGGGCATCTTGGTGAGCCCTACCAAAAGCAGGATTCCGCAAATCAACCGGATCTTTTTCCAGGGGATCGGCATGACGGTTCAGAGCTCCTTATCCACAAAGACCAGTTGCGCCAACAAGGTGTAGATCGCGATGTAAAAGCCTCCCAGGAACGTGATCTTCAAGGCTTGAGCCGCCGGGAAGACCGTGCCGCTGATGATTTCATCCAGGACGTCAAAGATCCCGTAGTTGGGGAACACGATAAGGAGAAGCCGGGCAAACATCTCACCCACGGCGCCAACTCCCACGTCGTTCAACCAGTAGTTCACGGCCATCTGATGGAAGTGCCCGATAAACAGGATCATGGCGGAGATCACAATGGTGAACAGGGAACTGGAGGCAAACGTCGAGACGAAGAGGGTCACCACCACCATGACACAGGCCTTGAGGAACAGCGCCCAGAACCCCCAGAACAAGCTCCAGGTAACTCCCTGTTGGCGTGCCAGGGCCATGGCTTCCTGCTTGTCCTGCAGGGAGACAGGTTCGCCGGCGGCCTGAATCAGCAAGCGGGTGACATATTGCTCTTCCACCGCCGGGGTTTTCCAGATCACGAGCATGCACATCAGCAGATACATGGCGAGAAGACTGGCTCCCATGACCATGATGACCCCGAGGACGCGCCCCATGAGATACTCGAATCTGGGGACCGGTTTGGAGAGAATCGTATAAAGCGTGCGATCCTCGAGATCTCGCGGCAACAAGAGCGATGTGGCTGCGATCGCATAGATCATGCTGAAGACGGACATGGCGCCGAACGACCAACGCTTGATCTGCAGCAGGTGCTTGAAGGGATCCCAAAGCAGGCCCACCGATACGATGATCAACACCAGCACCACGAAGACGATCAGGAAGTAGAAGGTCTTCATGCGCACGAGCTGCGTGAAGGTGTTCTGACCGATCACCCAGGTGCGAATTGGGGAAAAGGCAAAGGCCGGAAGGATGGCGTCGTGACTCTGTTTTTCCTGGCTCATTCTTTCTCGTCGGCGTCGGTGGCTTCTCCTTTGGTGGCATCCAGAAACAAGCGCTCCAGACTGGTCCGGGGTTTACCGGAGCGAATCAGTGTCGCGTCCGAGCCCTCGATGGTGGCCTTGATCTTGGCGAGCAAATCCGGTGATGCACCTTCAATGATGAGTTCTTCCTGATCCTCCACCTGGGTCAACTCGTCCAGCGTGCCTTCCTGCACCATCTTACCTTTGAAGATGATCCCGACCCGGTCACAGACTTCCTGAACCTGTTCCAAGAGGTGGGAGGACAGGATCACGGAAATGCCCTGTTCCTTCATCTGGAGAATCAGGTCCCGGATCTTTCGGGAACCACGAGGGTCTACCCCGGCCGTAGGTTCATCCAGCACCACCAGTCTGGGTTCATGGATCAACGCCTGCGCCAGTCCGACCCGCTGCAGCATCCCTTTCGAATACCCGCTGATAGGGCGATCGGCGGCCGCTTCCAGGTCCACCATCTTGAGCAGGTTCGGAATGCGTTCTCGAATCTGGTCGCGAGTCAGCCCGCAAAGCCGGCCATAGAACTTCAAGGTCTCACTGCCGGTGAGATATTTGTAAAAGTAGGGGTTCTCCGGAAGAAATCCCACATCCCGACGACTGCCGACTTTGCCGCTGTCGATCCCAAATACTTCCGTCTGGCCAAGGGACGCGGTGATCAGTCCGAGGATCACTTTCAGTGTGGTCGATTTTCCCGAACCGTTCGGGCCGATCAATCCATAGACTTCGCCAACGCCCACGTGAAAACTCAAGTTCTGCACCGCCACGACCGGATGCTTGGAGAAGGTGGTGTGATACACCTTGGACATGTCTTTGACGTCTACCGCATTCATGACTGGGCTAGGCTTACCTGGGCTCTAACGAATCTCAAATCCTCGGGGAGTCTCCGTCAATTCCATGCTTTGCACCACCGTGTTTTGAATATGGTGCGCCAGGGAACTTTCTTGAATCGCCTGGATGAAGGCCTCCACCTCTTCTTGCTCGTCGGCAGCAACCAGCATTTCGACCCGGCCATCGGGCAGATTCCGCACCCAACCGGAGACATCGAACTCGCGGGCCAGTTGCTTGGTGGTGAAGCGAAATCCCACACCTTGAACACGGCCTTCGAAGTGAACCTGGCGGGCAAACATCGGGCTCAGGAAGACTTCAATTGCGCTTCATAATCCCGGATCTTCTCCTGAAGGAACCGGTTTTGATTCTCCAGTTGTTCCAGGCGGCGCATCACGTCCGTAGACTTGGACCCTTGATCCGTGACCTGGGTCTTCCAGTGCGTTCCATACATGAACCCTCCTATGGCGATGGCAGCCAGGATCAGCTCAAACAGCATTCGTGCAGGTCCCCCTCCCATGATCTAGTCCTTCTTCTTTTTGAAGATTCCAAACAGTCCACGCCGCTCCCCGTCATCGTCGTCCGAACGGGTTCGATTGTTCGAACGGCCACCTTCCACATCATCCCCAGAATCGTTTCCATCTGGATTCATCCAGCGCACAATCTCAGGAGGAAGTGCCCCCTTATGTTCCACGGTTGGCGCCAATTTGGCCCCGGTTGCAAAGTCGTAGTTCTGAACCAGTTTCCGCAAGAGTCTACCGTCTGGAGTGTAGAGCAGTTCCTCAGCCATCCGGCCTTTCTCATCATAGACAAATTGACCGTGCAGCAACAGACCGCCCGTTCCACTGCGATACTCGAACCGTTCCGGACGCCCGTACTTGTCGAGGTAATTCACTCTCTTCAAGCGCTCGACCCCGTCCTTATCGATCGTGGTGATCTCCTGGATCTTCATGCCGGAGTGATATCCCGTCACGGTGCGGCTCCCGTCCTTATGACGGATCATGCGAACAAAGGGGCCATCCTTGTCTTCAGCCTGAACGCTGAGGACGGTGGCAAGGGTCAGGCTGATGGCGAGAAACCATGGCAGCACCGGAGGGGGGAAGTTTTTCATTTATCGCTTTTGCTGGGACAGGAATTGTAAAGACGTCCACCTCTCTCGGCAAGAGACAACCTGTTGATTTATGGATTGGCATTGCGGCAAACAGACACTGGATCTTACCCATCGGGGCGTGATTATGGGCATTCTCAATGTCACGCCGGACTCTTTCTCAGACGGCGGCTTGTTTGAACGCCAAAGCGCCGCCCTCGATCACGCTCGTGAGATGCTGGCTCAGGGCGCTCAAATCATTGATATCGGGGGTGAATCCACCCGTCCAGGGGCCGACGAGGTAGATGCCGCGACAGAATTGGAACGCGTTCTTCCGGTTATTACCCACCTTCATGAGAGCTTTCCGGAAGCATTGCTCTCGATCGATACCACCAAGGCCAGCGTGGCGCGGGAAGCCTGGAAGGCCGGAGCCAGCATCATCAATGACGTGACCGGGCTAACCGGGGATCCGGACATGGCGGGACTGGTTGCGGAAACCGGCGCTGGAGTCGTCCTCATGCACATGCAGGGCACACCGCGTTCCATGCAGGCTGCTCCCCACTATCAAGATGTCGTGGGAGAGATCGGCGCCTTTTTCGAGAAACAGCTCCAATTCTGTCTGAAAGCTGGGATTCGCCAGGAACAGATTGTCTGGGATCCAGGGATTGGCTTTGGCAAGACCCTGGAACACAACCTCCAGATTCTCCGGTCCTTGGATCGATTCGCTATCGCGGGGCGGCCTGTTCTGCTGGGAGTATCCCGGAAATCCCTCTTCAAAAAGCTCTTGGGAACGGATGTGGATAACCGCCTCTGGAGCACCGTAGCGGTGACCGCGGAAGCCCGTCGCCAGGGAGTTCGGATCCATCGGGTGCACGATGTACGGCCCAACTGGGAGGCTCTGCGCATGACGGAGGCAATTTACGGAGCGGAAAATTGATTGCGTATTAGCCGCTCAGGTTAATGTTGCGCCCACTTAAAGCTTCATGGAACCGTTCAAAGACTGGCTGTCAATTGCGGGAAGTCACTGGAGAAGCGTTGTTGAGATTCTGATCCTCTGGTTGCTCGTTTATCAAGGTTACCTCTATTTCCGGGCAACCCGCGCCGCGCGTATCCTGACGGGGCTGTTGCTGCTGCTCATTGCGCTGACGCTCTTGTCCGCGGCCCTGAAGCTGGAAGTCATCGAATGGCTCTTGAAGAGCGTGTCCGTCTTCCTGGCGGTCGCCTTGGTCGTCATCTTCCAGCCGGAACTACGCCGCGCCCTGGCGGAGATCGGGAGCCAGCGCCTCTTCGCTTTCAACCATCAACGGAGGGAGATGGCGGATGACCTCATGGAAATCGCCCAACTTCTCTCGAAGCGCAGGTTTGGCGCCTTGATCGCGATCGAGCGGGGAATCTCGTTGGAACCTTACCTGGAGACGGGCGTGGAACTGGAGTGCAAGCTCTCGCCGGAGATCATGCTTGCGATCTTCCATCCCAAGGCCGCTCTGCACGATGGAGGCGTGATTCTCAAGCTGAGTAATGAGCGGATCGAAGGCGCCGGTTGCGTGTTCCCCGTGTCTCAGCGCGAACTGGTGGATCGCAGTATTGGCCTGCGTCACCGCGCCGCCATGGGCATCACGGAAGAAAGCGATGCTATCGCGATTGTGGTCTCGGAAGAAACGGGTAATCTGTCTTTGAGTTACGACGGGATTCTCGAACAGAACCTGGATGCCGATACCTTCCGTTTACGCCTCTATGAATTCCTCCTACCGAACGAAGAAAGGCCCCCCTCCAAGTCTAATGGCAGTGATGCGGAGGGACTGGAAAGCTAAGGTGGCGTCTTTGATCATCGCCATCGCGGTGTGGTATGTGATCAAGGAGCAGGAAGGCACGCCACCGCCAGCTGGTGGAGGCTCCAGTTTCTATGAGGAGCCTCGCATGATTTTTGAGGATCTCTTCGCGAATCAACCCACTTTGAGTGTCGAGGAACCATCCTGGTATCTCTGTGGCGACTACGTGAACCGGCTCATCGTTTTCGATCCTGCGCCACGCTCTAGCGACCTCGCATGAGTTCCGGAACCACGCGTCAGTTCTTTGGTACGGATGGGATTCGCGGCAAGGCCAACGTGGAGCCGCTGACTCCTTCGACCGTGCTCCGCCTCGGTCAGGCAGCCGCTCTCACCCTCATCGCCCGGGACGATTCTCCCGGACGGCCCCGCTGCATCATTGGTCGAGAT
>JBHIXE010000157.1:11550-11873 GCA_041984905.1 Verrucomicrobiales bacterium | reverse complement strand
GCAATAGGCGTGCTGGAAGGTCACTCCCTCGCTGGCCAGACGATCCAGATTGGGGGTCTTGCATGCCGTGTTCCCATATGCTCCCAGGCAGGCAGTGAGATCATCACTCACGATGAGGAGCACATTCGGCTTCTCCTCAGCGAACAGGCCACTTGTAAAACCGGCGAGAAAAAGGGCCAGCGTGACCCACGGGAAAACGGAAATCTGGGGGCTCATGATTGATTACGTGTCGCCTCAGTCACGGGGATTGAGCGCCCGTCCTTTCCCAATACGCATGGAGGCTGGCCGGAGTCCTCAAGCCGTTTGGGCCGGATGGCCCGTGG
>JBHIXE010000157.1:0-11540 GCA_041984905.1 Verrucomicrobiales bacterium | reverse complement strand
TACTGTTGAAAATACCTTACTTTGGTCGATCTGCAATGGAAGCCCTGGTGCATTTTGACTCGTCCATTCCGATCGGCATCCTGGGCGGTTCGGCGGGAACCACTTGCGACGCTTTCCACATGTTGCGGGAAGCCAAAAAAAGCGGCGCGCGGGCAGCCTTCTACGGCAGAAAAATCAACCATGCCGAAAATTTTCTTTATAAAAATTATGAATATTATAAATTACAGTGTTGGATTGCTTTTCCCGCATGCACTTTCCTTTGATCCAGTATCCGTCTGCCGCTCAAAAAGGCTTCAGCCTGATTGAGGTGATCACGGTCATTTCCGTGATCGGAATCGTCGCGGCAGTTGCGCTTCCTACGGTCAGCTCCACCCATGCTTCGTCCGGTGCCACCAAGCTGCACGCCAATGTCGGTGCCGCCAATTCCGCCGTGCAAATGTATCTGGCAAACGGTGGGAGTCTGAACGGGGTGACGGAAGCGGTGGCGGTTCTGGCCAAGCTGAAGACCTCGAATGCGGCAGGGGATGCTGCGGCTGGATTCAGTGGCGCTTTGGTGGACAAGCGTTTGAGCCTGCGTCTGCAGACCGAGGCGGAGGCGGAGAGTCCACGGGAACGTGCCTATTGGTCATCTGCTGAGCAGAGGTTCATCATCGCCAGGGCAGGAGGCGTGGGCATCAAGGAGTTCTACCTGGATGAGGACTTGGCGAGTGCGGACTTTGGAACTGAAGACCGGGAAGTGACCACCTATTCCGTGAACTCAGCAGATGGCTGGATCTGGGGTTATTCGGAGTCATCCGGAGTCAGTTATCCCCGTCCTTCATCGATTCCGATCCCTTGATACGGAGGCCAAGCACTTTCTAAAAACCTAACCATTCGTTGTCTTTCTATTGCCAATCTGAAACGGCCATGAACACCAAACATCATCACCTGAGCTTTGCTCGCCAAGGCTACAGCCTCATGGAAGTCCTCGCGGTCATCTTTGTCATCGGGGTCCTTGCGGCGATCGCTCTTCCAGCCATCAATCGTGGCTTTTCCTCCGCGGAAACGACCAAGTTGGAAAGCAACGTGTCCACGTTGAATGCAGCTGTGAAAGTCTACCTGGCCAACGGCGGGAGCCTGGATGGCGTTACCGATCCTCAGACGATCATCAACAAGCTCAAGACGTCCAATGCCAGTGAGGAGACCTACGCCGGTTTCGGTGGGTCAGCGGTCGACAAAAGGTTGGTAGTGGTTCTCCAGAATGACGAGGAAGCTGCGACGACCCAGCCCCGCGCCTACTGGAGCAGTGATGATTCCGTGTTTTATATTGCCAACTCTGGAGGTGTGGGAATCAAGAAGTTCTCCTTTGATGGGAGTCTTTCAGGCACCAATTTCGGCACGGAGAGCCGCGAACAAACGTCGATTGCTCTGAATTCCGATAGCGGTTGGATCTGGGACTACACGGATGCGTCCGCAGGTTCCAAGTCCTCTCCGACGTCCGTCCCTCTGCCTGGCGTAGGCGGCGGTGGTGGTGGCGGGGGCTCTACCGATGATGGAGGGGATGACTCCGGAGATGATGGCGGCGCCGGTGGCGGCGGAGGCGGAGGCGGCGACGACGGTGAAGATAGCGATGATGGAAGTGACGATGGCGGAGGTAGCGACGACGGCGGTGACGACGGCGATATGGATGATGGGGATGAAGGTGACGGAGAGGATCCGGACGAGACCATCTACGTGAATCTGAGTGACCCGACGATTTCGCCATCTGCCACGGTCTTCAACTTCCTCACAGTGCCCACGATCGAAGTGAGCCTCACCAATCCGAACAACTCCACCATCTCCAAGCTCAAGTATCGGATCAATGATGGGAATTGGAAGGATTATGAAGGGACATTCAGCCTGGCGGCCTCCGGCTATCCCTCAGGGGCGGAGATCGAAGCTCAGGCGGTCGGATTGATCGAGTTTGTCAACAGCAGCGGTGTGGCTTCCGAAACGCTGGATGCTGCGATGCAAAATGAGTTGGCGGCACCGGATATCGCCTTTAGCGCGACCGCATTTTCAGATGCCGTCCGCACCATCACAGTGACGCTGAACAACCCCAATCCGGTTGGATCATCCACCATCCAATATGCCGTGGCCGGTTTGAATGGTAGTTCCTATCCTTCGGACACGACTTATTCAGGTCCGTTCTCGGTGGCCTACAGCGACTTCACGAACGGCTTCAAGATTCACGCCTACTCCAAGGCGGTGAACACGGATGCCTATCTGGACAGCTCCTACAACGAAGACCGTACGTCGGCCGACTTCTTTGGCGTGGAGCTTCAGGACAATGTGCTCTTCGTGATCGATACTTCAGGTTCCATGAACGAGGAACTGCGTCGCGGCTACACTCGGCTCGATGCGGTGGTCGATGAATTGGAGAGCGTGCTCTACTCTTTGGAAGAGGATGCAACTGTGGGATTGGTTTCCTTTGCCACAAATGCTCATGACCTCTTGAGCGGAACGACTCTCAACTCTTCATCGATCAATGGGGTCATCCAAACCATTGGCCAGTTGCGTTCCAATGGCTGGACCAACTATACCTCTGCCTTTGCTCGCGTGCCCACCAACGGGCCCAGAGTGCCTTCCCAAGTAGTGTTCCTGACCGATGGGTTGCCGACCCAAGGCGGGGACTCCTGGAGAAACGTTCACATTCCCTCCATCGCGGCTGCCGGGATCCCGGTGGATGTGGTGGGCTTTGATGTGAGCGTGGATGGGATCAGTTCCACGGAGCTGGAGACCCTCAGCTTCATCTCGGATACGACTGGGGGGAGCCTGACTCTCATTTCCAGCAATGGAGACAGCTACACCGTTGATTACCAGAGCAGCCGTCGCAGTAGCGGAGGTGGCAGTAACGACGATGACGACGACAATGGTCGCGGCAACGATGACAACAACGGTCGTGGCAACGATGACGACGACAATGGTCGCGGCAACGATAATAACAACGGTCGCGGTAACGATGACGACGACAATGGTCGCGGCAACGATAACAACAATGGTCGTGGCAACGATGACGACGACAACGGTCGCGGCAACGATAACAACAATGGTCGCAACAGCCGTGATGATGACGATCGCTAAGCGCTAGTCCTCTTCTCCAAGGGCGTCGATCCTCGTGGTCGGCGCCCTTTTCCTTTTTGACTTCAGGCTTGTAAATCCCGCGACATGGCAAAAGGGTGGGAGGTCAAACAGACGACCCCCAACTCTATGAAAAGCCCCATCGTTTCTCTCGCGACTCTTGTTCCATATCTCCTCGCTGGCCTTCTCCCTGCCGCGCTCTCGGCTGCGGATGAGGAATGGTCCTCACTCTTCAACGGAGAAGATCTCACGGGCTGGCACGTCCTGGCGGAAGGCGCCGATGGCATCTGGACCGTCCAGGATGGCGTGATCGACTGCACTCCCAATGCCGTCTTGAAGGGAGACAAGCATCTCTGGACGGAGGAGTCCTTCAAGGATTTCACCCTTCACGTGGAGTGGCGCCTCAAGGAAAAGAAGGGCATCTACAACGTTCCAATTGTGCTTCCGGACGGCAGCTACAAGATGGATGCGGAGGGCAAGCGCGTTGTGGATCCTCAGCCAGGTGCAGATTCCGGAATCCTCATGCGCGGGGTGGGCAAGGCCCAGGTCAATATCTGGTGCTGGCCAATTGGTTCCGGCGAAGTCTACGGCTATCGCAACAATCAGAAGGATCCCGAGATTCGCGCCGGCGTGACGCCCAAGATGAATGCGGACAATCCCGTGGGCGAGTGGAACACCTTTGAGATCACCATGAAGGGCGACCGGCTCACCGTGGTGCTCAACGGGAAAACCGTGATTGAGAATGCCCAGTTGCCGGAAGTGCCGGAAGAAGGCCCGATCGCCCTCCAGCATCACGGCGGTTACAATGCGGAAACAGATACCTGGAGCGGAGCTTCCAGCCTGGTTCAGTTTCGGAATATCAAGATCAAGCGCCTGTAGCCCAATCAGCGTTCAGGAGAGATGCGGGTAACAACGACTACTCGCTGGACTCCGCATCCTCTTCCAGATCTCCCTCTTCTATGGGAGTGCGATCCATCTCTTCGAGCGCTTCGCGGGCTTCCGCCAACTGCTCCTCCGGCACCTCAATTCGGATGGAATTGGGCGTGGCGCCAAGGGCATTGCCTCCAAAGCTGCTTTCGTCAACGACGGTGGCTTCGATATCGAGGCTGCGGAGAAAGGCCGCAGTGGTGTGAGCGTTCTCGACCTTGGAAAAACTTTTGAGACGGACCATGGAAGTTTGAGGGGTTGAAACGATTCTCGGTCACCAGGTGGCGAAAGCAAAGTCCAAACGACTTTGGGCTCGCGATTCCTTCCTTGATGACCTAGGCATGAAACGGATGGGAGCCGGGAAAGGATACCTCAGGAAATGGGTCACAGGCGCCGGACTGATGTCTGGCGTGGCGGCGTTGCTTTGTCTGTTGGCCTCGTGCACGGCACCTCCCACCGAGTTTGTGAAGCGGGTAGAGCCCACGGGCGCGCTGACCGGTGCGGGCGAACTCAAGGTCGTCACCTGGAATCTCGGCTACGCGGGGTTGGGGAAAGACTCGGACTTCGCCTTTGATGGAGGGGAGTACTGGCGGCCCGAATCACGGGCACTGGTTCAGTCGAACCTCGCCGGCATTCAAGCCGAACTCCAGCGCCAGGATGCTGACGTCTATCTGCTCCAGGAAGTCGCGCAACCGAGCTTCGTGAATCGTCGTGTCGACGTGTTGGGAGGAGTGACCGAGACGCTGGCGGACTATGACGTTTGGTTTTTTCCAGATGTGCGGACGCGCTTTCTGCCTCCGCCGCTCAACATCCACATGGGCCAGACTGTCTTCACCCGGAAAGGGCTCACTACCAAAGCCGAGAGCATCCTCTTACCCCTGGAGCCTCCGCGCATGGGTGGCTATCGCAAGTTCTACCAGATGGTCGTCGTGCGGATTCCAACTGGGAAGGCGGGCGTCGAGTGGGTGGTGGGCAATGTCCACCTGGCGGCCTTTGATGAGGGAGGCGACGTACGTCGTGAACAGCTGGATGTGATCCGCGAGTTCGCTCTGGCGGAATACCAGAAGGGCAATCGCGTGGTTCTGGGCGGCGACTGGAACATGCGTCTCGCGCCCACGGACTTTCCTCACCAGACGGATCCTGAAGACATGGCCTGGGTGCATGATGCCCCGCCGGATGCCTTTCCTCCAGATTGGCAGGTGGCAGTGGATGCGGACACTCCCACCGTGCGGACCCTTCAGCAGCCTTATGTTCCGGGGGAGAACTACACCTGCGTGATCGATGGCTTCTTTGCCTCGCCCAACTCTCGGGTGCTGCGGACTGACACTCGCGATATGGGATTCCAATATTCCGACCACCAACCAGTCGTCATTCGGTTAGGAAGGTGATAGACTTGGAAGCGTCATGACAAGGGAAGAGAAGCTGGAGAAGATTCGCGAGGCTCTTGGTGACCGATCAGCCTTGGATTCAAAGGCAAGGGCTGCTTTGCAGGTCGCCTATCCGAATGCTCCGGAAGAGATGCGGCAAACTGCTCACTTCCATGTCTTTACAGACGGGATAGATGCTGCTCTCGACTGGTTATTGGCCGTAGCGGATTTCGCGAATTATCCAGAAGAAGGAAAAGAAATCGATGAAGGGGCGACCTTCCATCTGCTCTATCACCTCTACAATTGGCAACAGTTTCAGGCGTTACTTCCAAGAGGAGGCCAAGGATTGGCAGATCTCTGTAGCGACCTTCAGCAGGCTGTCCAAGAACAAGACTTGGAGTGGGCTCGCAATGTAGCGGAACAAATTGAAGCCAAAATCAAAGGTAGTGAGAAGAGTCCCCGCCTCGAATGCTGATCTCTGCAAAGCAATATTCTGACCACCAACCCGTCGTTATTCGCCTGAAAACGTGATAGGTTTGGATCAGTCATGGCCGACACGAGAACATCGAGGGGAGTCCTGTTTCTGGACTTTGATGGCGTCATTCGGATGCCGGTGTTGGGGACCGGATTCCCGCCTGAATGTGAGTTTTCAGAGGACTGCTTGAAGCGGGTTGGGGGCTTGATCGAGGCTTCAGGATTCCAAGTCGTTATCTCATCAGATTGGCGGCATCGGCACGACCAGGAGAAACTCTTGACCTACCTTCGGCCTTGGGTGACAGCGGAGCACCTGCACCCGGACTGGGGCACTCCTGATTTGCGAGATGCGTATCCGGATATCCAGGTGCCGCGAAAACAGGAAATCCAGGCGTGGCTGGAAGGGCACCCCGAGGTCAGTCGTTTTCTGATCCTGGACGACCTGGGGCGTAACCACTTCGCTGAGCTGGAAATTCACTTGGTCCCTTGCTCGTTGGAGGTAGGGCTTTCCGAGCTTTTGTTTAACAAGGCGGTGGCGATGTTAGGGCAGCAAAGCAATGGCTGATAAGACGACTAGTGGAAAGTAGAAGTTAGATGACGAATCTCTGGGGCGACAACGCATGCGTATTTCCAAGAGAGCAAAAGCAAGGTGCTGATTTAAGCAGCCCCCGGAGTCAAATCAATCGTCTTCCACGGCTTCGTGGAAAGCCTCTGGAAGATATCCGCTTCAATCCGGTTCCCCTGGATTCGTAACTTGGCCCTGCCCCAAAAGTCGCCGTAGTCGAAACGGCGAATTCGTGGTTTCTCGGCGGTGAGGATGGCGCGCCGCTCGTTGATGGTATCGGGAGAATGACGCGGCTCCAGATCGACGAGGTCAGGCGTGTAGTTTTCGATCCCGGTGATGAGATCTTTAGGCTCAGTATCAAGCCGATAGGCCACACTACTGACCGCCAATTGAGTTAATGAGCCTTCTTCGGTGTCGCGTTCCACAAAGGCGTATTTGTGCAGGTGTCCGCTGAGAACGATCGCCCGGTTCTTGCCCAACAGACGCACCAGGCGCTCCCGCTTGGGAGATTGACCGTAGGTACACCAGGCGGAGCGTGCGTTGTATGGGACGACAGGTTGGTGTAGGGCGACCAACAGCCGTCCTGGATTTCGGTTCGCGAGCGTCCGTTCGAGCCACTCGAGGCTATCGTTCGCATAGCCGTCGAACATGACCACCAGCCAGTTGCTTTCGTCACGGGTGAATTGTGAGGGATTTGGGGCGTCAATGTCTGCCCCACAGAATGGGACCACGATCTCCTCGTAGGCCTCCAGAGCACCGGGACCGGTGATGTCATGGTTGCCCTTGGTTACCCAAACGGGAACGCTCAGGTTCAGGTCCCGGAGACTGGCGATGGCTTCTCTACACTGGAGTAAAGCGAGTTCCTTAGTCCCACAGAGTCCCTCGACGAGGTCTCCCACCTGGATCACTCCGCGACAATCTGGGGTATTGGCTATCCCAGCCTTCAGACTCTGCAGAAGCGCAGGGTAGTTCTCTTCCGTGATTCGGGAGTAGTTCTCGATTTGGCGAACATCATGAGGTTTCTCCCGGACGACCCAGTCCATATCATGATGCGCGAGCCGGTCGAAATGAATGTCGCCGAGCACTTCGATGGAGAAGGGCCCGTCAGTAGCGCCGAATGCGGCCTGGCATGCACCTGGGCCGATGGAAATGGCAGCGGCTTGCTTGAGAAAGGTTCTTCGTGTCGAGTTCACTAGAGGATTGGGGCGACTGCAATCCTAGCTTCTGGCGCCAGGGAAGGGAATCCATGTTTTCCGAACGTGAATGACTTCGTTCGTCTGCCTGTTCCTGGCCAGCTTGATCTCGCTGGTCCAATGCAGATACTCATCAAACCAGGAGGCAAACTGACGAATGTCTCCCACCATTGTGAGCCAGCCGTGCCCCTTACCGGGACGAACGCGGAGCTCAACGTTTGCGCCGACAGATTCGGCTGCCTCCACAAACCACTCCGACTGCTCTAGTGGTACGAGCGTATCCGCATCGCCGTGGATGATCAGGGTGGGAGGGAGATCCTCGGTCACATGATAGACGGGCGAGATCTCCCGGCCAATCACCTTCCAATTCTCAAGGTCCTTGGCTTCTGGCCCAAACGAGTTGCGAAAGCTCTTCGGCGGACCGCCATCGCCGAGGTTCTCTGTCGAAGTGCCAAGATTGATGAGATTCGTCACTGGGAAGAACACGGCCACGGCCTGCACAGCGCTACTCTCCCGGTTCACGGGATCCGGATCGTCGGCCGGGCCCGGACCGCCCCGAGTCGCGATCATGAGGCTGAGATGTCCGCCGGAACTCGCTCCGGAAATGCCCAGATGATCCGGATCAACTCCGTAGTCCTCGGCGTGGTATCGAATGAAGCGCACGGCCCGGTGGATATCCTCAACGGTATCCTGCACCCGCGCTTTGGGTTGGGAGATGTGGGAGACCGGGAAGATGGTATAGCCGGAACGGAGCAAAGGCGCTACCAGCCCTTTTCGGAAACCCTGCGGACCAGATTTCCAAGCACCGCTCATCATCAAGAGAACGCCTTTGCCATTTGGGTTGCGGGGCCGGACGATATCGAAGGTGAGTTCTTGATCCGCCCGAGTCCCATAGACGATGCCCTCAGTGTGTTCGACCCATGGATTGAGATACCAGTAGGTGAGGCCTGACAACAGAACCACGAGAAGGATGGCGAGTCCCAGGAACTGTGCAGTGCGTAGTAAGGCCTTCCGCATATGCCAGATATGCTGCGTCGTTCCTGCCCTTTGTTTCAAGACATCTCCAATTCTGGGGAAGGTCGAGGGCGAAGTTTCCGTCTTGGGAGGCAACTGCTTATAGGCGCGTGCATTCTGCCTACCAATAATTGTTAAGGTTTCTTGATATTCTGATCTTTGAAAGTACTATCGCGATGAGATGCCTCCCTCATCACGCCTTTTCCTCCTTTTCCTCGCCACCTGGGTGGCTGGGTTAGGGGCGTTGGCGGCTCAGAATGTCCGCACCATCGGGATTGTCAGCGATGGGCCGTCCTGGTACTTTGATAACTTTGCTGAGAAAGCGCTCCGCGAATTGCGGGACCTGGCTGGGGACGACTACGAAGTTAAGGTCAAAGAGTTCAACGCAGAACGGGATAACCAACGCGTCACTCAATTGCTGCTCGATGCCATTGCGGATCCTGCCGTGGACGTCATTTATGCTTCCGGTGCGGTCGCCACGGAGCGAGCGGCGTCCCTGACACCTCAACAACGCTCCAAGCCCATCCTTGGCGGAGCGTTGCAGTTCTCCGAAGTCCGGATTGAGGGAATCTCCGAGCGAGGTTCCTCCACGGTGCCGAACTTTACCTTCATCACGAATCCACAACGGGTCGTTGCTGACGTGGAACTTATGCAAATGATCACCGGCGGGACCAAGCAGCTCCATGCCTTGATCGAGGCTCGCATCCTTCCCGAATTGACGGGGCTGGATAAGGCCCTCGTACGATTTGAGAAGGAGTTTGGCGTCAACATCACGATCGTGCCTTCCTGGCCCACCGCGGCGCAGACGCTTGGCAATGTGCCCAGCGGAGTGAAAGTGATGTATGTGGCCATCAATCCTGACATGCTGCCTGCGGAACGGGAGAAGCTCTTTGATGGCTTGGCCAAGCGGGGAATTCCTACCGTATGTATGTCAGGCCCTTCCGATCTGGAGCTGGGTGGTCTCGCCTGCCTGGCACCGGCCAATGAAGATGTCGTGGCGCGTCGGGTCGCGCTGAACCTGTTCCAGCTTCTCGCGGGCGTGGATGCCCAGATTCTTCCCGTGTATTTACCGGTTCAGGATCAGTTGGTGATCAACGCCGCCGCAGCGGTCAAGACGGGTTGGTCGCCGACCTACGACATCGCGCTTTCCGCGCTCGTGATCCATGAGGATGCACTTTACCAGGGAGAACCGATATCTCTGGAGGAATCCATGCGAAGAGCCGCGAGCCAGAACGCCGGAGTGAAGATCGAGCGGGAAGATCAGGAAATCGCGATCCAGGACAAAAAGTCCGCCCGCAGTCTGCTCCTGCCACAGCTGAGCGTTGATGCAAGTCACGCCCGGGTCGACTTTGACGACCGGATCAATCCGATTCTCACTCCGGAATATGTGAGGGATGGGGAGTATGGAGTGGAGCTGCGCCAGATTCTCTTCAACGACGAGGTTCTAAGCAGTGTGAAGGCCGCGGAACTGAATATCTTTGCCGAGGATTTCGATGCTTTGTCTGAAGAGCTGGATGCTCAGGAAGATGCGGCTCTGGCCTACTTCGACTATCTGACCGCCGAGGCGCTCTATGACATTGAGAAGGAAAACCTGCGGCTCGTTGAAAACAACCTGCAGCTGGCCAAGCTGAGAATCGATATTGGGGCGGCAGAACCTTCAGAAGTCTATCGATGGGAGCAGGATGTCGCCAGCGGTCGGGCGACGCTTTTTCAGCGGGACTCCACCCGGAAGAACGCGCTGATCGAGTTCAATCGCATCCTGGGCGCTCCCCGGGAGAAGATCTGGGACGTGCAGGATATCGAGTTGGAGAGTGACGACTTCTATTTCCTGGGGGAACAGCTCAGGCCAATGATCCAGAACAAGCGGGAGTTCACCCGCTTTGGCCAGTTCTTGCAGCTCATGGCAGTGGAGAATTCTCCGGAATTGGCGGCTTTTGATTACGGGTTGGCCGCGCAGGGAATTCTCCTGAACCAACGTCAGCGGCGCTTCTTCCTTCCGGAGGTCTCCGGATTCGCCGGCTACGACCGGGCTCTGGAAGGGACCAATCGCACGGATACCAACTCTCAGAATGAGACGACGGTGGGCGTCCAGTTTTCCTATCCCATCTTCGAGGGCGGAGGCCGCAAGGCAGAGGTCGCCCGGCAAAAGGCGGTCATTCGGCAGTTGGCGGCACAACGTGAGGATGCCCTGCAACGGATCGAGCAACGGGTCTTGGCCGCCGTGAACGGCATTGCGTCCGAGCATCCTAACATCCGGCTGAGCCGTCGCGCACTCAAGGCTTCGGAGCAGACCTACGAATCCGTCCAGGAGAAGTATTCGCAAGGCGCCGCGACCATTCTGGATCTGTTGGACGCGCAGAGCGCCCTGTTGCGGCAGCGTCAGCAGGAAGCCGTCGCGGTGTATTCCTATCTGCAACAGGTGCACAGCCTGCAGCGTTCCATTGCCTGGTTTGAGTTTACCAAGACGCCGACGGAGAAGCAGATTTGGATTGCGGCCCTGGATAGTTACATGGCCACCAGCGATACCGATGCCCTGGAACTGGCCGTGACCAACTATTCCGAACTTGCCCATCTGAAAGCCAAGATCGCGGTCGACAAGTCCACCTCACCCCCAGATCCTCAGCCAGTGCAGGTTGCCGCGCCCACGGAGACTTTGGCCGAGTCCGAAAAAGCAGTTGCCGTAGAGACGGCGGAAGATTCTGATAACCGTCGTGGACCTTTTCCGTTCTTGCGTAAGGGTTCCTCACCACGCCGATGAAAATGAGTCTGACATTGTTACTGGTTCTGGGCGTGATCCTGGGCTTTGCCGGCGCCAGCTTCGCGATCGCGCTGCCGCTCGCCAGCCGCTGGTATCCGCCCGAGCATCAGGGCAAGGCGATGGGCCTTGCCGGCATGGGCAAT
>JBHIXE010000156.1:0-11915 GCA_041984905.1 Verrucomicrobiales bacterium | reverse complement strand
AAGCCCCAAAATCTCCTCGCTGCATCGGCTACATCTCCACTGAAACCGCTCTAGGAGCCAACCATCCCAACAATTCAAAGAAAAACGCCGCGGCCAGTTCTTCTGGCACGCGGCGTTTGGTTAAAGGTTACTGTGGGTTCTGTGGAGCTCAGGCGGCCTTTTTAGAGACGCGGGTGTCTCCGGAATCATCCAGATCGTCCGGTCCCAGCGATTGGCCGAGTTGGCTGGCAAAGTCCAGGTACTGAGCAGACCACTGCTTGAGGGCACTCTTCATGAACTCGAGTCCACGGATGGATCCAAGCTCGCCGGCAAGTTGGCCGACATAGGTTTCCGCCTTCAGAACAATCTGCCGAAGTTCTCCCTTAGCTTTGGGCTTATCGAGAGACTTGGGACTCATGAAGGTTTCCAGGCGTCCATTGAGGGTGTCCAGATAGCGATACACTTTCTCGCCTGTCTGCCGCACTTCGAGCTTGAAACTGGTGGATACCGTTTTGGCGGCTTCAACAAGCCGACGTTCCAGTGCATCGTTTGCGTCCAGAAGGGCGCCCACGCCACTGGCAAGAACCACAGGATCTGCTGTGCCGGTGTAGTGGGAGGGTTGGTCTTTCATTTCAGTTTAACGTTGGGGGGGTTAGTATGGTGGCTGTCTTAGCCAAACTACCGCTGGACTTTCAATACACAGATCGACCAACGGGAGTAAAATCAATAATGGTACCGCCCATACGCCGCACGACGTTGAACCCGTGCTCGCGGGCGAAAGTTTTCAATTTTGTTTCATCCAGCGTATTCAAAACCTCCAAATCCGCGGGATGATTCACAGTGTATGTCGCACCCGGATGGCGAACGATGACATCCAGACGTTCTCCTAGACGTTTCAACGCTTCGGTAGGATTCAACTGTGACAGGGAATTCATAGACTTATCGGTAACAGGTAGGAGGTTGGTTATTCTTCATTTCCACCCAACAAGGGAAGCACATACATCATCAACCAGGCAAAAGAGGTGATGAAAGCGGCCACATAGGTCCAGGCTGCGGCCCCTAATACGGCATGAACACCTTGCGCCTCAGACGGCAGAACCATCCCGGATTGCGCCAGAATCCGTTTGGCTCGTGCCGTGGCATCGAATTCGACCGGCAACGTGATGAGGTTGAAGAGCATCATGATGCCCCACCCCAGCGCGATCAGGGCAATGGCGAAGTTCCAGGGGATGATGCTGAACATGGCGCCTATCATGGGCAGGAAGAGCAGCCAACTGCTTGCGAACTGGGTGATGCCAACGGCGGCCATCCGCAGGTGGAGCGGCTTGTAGGCCTCCGCGTGCTGAATGGCGTGTCCGCATTCGTGCGCACTCACCCCTATCGCGGCAACGGAGCGGCCGTAGTAGTTCTGCTCCGAGAGGACCAGCCTTTTGTGCATGGGATCATAGTGATCCGTCAGTTCGCCCGGCATGGAGACAATGTCCACGTCCCGGATGCCGGAGGACGCCAGAATCTGTTGGGCTGCCTGGGCTCCGGTGAGACCGGAATGCACCTCAACATCAGACCATTTTGCATAGGCAGAGCGCACTGCTGCCGCCGCTGCGAGAGACAGAAGAGTGGTTCCTATAAAGATGATCCAGAACATGACTTGAGAATGGGGGGTTTACGGTTGGTTAGACGTCCACAATCGCGGACTCTTCGGCCATCCATTGCATGAGATATGCCAAGGCGCCCGAAAAGCATTACCTCCTGATAATGAGAGCATTAGCGCACCGCTCGACCACGGCGATCCAGGGGCGAGGTGTCAGTTTTGCACGCAAATCCGTGCAGGATGCCGTACTTTGCGACAGTTTGACGCAGAACCAAGGCAAGCAAAACCCCTGGAGCAGACTTCCATCCGCTTCAGGGGCGCGAAAGATCGGACAGGTTCCCGGCGCGGAAACCGTTGGGGTGTCTTAGGGAATCTTCAGCCGTTGACCGGGCTGAATGATGTCGTTGGAGAGCTTGTTGGCCTGCTTCAGAGCCGTCACGCTCACTCCGTAGGTCCGGCTGATGCCCCAGAGGGTGTCATTCTTGGAAACCGTGTGGTAGGTCGAAGAAGTGGATGCGACCGGAGCCATTACCACGGGAGAGGTGCTGGAACTCGTTGAAGTCGCCACCTTGGTGGTGGTGGAACTGGACGAAGTGGACTTGGGTTTGCTACTTCCGGAGGACGAAGAGCTACTGTTGTAGCTCACCCAATCTTCCCGGTAGTTCCCCTTTTCATCGAAGGGATACTCGGATTTCTTGAGGTTATGCTGCGGCGTTCCCAGTTCACCCTCGACATCGACACGGCCGCTGGTGGTTTCACAACTGGAAAGGCTAAAGCAGGCGAATCCGGCCAAAAGGACCGCCTGAAAACGGAGAGATAGAAGAGAAAGGAGGACTGATTTCATGGACTCAAAACGGTGCGTTCAGACTCTCTAAAACGAAATCACGACATCACCGTTGAGGCAAGTCTCCTCATAAGGAGCTTTGCAGCGGCAAGCTGTTACGCAGTTTCTCAGCATACTCCTGCAGGATGTCGTTTGCCCGAAGCCCATCGGGGCTGGCGGGGTCGATCTCGACCACCTGGGCCAGGGACTGAACCATGCCTTCCCAGTCTCCCTGTTGACTCTGAACTTCGTATCTGCACATCAAAGCAGACTGAATCTGAGCCTCTTGAAGGTCGTTGGCGGCGAGATATTCCTCCGTCAGTTGCACGATCTCGTCCCATTTTTGAGCCCTCTCCAGGCGGGTTATTTCCCGGGAAAATTCAAACTCGGCCAACTGGCGTCGGAAATCCCCGGCCACACCCGTCAGGTTCTGAGGATCGCCTTCGATCACGTCGCGCATCATATCCCCGTAAAAACGGGCACTCAGAGTGCCTCCCAACTGGGGAATCGCGCTCGCCAGAATCTTCACCCGCTCCAGATTGGAATAGGCTGCCGCACTCTGAACGAGCAGCTCCCGCTCCTGATTCTCCTGATACAGAGTCTGGAGATGCTCCACGTAAGACTCCACTCCACCGGGAACGAAGCCCGTAATCGCGTAGGGAACGCCCTGTGAGCTGGCCAGAACCACGGAAGGGAAAGAAGCGATCTCAAACTGTTCCTTGAGCTCTCCGCCCTGCTCCTGGGCCTCCTGAGCGTCAGAAAGATCCACCCAGACCAACTCAAAAGACTCGGAAAGCGATTCCTGGAAGGTGGCGTTCGACAGGACCTGCTCACTCATTTTCCGGCTTGCCGGGTTCCATTTGTCGAGCGTGAAGCACACCAGAAGGTCTTTCCCAGAGTGCACCGCGCGATTCTTGGCGAGTTCAAAGTGACTGGACCAGACTTCAGTTCCGGGGGTTTCAACTCCGGAAACAGGAGCGATCAGCATGCCGATTGCAAGTGCAATTATGGCACACATGCTGCTACCACGCCGGGCAACAGAAGAACGAGTTGTTTGCATGATGAATCAAACGCAAGCATGATAGTCAACCAAGGTCAAATTCTTGAGCTTGTTAGCTAACCAAGCACAATCAGCCTAATCACCACACCTCTTCATTCCAACGACTCGAGTTTTTCTAATTCCCGATAATTTCCTTCCAGCAAAGGGCACCTAAAGACTAACCTTTTTGGTGGTTGCCCTGTCCAAATAGAAAAGGGTCACCGTTTTTTGTTCGGTGGTTCCGGCAGAGAAACACTGAATTTTTTTCTGATTTTTATGCGTTCCGTGCCTCAATTTTGCCGTTCGCGCCTGCAAAGCCGCGATTTGGAGTTCATTGCACAAGTGCTGGCGGGCTCAGACGAAATCCAACGAAGCGCACTTTACCAGTTCTTCGAAAGCTCCAAGGCGCTGGAAGAATTGCTGGAACATCCCGCGCTCCTGTCCGCGGTCCTGGCCCTCAAGCATCCTTTGAACATTTCCCCGGAACTCTACTTCTACGTGCTGGTCCGCCAGGAACTTAAGGAGGCCGGGATCGACCATATTGAGGTGGCGGACTATGTCGCCGCGACGCTAGCGGAGCATGCCAGAGGCAATCCTTACCAGGGGCAGGACACCGGAATCGGGCAATTGCCCTACCATGTGGACTTCATCACCGCGATCAACGAAGCTTCTGCCTACGACCGTTTTTACCTCTACGTGCGCTGCGGGAACCAGTTCCTGACCTTGACCGGTCTGTTCCCCAAGTTCTTTGAGCACCGGGAAGAGCGGCGAGGCGCGCCTGGCGTTCTTTACTATGAGGGGGTGGCGCGAGACTCCTTCCGCTATGCGGGGAATCATCCCCTGGCCAGTGAGTTTGCCCTGGATGAGGTCTATCATACCCTCGCGGACGAGTTGCCCCGGGCCCGGCGCGCCCTGAATCGCATGGCTCGCGAGTATCTGTTTCTGGGAGCCTGAGTTCTCAAGCGGGGAGTCCTGAGGGATCCGTGCTCGAAATCGGGATTGAGTGCGCTACACTCGTCCCATCATGAAACACCCCCTGATACTCTGTTCCCTCATTGTTGCTCTCCCCTTCCTTGGATTCGCTGACGAAAGCGAGGAGGGATTTGTCTCTCTCTTCAACGGCAAGGACCTGACCGATTGGGAAAGTGTCGAAGGCGCCTGGGCCGTGGAAGACGGCGCAATCGTCTGCACCGGCAAACACAAGACCAAGAACTGGATTATCTGGCGCGGTGGTGAGACGAAGGACTTTGAACTCCGGCTAGAATTCCAATACGTGAGCGGCAACTCCGGCGTCCAGGTGCGCAGCAAGGAACTCCCGGAATTCATGGTGCAGGGTTACCAGGTGGAAGTCGCCGCCCAGAACAAAATGGGACTCTGGCACCATTCCCTCAGCCCGGAACCCTATCGCAGCCACTTGGCGACCGCCGGCCAGAAAGGCGTCATCACCGCCGATGGCACCAAGACGCAGGAACAAGTCGACCCTGCTGAAGAGGTTCAGAAAGCCTTCAAAGAAGGCGAATGGAACGAAATGACGATCATCGCGAAAGGCTCCACTTTGACCCAGAAGGTGAATGGGGTGACTTTAGCGGTTCTGGTGGATGAAGATGCCAAATACGCCATGGCTTCCGGGGTGCTCGCATTCCAGGATCATGGCAAGGGCACCGTGGCCAAATTCCGCAATGTCCGCCTCAAGACACTCTAGCTTTAACTCAAGAAAATCCAGCCCCACACCGTGAACTCCGCTTTCGAAATTCTCCGGGAACGCGGCTTCCTCAAGCAATGCACTGATGAAGCCGGCCTGAAACGTTTGTTAGAGAACGAGCAGGTCTCTTACTATTCCGGTTTTGATCCGACCGCGGACAGCCTGCACTGCGGCCACCTCTTGCCGATCATGGCCATGGCTCACCTGCAACGCGCTGGTCACAAGCCCATTGCCATCATCGGCGGCGGCACGGCCATGGTGGGTGATCCCAGCGGCAAGACGGAGATGCGCAAGATGCTCTCCGCCGAAGAGATTCAGAACAACGCCAAGTCCTTCGAATCGCAGATGGGGCGTTACCTGGATTTCTCGGAGGGCAAGGGTATGGCGCTGAACAACGCGGACTGGTTGCTCAAGGTGAACTACGTGGAATTCCTTCGGGAAATCGGCCGTTACTTCCGCGTCAATGAGATGATCAAGGCCAAGTCCTACGAAGCGAGATTGCAACGCGAGGAAGGGCTTTCCTTCATCGAGTTCAACTACCAGCTGCTGCAGGCCTACGACTTCCTGAAACTCTACCAGAATCACGGCTGCAAGCTCCAGATCGGGGGCGATGACCAGTGGAGCAATATCCTGGCGGGCACGGACCTGATCCGTCGCCTGGAAGGCGGAGAAGCCTTTGGTCTGACCTTCCCTCTGCTGACCACTGCCAGCGGCGCCAAGATGGGCAAGACCGTTGGGGGCGCAGTGTGGCTCAGTGCCGAGAAGCTGCCGCCTTTCGAATACTTCCAATATTGGCGCAATACCCAGGACCCGGATGTGGAGAGGTTCCTCGCCATGTTCACCTTCCTGCCCATGGATGAAGTGAAGAAGCTGGGAGCCTTGGAAGGTGCGGCGATCAATGAAGCCAAGGTGATCCTTGCCTATGAAGCCACGAAGTTGGCCCACGGCGAGGAGGCGGCGGAACAGGCCAAGGTTGACGCGGCCAATGTCAGCCAGGGCAAGGAAACCAATCTCACGGCCGTTCCCTCTACGGAATTCCCCAAGTCCCGACTTGAGGAAGGCATTCCCGTCGTGGATCTCTTCGCCGAGGTCGGCCTGACCAGTTCCAAGAGTGAAGCTCGCAAGCTGATCCAAGGCGGTGGCGCTTATGTGAACAATGAGAAGGTGGAAGGAATCGACCTCACTGTGGGCGTGGATCACCTTTCCGACTCTGGCGAAGTGCTGTTACGGCTCGGCAAGAAAAAGCACCATCGCGTGGTCGTGACCGCTTGAGGATCTCCCCGCCATGAAAACCGGCTATTTGGGGAAACATCCCGTTACCTTTGCCTATCAAGCCTCCAAGAATCTCGAAGAAACGGGAGACTTGGTCGGTCACCTTACCCATGGGGATATCTATGAGTCGGTGCGGACCGGCGTGGTGGACCAGGGAATTCTGGCTCTGGAGAACCAGTTGGCCGGAACCGTGGACGAGAGTCTCCACGCCATCGTTCAACCCATCCTGACGCAGGCCAAGCCCCTCTCCGAGAGCGAATCCCTTGTTCGGATCACCCGGGAACTGGCCGTGCCCGTGGAGCTCTACCTCATGAATCGATCGGGAAAGATTGAGGATATCCAGGTGGTCCAGACCCATTCCATCCCCATGCGCCAGGCCACCGCGAGCCTGGATGAAATAGCGGAGCATCACCGGTTCCGGCGCGAGCCTTGCGCCAGCACTGATGCTGCGGCGGAAGCCGCCAATGACGATCCGACCGTGGCGGCGATCTCTTCTAAACTAGCCCCTTCGCACTACCAGTCCCTGAAGATCATTCGCCGGATCGACGATCCCATCCCCGGTGCCGAGTATCAGAATGTGACCCGCTTCTGGGTCATTGAGGGTCAGCCGGAAGGAAAGCACTGCGTCTTTGATCCCGCCCCCTTGCATGCCTCCGAGGAGATTCACAAGATCTGTCTCCTCTTCAATCTGGAGCGGGACGAATCCGGAGCCCTCGCCAAGTCCCTATCCGTCTTCGCGGATGCCCAGATCAACCTCGCGCACATCTACTCCCTGCCGCGTCGCGATCGATCCTGGGAATACACCTTTGTGCTGGAGTTCGAGGTGCCCCGCCCCGCAATTGATTCGGTGGAAGGCGCGCTTGAGCATCTTCACCAGTTCGCGGACTACACCCTGTTGGGCGTCTATCCGCGTTACCGGCTTTAGGAGGCGAGAGCGATCTTGAATGCCTCTCTGACCACGGTTTCGAGTCGGGATACTTCTTCGTCCGTCAGTTGCCGAAATGTGGACTTCCGTTTGCTTCGTGAGAGAGAACCTTGATTGTTCACAATCACTACAATCAACAGGTCGGCCAATCGATCTGGCAAATCCACGATCTCGCGGATCGCTTTCCTCGCCTCGTCGTAGCTCATGAGGTAATCCAGCCCCTTGGGCAGTTCTTCATCAACTGTCTGCTTGAGAAACGAGAACAGCATTTCGCAAATAAAGGTGTAGTCGATCCAGCGGTAGAGATCGGCGGTATCGTTGACCACCGTCATCCGGTGATCCTGATCGAGTTCGTAGCGAACCAGCGGAAGAAGGGGAACACTGAACGATTCCAAACTGCGATCGTAGTCCGCAGCCCGGGCAAGCATCACGGCTGAGACCGGGAGAATGACCTTGGGTGGGGAAAACTGACGCTGGGCCAACGTATAGTGTATCAAGAAACGATGGATTCGGCCGTTTCCGTCGCTGAAGGGGTGGAGAAAGACGAAGGCATAAGCTGTTGTTGCAGCAGCGATGACTGTGGGAACGCTTGGGTCGTTCAGCAGCATCCTCGCCATGGCAAGATATGACGCCATAAGCCGAGGCAAATCTTCCGGTTTGGGACCGATGTAGTGGATCAGTTCTTCATAGCCGACTGTGGATCCCACCCAGATTTGTTCGTGGATCTCATCTCGATAGCCATCATTTGCAAAGCGAGGGTCCACGATTTCCTTTTGCAACGCGACCAAAGCGCGTTTTGTGAGGTAGTCATTGGAATCTACTTGGTGCAGGAGGTTCACAAACCGAGCAGCCCGTTGTTGATCTGCGGCTTCGTTCTCAATCTCGAAAGAGGATTTTGTCTCTTTGCGGTAGAGGTAGTTCAAGGCACGCAGAAAGACTTGAACGGGATACCTTTCAATTCGGTCGCGGACTTTCTCCGCCAATGATTCGTCCTCATAAGCGACAAGAGCCGGAATGCGACGAACCATAGAGCAAAAGCCAAAGTCTCCCAAGAGATTGAGGTTGACCCTCTGACGCTGAATCTTGCGTGTGGGGCCGGTAAAATAAAGCTTGGGATCCAGAAGGTTGACGTAATTGCCTACCTTTAGATCCTCTATTGGCAATTTCTCTCCCGTCAGTTCCTCATAGCAGAACCAGGCGATTCGAAGGTAACGACCTCCTGGCTTCTCTCGCAGATGACGCACTAGGTCCGCAGTTGGTGCTGTTGTAAACAACGTCGCCAACAGCCCCAAGTGGAGCCCCTCATGGCGAAGGGCAAACTCGAGATGGTCCACCCAATTGTCACCCACGTCCCGATACTTCGGGAGTACGACTACGGTCCTTCTTTCGTAATGAAACTCCTTTCGCGCAGCTCCAGAACCCACGTAGGTCTCCAGATGGTGCGGCAAAGCGCGCAACTGAAATCGCTCAGCCAGATAGCGGTAGCCGAGTGGCTTTGCGTCCCTGAGAGCATCCGATTGGAAAGAGGAAGACACGGTGGTGCTGTGCAGTTGATTACAAATCGGGGCGTTGGTCCAAAAACAGTTAGATTCTTTAGATTTTAGTTACATTTTGGCACTTTACCAATAAAACGATTAGAAACCCCGCCAGTTTAGACCCCTACCCCCAATTTCTTCAGATTTTGATTACCAATTTCAGAAAATAGTTACGAATCACCCCACGGTTGAAAAAATGATTACGTTGAGTGCCCCGCAAAACCGGACTCGCGAACCGGCATTTCCTGCATAGGTTTCCCTTCTATGTCCTTTTCGGAGGTCTTTCATACTCTTCCCCTTCCCAAGCTTCTCGATCAAAGCTACGCCACCGGCGTGGACACGGCCCGGAACACTTTGAGGCGTGGTCACTTCACCTTGAGTGACTTCGCGCATCTGATCTCCCCGTCCGCGTCCCAGCTTCTGGAGCCGCTTTCCCAGCGTTCTCATGCCCTGACGCAGCAACGTTTTGGCAAGGTGATGCGCTTCTTCGCACCGCTCTATCTCTCCAATGAGTGCGTCAACAATTGCAAGTATTGTGGCTTCTCCCGCGATAACCCGATCCTGCGCGTTACCCTGAGCGTGGATGAAGTGACCAATGAAGCCCGCGCGCTTCGCAAGCAGGGCTTCCGCAACATCCTGCTCGTCTCTGGCGAACATCCCAAGTTCGCCTCCAACAATTACATTGCCGATTGTGTAGCCGCCCTGCGCCGCGAGATTCCGGGCATCTCCCTCGAAGTCGGCCCCATGGAGACGGAAGACTACGTTACGATGGTCCAGGCGGGCGCAGAGGCGCTTGTGGTCTATCAGGAGACCTACGACACCAAGATCTACAAGCAGGTGCACACCGCCGGTCCCAAGCGACACTTTGACTGGCGGCTGGACACTCCCGAACGCGCTTATGCAGCTGGGTTCCGCCGCCTGGGAATCGGCGCCCTCTATGGCCTGAGCGACTGGCGTTACGAGGCTCTGGCCCTCGCGGCCCACACGCTCTATCTGCAGCGGCACTGCTGGAAGTCTCAGATCACCCTTTCCTTCCCGCGACTCCGTCCCCATGCCGGGGAATTCGAGCCGCTCACGGATATCAGCGATGCGGAACTGGTCCAGCTCATTTGCGCCTTTCGGCTCCTGCTTCCTGACGTGGGACTCGTGCTATCGACCCGAGAACCGGCACGGCTTCGCGATGGTTTGATCCCTCTCGGCATCACCCATCTGAGCGCTGGCAGCCATACCGAACCTGGCGGCTACACCGGGGTCGGGAATGACAACCTGCATCTTACGACCAAAGGACGCATTCAGCCCCTGACGGAGCCAGTTCTGCCTAAGAAGCAAGGTTGCACCAACGCGACTGGCCAATTCGACATCGCCGACGAGCGCTCCCCTGGTGAGGTCGCCCAAGTGGTGCGCGGGCTTGGCTACGAAGCGGTGTGGAAAGACTGGGACGCGGCGATCCTGGCCTAGCGGCCAGGTCAGTGAACAGTGTGACAGTTCGACAGTGAACAGTCAGGACCGACGCTGGCGAGCGAGCCGCCAATAGTGTTCGGCATGCCTAGGATGTCGCACTTGTAAATATTTTGGTTGTACTTAACGGCAGAGGGTGTTGGTTGTGTGAGGATGCAGTCCGAGTCGTCCAGACCCGTCATGGAAGAGCAGCAGCTTCGGAGCTGGAAGCTGTTGGGAGAATTTAGCCGAAGACTTCGGACAACGACTTCATCTGAACCTTCCGTTCCATCCAGGGGTGGACCGCCCCGGCGGCTTAGCGAGGAGGACTATCTCTGTGCCTTTCTCTTTGCCCAGTTTAACCCCATCATCGATTCGGCACGTGGCCTGTGCGCTTGCAGTGACTTGGAACGGGTTCAGCAAGAAGTCTGCTCGCGCCACCTCAGTCTGGGCAGTTTCTCCGAAGCCCAACACGTGTTTGGCTCCAGCCGCTTGGAGCAGGTCTTTGCTGGTCTTCTTCAGGAAGATCAGGAGATTTTTAGTCCTCCAGGCTGTCGGGAAGCCAGGCGCCTAGCCATTGATAGCACCGTTATCCAGGCATTGCCTCGCATGCATTGGGCGGAATGGCGCTACCAAAAGACCCACCAGAGCGCACTGCGCCTTCATGTGAAATTGAATCTGCTCACCGGAGAACCTGCGGGAGTCAGCCTGACCCCGGCGCGCACCTGCGAGCGCAAGGCTTTTGCCGAGATGCTGCAACCTGGGGAGTTTTATGTGGGTGATCGCAACTACGGGAGGGACTACCAATTGCTCCAAGAACTGGATCAACTGGGCTGTGGATACATCATTCGCCTATGCACCACGGCCAACTACACCCTGCAGCAAGCCCTGCCCATTGGAGAGGCGGACCGGCAAGCAGGAGTGGTTTTTGATGGTATCGTGCGCTTGGGAGCCGCTCCCCGCTGGTATTACAGCCCGGTTCGTTTAGTGCAAATTGATCGTGAGGATCTTAAGGAACCTCTCTGGATCTTAACCAATCGCCTGGATCCGGAGTGTTATAGCGCAGCGCTGGTGGGCGAAATCTATCGCAGCCGTTGGCGCATTGAACTGTTCTTCCGATGGTTCAAATGTGTGCTCGGTCGCTCGGATCAATGGCACTGGATGGCGCAGGGGCAGAACGGTGTCGCCATCCAAATCTACTGTGCACTCATCGCCGCGCTCCTACTGGCGCGACGCAATGGAAAGCTCCCCAACAAGCGTCAAATGGAACTTCTGCGCTTCCATGCCATGGGCATGGCCAGCGTCGACGAATTGGTCGTCCTCTTAAAACTCAAGAGCAAAAAGTCTTCTGGCTCACCCCAAAGCTAACTAGAACCGAAGCATCACTTCAAGGTGCTCTCGGAGAGCATTGCTATGCCCGTAAGTTGCCCCTGAAACCAAAGCTGAAGAGTTCAGACGCCCCTTAAACCCCATTCTTTAACCAGAATCCCATTCCATTTGCCCCAGACTCTTTAGTTGCCGAACACTATTTGCGAGCCGCTCGCGCTCCGACAATTCCCGGCGCGCACTGTCGCACTGTCGCACTGTCGCACTGTCGCACTGTCGCACTGTC
>JBHIXE010000155.1:0-11935 GCA_041984905.1 Verrucomicrobiales bacterium | reverse complement strand
GTGCCGCTCGATGCTCTCGCTTACCACCGGCGAACGAACTTGTAGGCCTCCGGCCTGGAGAATGGACTTCCTCGCGTTCACTGTTTGCGAGGCCCCTTTTGGGCACACTTCCATTTAATGCTCTAGTAGAACACCGCCAGCCAGACCGTCGTTTCCGCAGTGGTGGTCCACTCAACCCGGTGACGCTGGTGGGCTGGGATGACGAGCCAGTCTCCTGGTCGGAGCGTCCGAGCCTCGGCTTCGTCTTCCATGCGCAACCGTGCCGCGCCGGAAAGCAGCACCACAAATTCGCTTTGCTCCTGGTCATACCAGAAGCCTTCCGGTGACGTTTGCCCGGTCGAGACGATCCGCTCGATCCGGATGGCCTCCGATCGGGCGAGAACGTCCACCATTTCTTCCGGCAGCTGCATCGGAAGGTCTGCAAGTAGGTTGGCACTCATTAGCTTCGAATAGCCTGAGGAGGCCCCAGGCGCAAATGACCAGCCACAGTCCCGAAATGTCACAAAATCCGTCTTTGCAAGAAGCTCCAATTCCGAATACCGTGATCGCGATAGTTTCTAGAATTGGCTGGAGACTGTTTTGAATCGCGCCGCGCCATGAACAAAACCGCCAAAAGCTTCCTTTTCGATCTCCTGAGAACTCCGTCCCCCACTGGATGGGAATCGGCCGGCCAAATCAAGTGGATGGAATACGTCGGCAAGTTTGCCAAGGAAGTGAATTGCGATTCTTACGGCAACGCCTGGGCCATGGTCGCCGGGAAAGAATCCAAAGCGCCCAAGATCATGTTTGAGGCGCACGCGGACGAGATCGGGTACATCGTCAAGCACATCACCAGCGACGGATTCCTCTGCATCGACCGGGTGGGCGGGTCGGACCACGCCACGGCACGCGGCCGGCGGGTGCGGATTTTCGGAGACGAGGGTGAAGTTCTCGGGATTATCGGGAATACCGCGATTCACATTCGCGATCGGACTGGTGGGGAAAAAGCGCCTGAAGTCTACGAGCTTTACGTGGACGTGGGCGCGTCCAAGGACCGCCAGGTGGAGAAAATGGGCATTCGCGTGGGCCATCCCCTCATTTACGCCGACTCCGTGGAGGAATTTGGCGACAACAAGATCGTGAGCCGGGCCCTGGACAACCGGATTGGCGGGTTCATCATCGCCCAGGTCATGCAGAAGCTCTCCAAGCTTTCGCTCAGTTCCTCCGTGTATGCGGCCAACTGCGTGCACGAAGAGATCGGCGGACTCGGGGCCAAGATGATAGCGACTCGCCTCAAGCCGGACGTGGCCATCGTCCTGGACGTGACCCATGCCACCGATACCCCCGGAATCCGCCATGAACAGCATGGACGAGTCAAGCTCGGTGAAGGGCCGACGCTAACCCATGGGGCTGCCAATCACCGGGCGGTGGTCAAGAAACTCATGGACGTGGCGGAAAGCGCCAAGGTGCCGATCCAGCACGAAGCGGCCTCTCGTTTCACCGGCACCGATGCGGATACCATTTACCACCAGAACTGCGGTATTCCCACGGCTTTGGTCTCGTTGCCCTTGCGCTACATGCACTCCATTGTGGAAGTGGCTGATCTTACGGATGTCGAGCGCGTCATCGATCTTCTGGTCGCATTCGCGAAATCGGTCGGGAAAGATGAAAAATTTGATATGCCTTTGTAGACCAATTCTGTCTATAAAGGTGAAATGGTTGCCCGGATCCTAGGAATTCTCTTTGCGGTTGCGTTGCTCGCCGGTGGCGGTTGGGCGGTGCAGCACTATTTTATCGCGACCACGGAGGCCAAGGAGGCGCCGATCCACACGGTCGAGGTGCAGGTCAGGGATGTCCGCCAGCTCGTCCATTGTGTGGGGGAAGTGGAGCCGGCTCTCTTCACCGATCTCAAGGCGGAAGTCAGTGGGCGGATCGAGAAAATTCACATCCTGGAAGGGGATCATGTGAAGAAGGGCGATCTCCTCATCGAACTGGATCGCCGGGAATTGGAAACGCAGATCGTCGAAGCGGAACACCGTATCGAAGCGGCGCGTCTCCGCATGGAGAAGGTCAAGCTGGACTACATGTCCAAGAAGGATCTTCGCGCCAAGGAGTTTGTGTCAGAGCGGGAGTATCTTGATTCTGAGATCGATTATCTGCTTTCCCAGAATGAGTTGGAGATTCAGCGGTCCCAGCACCTGCTTCTGGAGGAGAAGCTGGCCAAAACCAAGGTACTCGCGCCTCATGATGGTGTGGTCCTGGATCACGACCTGACCGAAGGCATGGTCATCACGGGAGTGGGTTCCTACAGTGAGGGCACCATTCTCATGCGGGTCGCGCAGCTTGACCAGCTCCAGGTGGAGACGGAAATCAGTGAAGTCGATGTCGATCGCGTAAAAAAGGGCATGGTGGTCAACCTGAACTTTGATTCCCTGCCAGGGGTCGAATTGGAGGGAGCCGTCTCATTCATCTCACCCTCCGCCAAGCCGAAGGACGGCACCAACTCCACCAACAGCAAGGCGCGGGTCTTCCCGATTACGATCGATTTCTCCGCCAAGAACCTGCGAGTGCGCCCAGGCATGACGGCCCAGGCCAAACTGATTGTGGAAGAAGCGACCAACGTCCTGGCCGCCGAACTTCCAGGGTTGTTCATGGAGAACGGTTCCAGTGTGGTCTATGTCCAGAACGGAGATTCCTACGATCGTCGCGTGATTGAAACGGGCATCAATGATCAGCGGGTGATTGAGATCAAGACTGGGGTGAAAGAAGGAGATCTCATTGCCACCGTGCGGCCCCCCGGCTTTGAAGCTCCAGCCACCAATGTGAGAGAGGACCGCGGCGGGCGAGGACCGGGCGGCTATAGTGGAGGCGGTGGCAGCTACCGTTCTCGCAGCACCTGACCAGACTAGAGATCAGACCACATGAGTATTCTGCGCGCCATCGCAATGGGTTTGCGGGAGATCTGGGGCCACAAGGTGCGCTCTGCCCTCACGCTTTTCTGCGTTCTGTTGGGCGTGGCTTCCGTGGTTGTTACGGTCGGCTACATGCGTGGCCTCACCGCTTCCTGGCGGGAGTTCCTCAATGAACGGGGTGGACTGGAACGCTTGCGGATCCGGGACGAGCAGGTGCCGGACGAACAGGAACACCTCGCCTCTCTTTCACCTGGCAAGACCCTCAGCGACGCTCGGGCCATCGAAACCCTGACCAATTTTGTCCGAAATGTGTCCCCGGTCATTGAACTGAATGGTTACATCTATCGAGGCGCGAAACGGGTCCGGCCCTACCAGCTCGAGGCAGTGGAGCCACAACTCATTGAGGTCGAGAAGTACGAGTTGGATCGTGGGCGGTTCATCACGGAGATGGACAATGTTCTCATGACCCAGGTCATCGTCATCGGGAGTGAGGTGCGGGAAGAGCTCTTTGGGCGCTCGGAGGATCCTATCGGTCAGTTCGTCACTCTTGAAGGCGTGCCCTTTGAAGTCGTCGGCATGACCAAGCATTACGAAATGCCGGGTGGGCGAGGGAATGCCCTGCGGTTTAAGAATAACGTCGCCTTCATCCCGCTGCGCACGGCTCAATACAAGATTACCAACAGCCTCGCGATCAGTGATCTCGATGTGCAGATCAAAGATGTGGCTCATATCGAAGCCGCCAAGGGCGAGCTGGAGAACGTCATGCTCTGGATGCACCGTGGAGTCTGGGACTTCGAAGTCAGCACCTCGGAATCCTTCTCGGAAAACATCGAGAAGCAGGAGCGAAGTCTCCTCACGGCGGGTGGCGCGATCTCGCTGACCACCATGATCGTGGGAGGCATCGGCATCATGAACCTCATGCTCGCCTCCATCAACGAGCGGGTTCGGGAAATCGGCATTCGTAAATCCGTGGGGGCTCAACCCAAGGACATCTTCTTTCAGTTCTGCGTGGAGTCGGTAACCCTTTGCGTCATTGGCGGGATCTTGGGCGTGGGCCTGGGGCAGGGAATCATCTATTGGCTCCAGGACCTCATGAAAGACTCGCAGCCACCCATCTTCACGATGTTCGGCGTCATCGCTGGATTCAGCGCCAGTGTGACGATTGGCGTCCTGGCAGGCATCTACCCCGCCTTCCGCGCGTCGCGGCTCGATCCGATTGAGGCGCTGCGGTATGAGTAGAAGGAAGTAGCGGAATCCGTGAGGATTTCGACTGCAAAGGAAGGTGAGGCCGCGGGGTTACGGGCCGAAAAGAGGCTGGTTTAGGGACCTCGTAGAATAAGCAAGAATGGGATTGAAAGAGAGCCAGCAATACGATTCCAATCACAACGCAGCAAATCGGGACCTTCTTTGCTTGCCGTCGCGTAGGGCGATCCAGTTCGACTGCGGCTAAGGCAAAGATGAGGGGAAAGACAAGCGATTGCCAGGTAGCGGGACCAATCCTTGAGCCCAACTGCCACCGCTCCCGAATCGCCCATCCAAGTCCGAGTCGATTGATGCACACGTCTACAAGCCATGAGGCATGGGGCGACATGCATGTAAAGTAGGCTTTACAAAATGTAAGGCATGATTTACATGGTAACACATGAAGATGACCATGATTCAAAGGCGGGCCAGGGCGACTCTAGTTGTCGCAGGCCTGACGCTGGGGGCCTATCTGGTATTGGTCCCTGCAGTGGGTTGGTGGCCTGCGACTGGAGCCGCGGGCCTGTTGGGGCTCTGGGGAGCGATGGAGTGGGTTTTTCCGCTTCGGGGAAAGGATCGACCTGGCCTGGATGAGCGGGAACAGATGATTCTCCGGCGATCTCACGGGATTGGCTACACGGTGGTGTGGTTGCTGATTACGACCTTTGTCGTCCTCATCGCTCTCCTGGCAGAGGATGCCGTTCCAAAACTGTGGATCGTGAGCTTTTTCTGGATGCTATATCTCTTATTTGGCTCCTCTCAGGCGATCGCCACACTGATTCAATGCCGCTTTGATCATGGAAGTCCTGAAGAATAGACTCCGCGAATTGCGGGCGAAGATGGGTGGACTCACCCAGCAACAACTCGCAGCGGCGGTGGGAGTGAGCCGGCAGACCATTCATGCGCTCGAGTCCGGACGCTACTCGCCTTCGCTTCCGCTGGCCCTAAAGCTGGCCCGGGTGTTTGAAGCACCAGTCGAGGCAGTCTTCTGGCTGGAGTAGTGGATGTAAGTCGGCCCTCCTGAGCGGTTTGCCGCTTAGGAGGCGGGATGCGTCCAAACGGATTGGATCTCGCCGGAGACGCCGCAGGCTACGCAATCACCTCATGCATGATATGTCCATGCACATCGGTCAGCCGCATGTCACGGCCACTGAAGCGGAAGGTGCTCTGGGTGTGCTCGATGCCTAGCAGGTAGAGCATGGTGGCGTGGAGATCGTGGATTTCGTAGGCGTTCTCGACGGCCTTGTACCCCCATTCATCGGTGGCGCCGACACTGACGCCGCCCTTGATCCCGCCTCCGGCCATCCAGATGGTGAAGCCGAAGGGGTTGTGATCGCGGCCGTTGGATCCTTGCGCGAAGGGCGTTCTGCCAAACTCACCCGCCCAGACGAGCAGGGTGGAATCAAAGAGGCCCTTGCGCTTGAGGTCCTGGATGAGAGCGGCGATGGGCTGGTCGACAGTCTTGCAGTTCTTGGTGTGGCCATCGAAGAGGTTGCCGTGCTGATCCCAGCGATCGCCATTTCCGCCGGGGCAGGTCAGCTCGATAAAGCGGACACCGCGTTCCACCAGCCGGCGGGCCAGGAGACATTGCAGGCCAAAGGTCTGAGTCTGCTTGTAGTCGGCTTCCAGGCCGTAGAGCTTTTTGGTCGCATCGGATTCACCGCGCAGATCCATGAGTTCCGGCACGGCGCTCTGCATGTGATAGGCCGTCTCGTAGTTCTGGATCGCCGCCTCGATCTGCGGTTCGCCATCGAGCCGGTTCAAGGTGCGTTGATCGAGCTTCTGAAGGAGACTGAGCTTGGATTTCTGGAGCTGCGGATCGCTCGGTTGGATATTGGCGATAGGCTGATCCTGAGGGAGAAACATGGATCCCTGGTAAGCGGCGGGCAGGAAGCCAGCGCCAAAGCAGTCGAGACCACCCGGAGGGATCAGGCCGCCGTTCAGGACCACAAATCCGGGCAGGTTCTGATTTTCGCTGCCGAGCCCGTAGCCGAGCCAGGCCCCCATGCTGGGCCGGCCCTGGAACCCGCTGCCGGTGTGCAGGAAATAGTTGGCGGAGGTATGCTCGCTGAACCTGGAAGTCATCGACTTCACGATCGCCAGGTCGTCGATGTGGTTCGCGAGATGCGGGAACAGATCACTCATCCAGTTGCCGCTTTCGCCGCGTTGTTTGAATTCCCACTGTGACTTGAGGACCTTGCCCACATTGTCGAACTGGGTCGGCTCCAGCTTGCCCATGACCTCGCGCGGATCCTGACCGTGGTATTTCTCCAGCAGCGGCTTGTAATCAAAGATATCCACATGAGACGGGCCGCCGTCCATATAGAGGAAGATCACGTTCTTGGCCCGGGCAGGGAAGTGCGGCATCTTGGGCTCAAGCGGTCCGGGAGCCTTGGCCAGAGCCCCGAAGGACTTGTCAGCCAGCAAGGCAGAGAGGGCCACGGCACCGAAACCATTGGCGCAACGCTGGAGCATTTGGCGCCGGGATAGGGGTTGAGGAGCGAATTGATGGCAATGCATGACGCAGGGGGAGGAGGTTAGTGCAGGTAAATGAACTCCTTGGTGTTGAAGAGGACGTGAGCCAGAGAGGTCCAGGCCTCGGTAGAGCCTCCACTTTCCTGGATGAAGCTGGTGAGTTCCTCCAACTCCTCCGCGGAGGGCGGTCGGCCCAAGGCAGTCTCGAACATCCCGGTTACCGTCGAGGCGGAATTGGCGGGATCCGCGTCCTTGGCTACCTGTTCCGCCCAGATCCTGGCCTGCTCGAGCACAAAAGGATCATTGAGAAGCGCGAGCGATTGGGCTGGGACATTCGACACGCTCCGGCGCCCCTTGGGACCGAAAGGCTGCGGCATATCAAAGGTGAGGAGGAAAGGCGGTAGGAAGTTACGCCGGATCTCGCCATAGATGGAGCGGCGACCATTGCCATCGAGAGGACCGCTCTCCTTGGGCTTGCCGCGTCCAGACATATAACTCGTGAGGTGCACCGGAACGCTGTCGCCAAAGAGCGAGGGGTCGAGGTCACCGGACACGGCGAGGATGGAATCCCGAATCGCTTCCGCAGGGAGCCGCCGCACGGGAATCTTGTGCAGGAGGGTGTTCGTGGGATCCGTCACCGCAAGGACGCCTTCATCCAGATCCGAGTGGGGTACACTGTCCTGGCGATAGGTCTGCGAGAGCACGATCTGACGGATACTGTGCTTGAGCGACCAGCCATGCTCCATGAAATCCTGAGCCAACCAATCCAGCAACTCTGGGTGACTCGGCTCCTGGCCCATCGGCCCGAAATCATCGAGGGAAGGCACGATGCCTTGGCCAAAGAGGTGATGCCAAAGCCGATTGACCAGCACCCGGGAAGTGAGCGGATTGTCAGGACTCACAACTTCTTCGGCCAAGGTCAGGCGAGAACCCTGCTCGCCGCCCAGCGCTTCCAGGAAGCGGGCCGGAACGGAATCGCCAGGGTTCTTGTGGCTGCCCCGAATGTACACTTGGGCGGCCTCTGGAGTGCCTTGAGCCATGGTCGTGACAAATCGTGGTCGTGGCAGTTGGCTGGCCAGGTCCAGGGCCTGTTTGCGGTTGGCCGCGAGTTCAGGATGGAGGTTGTCGAGGGAGGCCAGATCTTTGGATACCAGCCAGTTGAGCAGAGCGGAATCCCCAGGAGTGGCGCCTTGCTGGCTCCAATTGGTCAGGGCGGCCTGCAGCTGACGGTCCAGCTTGGCGGCGAGGGCTTCGTCCGTGCCGGGCGCGTCTTTCAACCAGGATTGCACCAGGGGATGGCTCGGTTCAGGAGGCAGGGGATCGTCGGAGATCCAGATCTGATCGATGGAAGCATAGCCATCGCCGTCATCGATGAACTCGAGGTAGGCCTTGTGCCCCACATACTTGTCCAGCTGCCGGCCGAAGCTGAGCCACTTGAACTGGCCGCCCGTGTCGGTGTCTCCGCCTTTGTGAATGGTGCCGGCAAAGAGCAGGGTGTGGAAGAGTTGCATCTGGTAGTTGTCCATCACGACCCGCATGGTGATCCGGTTGGACTTGAGGCGAACGTGGATGTTGGTCTTCCCGATCTCGAAAGTCGGTGAGCGCAGGATCCCGGCTTGTTTCTGACCCAGCAAAGCGCTGTCGACCGTCCCAGGAGTGGCGAAGACATCAGGACCGAGCTGCACCTGGCTCTCGGAACCGGTCGCGTGAAAAGCTTGTCCCGTGGTGAACCAGCCCTCGGGGAGTCCCTCGCTGAAGTCCGCCATCAATTCGGCGCCTTCCTGGAACTGGGTCCATTGGTCCTGGTAGCCACGTATCTTGCCTTGGGTGTGCTGGCTGGCCTTGGGATCGAGGATCCATTGGGCCAGGAACCCTTCTGGCGTGTCGGGCTTTGGTTCGGCCTTGGTGAGGAGCGTGACCCAGGATGGGAGTTTGACGGGGTCAAGGCCTTGCGCCGTAGCCATCTCTCGAACCTTGGTTTGGCCCACGGTAATCACGGTGTTGTTCGTGGCAGGAACCTCGGCGAACACGATGTGGTCCAGGTTGACATGACCCCAACCGCCTCTCTTCCGATCAACGACGAGCAGCTCTGCCTTCTTCCCAATCAGGTCCCTTACATCCCAGGACGCTGGGTCGAGACGCTCGCTGTTGATGCCGGCGGCATGACGGACGGTCTCACCGTCCACGAGGAGCTCCAGACAAGTGGTCTGGTGCTTGCCGCCGCCGATGAGGAAATTGATGAAGGGGCGTTCGATCGTGAAAGCCTGACTCTGCAGACTGCCGATGTTTCGGTCGGAGCCGTTGTAGCTGTTGATCAGCCCTTTGCCGAAGAAGCCGGACACGATCTGTTGACGTGGGAAAGTGCCTTGCGCTGGGCCTTCCCCGAACGCCGTTCCTTCTGCCGTCCACTTTTCGTAGCCGGACTCGAAGTCCTCGAACACAACTCCATCCCAGGGATCTCCCTCAGCCGAAGAGGTCTGGGCTTCCCGAAGCAGGCTTGCGGCCGCCAGGAAGTAGGAGCCAAACTCCAGTTTGGCCGGGAGGGTTCGCGATTGGGTGGAGAGCGTCGCTTGCATGCCGGCGAGATCTTCGGTCAGGGCAGCGATCTTGTGACCGGGATCCAGCGGATACTCCTGGCGGGCGCTGGCCTGGATGTAGGCGCTGAGCGCGTAGTAGTCCTTGGTGGAGATGGCGTCGAACTTGTGATCGTGACAGCGGGCGCAGGCCACGGTGAGGCCCAGAAAGGTCTTGCCGAAGACATCCAGTTGGTTGTCGATGATATCCGCTTCGTTCCCCAGGACGTCGGTCGGTGCGTGAGTGGCTTCGTGGAAATACCAGAAACCGGTGCCGATGACGGATTCGTTGAACTGCTCCTCCGGGTTCAGACGGGGCTGAGGTAGGAGATCCCCCGCGATGTGTTCCCGCACCAACTGGTTGTAGGGGACTTCCGCGTTGAAGGCGCGGATCAGGTAGTCGCGATACTCGGAAGCATGGGGAATGGGGTAGTCGAACTCGTGCCCGTAGGTCTCCGCATAGCGCACCAGGTCCATCCAGTGACGGGCCCATTTCTCCCCAAAGTGCGGAGAAGCCAGCAGTTCATCGACGACCTTCTCGTGAGCAGTCGGGGAAGCATCGGACAGGAAGGCATCGATCTGGGAGGGAGAGGGAGGCAGTCCGATCAAGTCAAAGTAGACCCGGCGAATCCAGGTGCGCTTGTCTGCCTGGTTGGCGGGCCGCAGCTTCGCGTCTTCGAGCTTGGCGAGGATGAAGTGGTCGAGGCCGGAGAGGGGCCAAGCGGCCATCTGGACCTGGGGCGGAGTGGGGTGTGCAATCGGGCGCCAGCACCAATGCTCCTGGTGCCGTTTCTCCAAATCAAAGGCTTCCACGAGGCCTTCCTTGGGCTCCACCTTTGGGCGGGGATCCGGAGCACCCATCTCCACCCACTTTTCCAGAGTCGCGATCTCCGTTTCGGTGAGCTTCGACTTGGGTGGCATGGCATCGACCTTCTCCTCGCTACGCCGCACGGCATCGATGAGCAGGCTCGCCTGGAGGTCGCCAGGCACCAGGGCCGGGCCGGAATCGCCGCCTGTTTCCCAGCCCCACTTGGAATCCAGGAACAGACCACCCTTCAGCTTGTCTGCTTCCGCGGAGTGACAGTCGTAGCAATGCTCCGCCAGCACCGGGCGCACTTCCTTCTCAAAGAATTCCAACTGCTCCGGCGAAACATCCGCGGCGGAGAGGGGGAGTGCTGAGACGCAGAAGAGGAAGAGGGCGACGACAATCCAACGCATATGATTACTTGGGACCGGTCTGAGATAGCAGATGCTCATTTCCAGGCGAAGAGGGGAGTCGGGGTTAGGCAACTCTATGCTAACGGATTCCGCCGTGGTGACTAGACCTCAGTTCGCGGAAACCGATACGATATTCGCAGATATTGACAAAAAGAGGGAATAAATGCGGGAATATGATATGGCCCGCCCCCAGCTTGAGTATATCCCAGCCGACAGCAGCCGATCCTTCGTCTTTAAGATCGACCGGGATATCTGGCCCGTGTATCACTTCCACCCAGAACTGGACATCCTGCTGGTGCTGAAGAATACCGGGCACTTCATTTCCGGGGATCACGTCGGCCGGATGGAACCGGGAACGCTGTTCATGAATGGGCCGAATGTGCCTCATGCTCTGCATCCAGTGGAAGGGGACGATCGGGATTGGGATCGACCCGCCCTGGCCGTGCTGCAGTTTTCGCCGCAGACCATGGGCAAGGAATGGCTGGAGCGTGAGGAGATGACCTTGATCCGGGATTTCCTGGCCGAGGCAGGACGGGGGTTCGAGTTTCATGGGCCGGATCGTGATGCGGCTGCCAGAAAGATTCTGGAGATGCGAGACCAAGACGAGGTGGAGCGGCTTGCCACCTTTCTCCTGGTCTTACGGATACTGGCGAAGACGCCGGACCGAACACCTTTGGCCAGCGAGGGCTACCAACCTTCCCTGCGACGGGAGCAGATTGAACGAGTGGATCGTGTGGTGCGTTACCTGCAGCAGAACCTGCGTGAGCCGCTCACCTTGGAGACGGTTGCCCAGATCGCCAATCTCACGCCGCGAGCCTTCTGCCGGTTCTTCAAGGCCCACATGGGGAAGACGCTTGTGCAATACCTCAACGAACTGCGCATTGGTGAGGCCTGTCGATTGCTCATGGAGACGGATCTGCCAGTCACGGAAGTGGCCTTGGAATGCGGTTTCTACAATCTCTCAAACTTCAATCGCCGCTTTCGGCAATTGAAAGGATCGTCGCCTCGGGAGTTTCGGCAGCAATCTCAGCTCTCGGAATCACTGCAGTCCCGGCCCATGCCGGAGCACGTCTACTATTCCTGAATATCAAAAGGAAAACAGTTGGAGTTTTTTCTTTGGATTGTTCCTGGTAATGAAGCTTCACAAGCGGTGAAAGCGAGAAAGCCCATTCTCAAGGCCGGAGGCCTACAAGTTCGGTAGCCGGTGGTATAGCGAGGCACGAGCGACACCACCGGAACACACGCGCACAGGACGAACCCCACCCGGGGTTCTAGGAAGCTCCACGTCCATCGTGATTGTGACGCTTTCCAGGGCCCCGCCGGGGACCGTCGGGATCTATTTCTTTCCGGTGGTGTCGCTCGATGCTCTCGCCATACCACCGGCTACCGAACTTGTAGGCCTCCGGCCTTGAGAATGATTTCATCCAGCTTGCTCCTCCGCAGCCGCATGCCATAACTTGGGTAAATCTCCACTCAAGATCCTCTAGAGCGGTTTCAGTGGAGATGTAGCCGATGCAGCGAGGAGATTTTGGGGCT
>JBHIXE010000154.1:395-11973 GCA_041984905.1 Verrucomicrobiales bacterium | reverse complement strand
TCTCGGTTCTCGGTTCTCGGTTCTCGGTTCTCGGTTCTCGGTTCTCGGTTCTCGGGAGTGCAAACGGTTTTCGGGGGCGCGGAGCGCCGAAACCATGAATAGCCGTGGTGTGAGCGATAGCGAACCCACGGTAAGGGCCCATCCACATGGTGAAGCCGCGTGAGCGGCGTAACGGATCGGTTCCGCCAACTACGTGGCGGATTCGCATTTATCGAGGTTTCCGTGGGTTCCCTGCGGTCACGCCACGGCTATTCATGGTTGGGCCGCTCTGCGGCCAGGAGACGGTGGACGGTGGACCGACCAAGCCAGGAGCACTAGCTCTAAAGGCGCGAAGCGCTGAGTTCTTCAAGCTGGGGATGTTTGGAGTGGAAGAAGATCCCGAAATCCTTCAGTGGGCCGCAGAACACGGGCGCGTAGTCGTATCTCATGACGTCAATACGATGTCCGCATTCGCCTATGAACGTTTGGAAGCCGGCCTTCCAATGTCAGGGCTCATCCTGGCTTCCAATGCACTTTCGATCGGTCTCTTGATCGATGAAATACGCATCATTGTACAGTGTGCGACCTTGGTCGAATTCGAGGGCAAGGTCCTGCACCTTCCCCTTTGATTCTATGCCAGAATCTCCCTTACGGCGTGGGCGGGTTCGACACCGGTCAGGCGCTGGTTGAGTCCGCGGAATTTGAAGGTGAAGCGCTCGTGATCGATGCCGAGGCAATGGAGGATCGTCGCGTTGAGATCGCGAATGTGCATGCCTTCATCCACCACGTTGTAGGCCCAGTCATCGGTCTTACCAAACTCGAAACCAGCCTTGATACCGCCGCCGGCCATCCAGATGGAGAAACAACGTCCGTGGTGATCCCGGCCCGCACCCGGCGTGCCGATCTTGCCCTGGCTGTAGGAGGTCCGGCCGAATTCGCCACCCCAGATCACCAGGGTTTCATCCAGCAAACCGCGATCCTTCAGATCCTTCACGAGCGCTGCCGAGGCCTGATCGATGTCCCGGCATTGCGCGGGTAATGCTGCCGTGATGTTCTTGTGCTGATCCCATCCCCGATGGAAGAGCTGCACGAAGCGCACGCCGCGCTCGGCCATGCGACGTGCCAGCAGGCAATTCGCGGCGAAGCTTCCCGGCTTGCGGGATTCCGGTCCGTAGAGGTCAAACGTACGATCCGGCTCGTCGCTTAGATCCGTGAGTTCCGGGACAGAGGTCTGCATGCGATAGGCCATCTCGTAGGCCTCGATCCGCGCGAGGATCTCCGGATCGCCTGTGACTTCGGCCTGCATCTGGTTCATGCGCGCGAGCCGATCCAGCAGGTCGCGGCGCTGAGACGTGCTGACACCGTTTGGATTCTGGAGATAAAGTACTGGGTTCGCCCCAGGGCGGAGCATGACGCCTTGATGGCTGGAAGGGAGATATCCGCTACCCCAAAGCCGGGAGAAGAGCGGTTGCCCGGGATTCTTGCCGGTTCCTTGGGAAAGCAGAACCATGTAAGCCGGGAAATTCTCATTCTCACTGCCGAGACCGTAGCTGAGCCAGGCACCCATGCTGGCGTGGCCCATCTGCTGGGAACCCGTGTTAATGAACGTGACGGCCGGATCGTGGTTGATCGCCTCCGTATGTACGCCTTTGAGGATGGTGATGTCATCCGCGATGGTCTGGGTGTGCGGCAGGAGATCGCTCATCCAGGTGCCATGCTGACCGACTTGTTTCATGTCCCAGAAAGGCGCCGCGAAGGCGAAGCTGTTCTGGCGGGCGGTCATCCCGGTGACCCGCTGATTGCCGCGAACGGAGTCCGGCAGTTCCTGACCGTGCAAATCCCGCATCACGGGTTTGTAATCGAAGAGGTCCACGTGGGAAGGTCCGCCGGATTGGAACAAGTAGATCACGCGCTTGGCCTTGGCGGCAAAGTGCGGAAGGGCGTTTCGGCCCATGGGAGAAGAAGCGGGGCTGGGAGCGCCGGGCATCAGCTCCGGATGAAGCAAGGATCCCAGCGCGATTCCTCCCAAGCCAGCGGCGGCACCGCCGAAGAGGGCGCGCCGGGTTTGCATGCGGTTCCAGTCGAGAAATGGGTTCATCAGTTGAGCCAGTTTTGGATTCGAGTTTGGAGCTCGCGGACACGGTCAGGATGCGAGTCGGCCAGGTTTGTCGTTTCGCCGGGATCAGATTGGAGATTGTAGAGCCGCACCGGAACATCGTCCCAGCGGTGCACGCTGATGTATTTGGTGGTGTCCTCGCCCGCATCACGCAGGAGGAGTTTCCAATCCTTCGTGATACACCAGCGATACTGCCGGGTCGAAGCCGGATTGCCCGGGGTCATGTTATGGATGGCGTAGGAGGCTCCGAAGATGCTGTCCCGCTCTTGGCGAGCGCTGGGACTCAGGAGGTCGATTCCCGGCAGATCGGTGGGAGGGGTGAGATTGCAGGCGCGCAGGATGGTCGGCAAGAGATCAATGCTGCTGGCCAGGTCTTGCGAGCGGCCTGGCTCTACGACGCCGGGTTGAGAAAGCAGGATGGGGGTGCGGATGCCTATCTCAAAAGGGGATCCTTTCGTACGGGGAGCGTAGTCATTCCACCAGTCCTCCGGATTCTCCGCGGTTTTATCGAGGGCTCCCCAGCCGTTGTCACAGACATACACGATCAGCGTGTTTTCGGTCTGGCCACGATCTTCGATCGCCTGGATCAACTCGCCACAAGTCTGGTCGAACCACTCACACATCGCATAATACTTGGCGACGTTCTCCGGCAGATCCTTGGCCTGATATCTACTGAGAAGTTCCGCAGGCGGATTGTGGGGCGTGTGAGGGAGGAAGGGGGCGTACCAGACAAAGAAGGGCTTGTCCTGCTCGATCGCCTCATCCATGAAGGCGTAGATGGGCGCCATGGATTCCCTGCCAATCGCCAGTCCGGCGTCTCCATGACGACCGCCCTTGAGGGCGTCACCGTGAGTCATCCCATGGGTAAATCCGCCATCCTCATAGGAACCCTCCCACCATTTGCCGCTCTGGAAAGCCAGATAGCACGCCTCCACACGCGTGGTGGCGAGATTGGGAAAGCTCATGAAGTGCTCGACCACGGGCCGGTCTTCCTTGGCGCGGTCGCCACGCTTGGCGGGACTCACATCATTGGCCACAACTCCGTGTTGGTGCGGGTGAAGTCCCGTCATGATGGAGGCGAGGGAAGGGCGACAGAGCGGCGATACCACGTAGCCGCGCTCGAAGACGAGACTGCGCTCGGCGAGCCGGTCCAAGCTTGGGGTTCGGACAACCTCGTGGCCCATGAACCCGTAATCCTGCCAGCCCTGATCGTCGGACAAAATCAGTACGACATTGGGCGCAGCACTCAGGGAGAGCGCCGTTCCCAGCCAGAGAAAGAAACAGACGCAGGCGAGCCTCATCCCTTGGTGATCGTTTCGCTGAGGTTTAGAAGAAGCTGCCCCAGAAAACGCCAGTCCTGCTGGGTTTCGTAGGCGGCCAGCATCTCATCCAGCTCTTCAGACTTGGGCAGACGGCCGAGCACCTCTTCAAAGCCGAACTCGATTCCGGCTCGCGCGTCCTCCTTGTTCGCAGCCTGCTCCATGCGGCGGGCCAGGAAGTGACTGGCTTCCACAAAGTGGGGATCGTTCAGGAGAACCAGCGCCTGCAATGGGGTATTGGTGATGGAACGTTGCATCACGCAAACCTCCCGGTTCGGTGCGTCAAAAGCGGCCATATTCGGCGGTGGGACCGTGCGTTTCCAGAAGGTGTAGAGACTGCGGCGACGACGTTCCAGGCCTTCATCCGCCACATACACCTGGGCCGAGGCGGGGGTGCTTCCGAAGTGGCTCACCTCTTTCCAGAGATTCTCCGGCTGACCGGGATTCACGCTGGAACCGCCAATCCAAGGCACGAGCAATCCGCTGGACTTGAGGGCGGCATCGCGAATGAACTCCGCTTGAAGCCGGAACCGTGGACCACGTGCCAGGAGGCGGTTGCCTGGGTCGGTCCGGTAGAGTTCAGGAGAAGCGGCAGAGGTTTGACGATAAGTGGCCGAGGTCACCAGGAGGCGGAAGAGCGCCTTGGTATCCCAACCGGACTCACGGAATTCGACGGACAACCAATCCAGCAATTCCGGATGACTGGGCCACTCTCCCTGGGAACCGAAATCTGCGGAAGTGGCCACGATGCCAGTGCCGAAGACCATCTGCCAATAGCGGTTCACCGTCACTCGCGCGGTGAGGGGATGGTCCTCATCCACAAGCCATTTGGCCAAATCCAGGCGGGTTGCGGCTTCCCGGGTCTCGAGGGTAGGCAACACCTCTGGGGTGCCGGAAGTGACCTCGACGGTTGGACTGGCATAGTCGCCACGATTGAGGATGAAGGTCGGGCGAGGCTTCGCTGCCGTATCCATCACCATCACGGAATGCGGCTCCGTCATCTCCCGCAAACGGCGATCGTAGTTGGCAATCTGAACCCTGAGATTCTCAAGTTGCGGGGCAAGCGTGCGGAAGTAGCGAGCCAATTTGGCTTTCTGCTCAGGCGTGCGTTCCGCGCTGGGAACAGCCACCAGTTGTTGTAGCTCGACGGGGTAGTTGGTCGCGTCATCAGCACCTTGATAAGCATAAAAGCGCAGGTGCGCTGCGTTGGCGGCAGTGGTGTTGGGCGCGGTCGAGACAAAATTGACCATAACGGTGACATACTCGGCGTCCTTCGTACGAAGGGGCTCGGTGAAGCGCAAGGTCAGGTGCTGCTCGGTGTCTACCTTGGGGAAGGGGCTCCAGACCCGGTCGCTGCGTTCGTCCATCACATTCCGCGGATTGAACCCCGGACCGGTGAAACTGGCGGTGACATCTGCCAGAGGCACGATGCGATAGAGATCGATCTCATCCGAGGGAAGCTGACCTGCGGATACCGAGATGCCGCTGATGTAAAAGGCGCCTTGCTCCTCCGCCTTGTTCCCATAACCAAGCTTGCCTTCGGTCCGTTCGCTGGGATCGAAGCCAATTCGCAATCCGTTGTAGACGCCCGCCGGCATCTGCATGGAAACCGTGATCGCCTGGCGGTGAGCCTCTTTGAGATCTACCGAGTTCGTCTCGTCTATGGAGATGAGTTCCGCGTTGCGATTCGGAGTCTTGGCACCCAGGACTTTCACCGGTTCCAGGCTCAGGTTTTCGCCAAGTTGGGCGAGATCCCGCTGGACCTGGGCTTCCCAGGTTTGCTGGAGACCCGGGCGCGGCTTGGCGAGCTCTGCCTCCAGGTTCTTGAGTCGACGCCGGATGGGTTCCGGGTTATGCGGCAGCGGCGTCAGCGCATCGATGTTGGGGATGGAGTTCCGGTCGGCATTACCATCGAGGCCCTTATCATTCAACGCATTGAAAAAAGCGTAGAAGCGGTAGTAGTCGCGCTGACTAATGGGATCGTACTTGTGGTCATGACATTGGGCGCAAGCCATGGTCAGTCCGAGGAACACCTCTGAGGTGGTTTTGACACGGTCCGCCACGTAGTTCATGAGGTTCTCTTCGGGGATCGTTCCGCCTTCGTGGGTGATCATGTGGTTGCGGTTGAATCCGGTCGCGATGAGTTGGCTTTGGGTCGGGTTCGGCAGGAGATCTCCCGCGAGTTGCTCGATGGTGAACTGGTCGAAGGGCAGGTTGGAGTTGTAGGCCTGGATAACCCAGTCTCGCCAGAGCCACATGTGACGGCCGCCATCGATGGAGTAGCCGTTGGTATCCGCATAACGAGCCTGGTCGAGCCACTGCAGGGCCATGCGTTCGCCGAAGTGGGGGGAGTCCAGCAGTTGATCCACGAGCTTTTCGTAAGCGTCCTCCGATGAGTCCCCCAGAAAGGCATGCATCTCATCCCGGCTGGGCGGCAACCCGGTCAAATCCAGATAGAGGCGACGCGCCAAGGTGCGGCGATCGGCTTCGCCGGAAGGCTTCAGCCCCTGTTCGTCCAGCCTTGCCAGCACGAAGTTGTCGATGGGATTGATGGTCCAGTCTGGGTTGGACACTTCCGGAACCTCCGGCCGGTGAGGCGCGGCAAAGGCCCAGTGGCCTTCATACTTGGCCCCTTCCTCGATCCAGCGCTTGATCAGATCCTTCTGCTCTGCGGTAAGTTCCATGTGGGACTCCGGAGGCGGCATCAGTTCGTCTTCGTCATCGGTGATAATCCGGTACCAGACCTCGCTGGCGTCGAGATCCCCGGGCACAATGGGTTGCCAGCCATCTTCATCCGGTTGGGTCGCTTCGACCACATCCAGGCGCAGGTCGGCGCGGCGACCGTGCTCGTCCGGACCATGACAGTGGAAGCAGGTCTCGGAAAGAATAGGCCGAATATCCCGGTTGAATCGAATCGGGCGCTCTTTCTTACGGGTATCCGGCACCGCGTTCTCCGTCAAGGGCGGGTGTTTATCGCTCCCGGTCGAGGCCAGCAGCGTTTTCCAGGCCTTGGCATCCTCAGGCGTGAGTTCGGCCCGCTGGGGACGGTCCGGGCGAGTGTCCTCGCTCAGGCTCAGGGATTCATCGGTGACCGGTGGGGCTTGTAGCAGGGTGGACAAACCGGCGAGGGCGGCGAAGAGCGCCGCGACTCCCGCCCAATTGGTCCACTGGGGTGGTTTGCCCGATCCGGATCCTGAGATCGCGAGCTGGGTTGAGGAGGTTGTCCCCAGCGCGCAGATCTTGTCGTCCTCGAGCTCGTCCATTCCAGGAGCGCTGAGCCAGGCTTCCATCTGGCAGTGTTCCAGATAGCAATCCATCGCGGCGGGATTGTCGGCCAGGAGCTCGCGCAGCTGTGTCTCCTCGGCGGTTGCAAGCTCGCCATCGAACGAGCGCTGGATCAGGCTCTCGAGTTGTTTGCGTTGTTGCAGTTCCAGTTCCATTGGGTCAAATCGGGAAGGTTGGGAAGGAGAGTGGTTGTGTGGACTGATGGAGTCGTGAGGGTGTGTGGCGGGGAAGAAGTCTAAAGGGAAGGCTCGGACAAGCCTCGAGATTGCGTCTGGGTTTGCACGCAGTCGATCAGGCTGGCGCGAGCGCGGAAAAGGATCTGGGACACGGCATTGGGTTTCAGCCCCATCTCTTCGGCCAGGGCCTGCACGCTCTTGCCTTGGAAATAGCGGCCTTCCACGGCCTGTTTCTGCCGGGCTGGCAAGGCTTGCAGACAAATCTGCAACCCCTTGCGAAGGCGGGAAAACTCGCGTTCCCGTTCTTCCACGCGTTCGTGAATGGCGGCTTCCAATTGGTCATCCACGAGCGGTTCGTGGCGTCGAATCGCCTCTTTGCGTCGATGATTGGCTGCCTGAAAACGGGTAATCGTGCGTGCCCAGGCCAGGAAATGGGTTCCTGGGGTGTATTGGTCGCGTTTCTCCCACAGGATCACGGCGGTCTGCTGGACCACATCTTCCGCATCGCTGCGATTACCGAGGAGCGAGAGCGCATACCCAAAGAGCTGGGAGCGGTGCCGCTGGATCAGCTCCTCAAATTCGGAGTCCGGAAGTTGGTCACTCAATGCCGACATGGTCATGGGGTTCACCTTCTTCAACGTGGTGAAAGGATCGATCTTACGAAAAACGCTGCTTCGGGGCGATAAGGGAAAGTTGGGGAAGACAATGAGACAATCAGAGCTGCCTGCGGCAGCGAGACAGGGAGATAGTAGTAGGCACACTCCGTGTGCCGTCCGGTGGTTTCGGGCAAGTCGACTGAACGGCACACGGAGTGTGCCTGCTACTATCTCATTGTCCGGCGTAGATGAGTTGGCCTGTCCAACTCAGCCACGCCACACGAAGTCGACCGGTTTTTCCACGTCGGGGTGGAGGCTCCGATGGACGGGGCAACCTAAGGCTGCGCGCTTGAGGGCTTCGGCGTGATCGTGGGACTCGGGCAGGGGAATTTCGATGACCGTGCTGAGGCACTTGATCATGCGCGGGCCGGTCGTGGTCATTTCCTTTTGGACCGTGGCCTTGGCGCCCTGGATATCGATGTCGTGATTCCTGGCATAGATGCCCATGATCGTGAGCATGCAGGTACCCATCGCTGTGCCGACGAGGTCCGTTGGCGAGAAGTCTTCGCCTTTACCTTGATTATCGACCGGGGCATCGGTGATGAGCTTGGCTCCAGAGGGGCCGTGAATGGCTTCGGTATGGAGATCTCCGAGATAAAGAACTTGGACTTCAACGGCCATGATCGGATGCGGTGCGGATTGCTTAGTTGGTTTTCTCGGCCAGGAAAAGGGCTTCGCCAGAGGCAGGCCTGGGCATCGTGGGTTCGCCTTGCAGGATGCCCTGTTGGATGAGGAATTCGTCAGCGGCGCGGTCTCGCGTTATCGGGCGGAACTGACCTTCGAGCCATTAGAGCACGGGGACGTGCTGGAATGCTGGCTCGACCTCAGAGACATGGCAGGCAATCACCTCGCTGGAGAAGGCGGTCCTTTCTGCAGGCGAAAATGATCCCTGAGGCGCGCGAGGTCCCATCCTGCCAGCCAACGGGTATCTTCCGTGCCAAAGAAGACAATGGCGGGCGCCAGGCCATTCTTGAGGTGGAGCAGGGGATCCACTTCCGGAGAAACCGGCCCAGTGGCGAAAGCGGGATTGAAAAGCAGATAGGCAACCACCGTGACATCCTCATCATCGGGATCCTTGGGATCATTGAGATCGGGATTCAGCGTGGAGAGCACCGCGACGTGACCTCCGGCCGAGCCGCCACCCACGACGATCCGGTCGGGATCCAGCCCAAAGGTATCGGCCTGGCTCTTGAACCAGCGGATGGCGCTCTTGGCATCGGTGACACAGACCGCCTTGTGGGCGTCCTTCACTTCCTGAGCCTTGACCTCTTCCCGGGAAAGCATCCGGTAGTTGGCCGTCGCGCAAACCAGGCCGCGGCTGGCGAAGTAGTAAGAGGCGCGTTGAAACTGTGTGAGATTGCCGCCGGTCCAGCCGCCCCCGTGAAAGAAGAGGATACCCGGGACTTTGGCGGAGGTCATGGGATCATGATTGGGCGGAAGATAGACCTGCATCTCCTGGGGTTCCCCGGCGGAGGTCTTGTAGATGTGGACTTCGCCCTCGGGAACGTCGGCAGGAACTTGGGCGTGGAGGGGCAACGCCAGTGCTAAGGCGCCGAGGAGGAATAAGGGGATGCGGTTCACAAGGGCTATCAGTGATAGGGGAAGGGCCGGAGTCAAGGCTGGACTACGTCTTCGCAGTCTTCCCGAGCGGGGAGCTTCATGCCGGTTTGGCTTTGGAGAAAGCGAATGACCCGGTTCTCGTCATAGCCATAGGATTCGTGGGCTGTCTCAGCACTCCATTCGATTTGTTTCCAGGGTTGAGAATGAAGCAATGAATTGAGCGCAGCTGCCGCTTGTTTCTGGCTAGGAACCTTTAGGAACACCCTTCTGAAGTGGCCATGTTCCAGGCAGTAGTCAAGGTAGCCACCAGCGGATTCGGGGACTCCAGCGATTTCGTAACCCTGAGACATGACAAAGTAGGCTCCTTGGGATTCCGCCAAGGGATAGAAAGGCCAGTCCTTGAGGGGCATCGAGAGATGAGGCAGGCTAAGACTGCCTATTGCTGCCTCCCGGAGAGGAGGGGCTTCTGGATCTTGAAAAAGTAGCCTGCAGATCCATGCAAAGCGCCCAGCTTCAAGGTGGTCATTCCAAGTTCTGTCAATGTCTTTTGCAACTGCTCGGAATTCAGCAACCGTCTTCTCTTCTCCCAAGTTAATATAGTGATTGGCTACCATGGCCAATCGCGCACAAGAGATTTCCCCTCCATGGAAAAAGTGGGAGGGTGGCAGATCTTCTGCAAATAGCCCTGGAAGTGTCGCCAGGATTACACCGAGTATCAGCGAGGCCTTCATCGAGGAAATGTTAGTCGAGATCCTTCTTCGGGGCCAGGAGATTCCAGGAGGAGGCCGGATTGCGTGATCAACACATTGCCGGATTGTTCACTCCTCCAAAGGCAGCGGCACGTCCAGTTCAAACAACGCTCTCGACATCTGCGGCAAGTAAGTCAATTGGACATAAGCAATCTCTTCGATGGGGCCGATCGCATTAACCAAGGTCATGCCTCTTGGTGCATCATAAAAGAAAAAATCCTTTTCACCATTGGTTCGGATAGCTCGGAGGGTGCATTGCTCACCTAATGCCCATGGAGTAATGGCGCAGGCAAGTTCGAATTTGGGGCCGCGCTGAATTCCCACCTTTTCTTTCGGCGGCTTGATCGGCCACTCGATGTGGTAACTGTCTCCGTCGATTTTGGTGTTTCCTATTTTGAAGTTCTCGCCTGCCGGAAATGCTTTGTAGTAGGCAAGTCGTACGTCGTCTAGCTGCACTTCTGCGCCTTCCTTCAGGGGGAGGTTAGCGACCTGCTTTTTGCCGTGACTCAAGTCGACGACGATTGTCATCGGTCGATGGGCGAGATCCTCAATGGAAGCTGCTTTCAGAAAATACCTGGCGTGCTTGTCGAATCCCAATTGCGCGGTGAGCATCTGGCCAGTTTCGGGATCAAAGATGTCTGCCCCTCGCCACCAGGGATTCCTTGCTGTGGTTCCGAAGACTACTCCAAATAATGGTTGGTCGCCTTCCGCAGGAATACTGAAGTTGTCCAGTTGCTTGCGGTTAATCTTGAAGAACTGCTCCATCATGGTGTCGGTTACCCGAACTCCCGTTTGAGGATGAAAGAGGATGGGCTCGCCAAACTTCCGGGTGGGATCAGGATCCGGGAAGCGCACCATCAGAAGCTCCACAGTGACTTCTGTGCCGTCCTCAAAAACAACTTTGGTGCTCTCGCTGACCTTGGTTCGGGCGATCTCCGGTGCCACACGATACTCCTGGTAGAACTTGCGGGAGCCTCGCCAACCCACCATGAGAGTGTCTTCGTCCATCCGCTGGGTGAAGTCGTGGATGGATGCCGGGGGCTCGATCCGGTTGTCAGGCCCGGGATGGATGATCTCTTCCCAGGCGAGATTCTCGTAAGGGAAGAGCGGGTGCTGCTGGGCATTGCCGAGAACGGGAAGCAGCAAGAGAAGCGTCAGGAGAGGGAGACGGTTCATTGCGCCAGCATGAGGGATTGGGGGGTAGAGGTCGAGTTAAGAGCTCGAAATTGGAAAAAACATCTCAGCGGCTGGCGGAATCGTGCGTCAGCCTACGGCCTTCTCGAACAAGGTCGCGAGCCAGGGCTTGCCTGACACGCCAAGAATCTCGATGTCGCGCAATCGGGTGTAGCCCCGGCTTACGTAAAACTGCAGCAGCAGTTCGTGCCTGGTGACCGCGTCGAGCACGACTTTCTCGAAGCCCATCTTTCGGGCCATCACTTCGCATTCGCCCAAGGCAAAGGTGCCGATACCCTGTTCCTGACACTCAGGCAGCACCGCCAACTTGGAGACGACCAATCGCGAGGGGCAATCTTCCCAGATCGCTTGCGTGCCATAGGGCTCTGAAGTGGAAAGCGATACGGTGCCGACCATTCGTAGGCTGAGCGCGTCCTGAATGAGGAACACCATCTTGTCCTTAGAGCGTTCTTGAAATGCTTCAAAAGGGACGGGCGGGTACCAGTGATCCAGCCCAAAGCGATCATAGATGTTCCGCCCCGCCGATTCCAGAATGGCCCAGCAG
>JBHIXE010000154.1:0-385 GCA_041984905.1 Verrucomicrobiales bacterium | reverse complement strand
AGTTCGGATTCGTCAGAAACGAGAACGAGTTTCATGGTTCCTGAGCAAAGTCACTGGCGCTCTGTCAGCCGTTTCGATGCCAATCTTTGGCGAGGAAAACGGCGTCCATCTACTTGGCCCAGTCCGGCGTGCCGAACCAGTCTTCCATCTCCTTGAGGAACGGAGTGACGACTTCCGGCGGTTCGGGAATCCAGCCGCGATCACCCGTCTCGACCATCCAGGTGTCGAGCGCAGCCCGCATCCGGTTCAAGGCCGCGATGTGTTCCGGATCATCGGACTCGGCCAGGTTGTGGATCTCGTAGGGATCGGCCTGGATGTCGTAGAGCATCTCTTCCGGAAACGGCTTCATGAGATCAGCAGGGGGACCGGTGAGCTTGCCTTCCTC
>JBHIXE010000153.1:0-11978 GCA_041984905.1 Verrucomicrobiales bacterium | reverse complement strand
ACCCGACTCGATCTCGCCGACCCGGGATCGCCAGTCGCCCTCCAGCAACAGCTCCACCGCGGCCACCGACACCGCGCAGGCCAGCGCATTGGCCATGAACGTCGGGCCGTGCATCAACGCGCCGGGTTCCCCGGAGCTGATGGTCGACGCCACCTCCGCGGTACACAACGTCGCCGCCAGGGTGAGATAACCGCCGGTCAGCGCCTTGCCGACGCACATGATGTCGGGGCTCACCCCGGCGTGATCGGCGGCGAACAACTCCCCGGTGCGCCCGAACCCGGTGGCGATCTCGTCGAAGATCAGCAGCACGTCGTGGGCGCGGCACAGCCGTGCCAGTTCGCGCAGGTACTGCGGGTGATAGAAGCGCATGCCGCCGGCGCCCTGCACCACCGGCTCGATGATGAATGCGGCCAGCTCGTCGCCGTGGTCGGCGAACAGGCGTTCCAGCGGTGCGATCTCGGCCGGATCCCAGGCCCCGTCGAACGGCGTGACCGGCGCCGGCACGAAGCGCCGCGATGGACTTCTCCTTCAGGCCACCGATGGGCAGGACTTCACCACGCAGGGTGATCTCCCCAGTCATGGCGACCTCGTTGTCCACAGGCTTGTTCGTGTAAAGCGAGGCCAGCGCCGTGAACATGGTGACTCCGGCCGAAGGCCCGTCCTTGGGTATCGCGCCTGCGGGAACGTGAACGTGCACATCGTAGTTATTGAAGTCCTTGGGATCGATTCCCAGCTGCTTGGCCCGGCTATGAACCAGGCTGTAAGCCGCTTGCACGGACTCCTTCATGACGTCGCCCAGCTGACCCGTCAGCTTCACGTTTCCCTTACCGGGATAACGGATGGCTTCCACGTGGAGGACATCGCCACCGACTGGTGTGTAGGCCAGGCCGGTCACGACTCCCGGAGAGGCATTCGCCAGCTTCGTCTCCCGGACGAACCGGGACGGGCCCAGGATGTCCTGGACGGACGCCTCCGTGATCACCTCGCCTTCGGATTCTCCCTTGGCGACCTTGGCGCCCACAGCACGGCAGACGGAGCCGATCTCCCGTTCCAGGTTCCGAACTCCCGCTTCGCGAGTGTAGTCGGAAATCAGCAACCGCAAGGCTTCTTCGGTGAACCGGCATTGCTCCGGTTTGAGGCCGTTCTCTTCCAACTGTCGCTTCACCAGGTATTGGGTGGCGATGTGGAGCTTCTCTTCCTCTGTGTAGCCAGCAATCCGGATCACTTCCATGCGGTCCAGGAGAGGAGCGGGGATGGTGTCCAGGGTATTGGCCGTTGCGATGAAGAGCACCTGAGAAAGGTCAAAGGGCACGTCCAGGTAACGGTCCGAGAACTCGTGGTTCTGACGTGGGTCCAGCACTTCAAGCAGCGCACTGGCCGGGTCGCCCCGGAAGTCGGAGCCGAGTTTGTCGACCTCATCGAGCATGATCACGGGGTTGCGAGTGCCGAGACGGCGCAACTCCTGGATCAGGCGTCCGGGCATGGAGCCAATGTAGGTGCGGCGGTGGCCGCGGATTTCGGACTCATCCCGGATCCCGCCCAAAGCGATGCGGGCAAACTTGCGGCCCATGGAATCGGCGATGGACTGGCCCAGGCTGGTCTTACCCACGCCGGGAGGACCCACGAAACAGAGGATGGGGCCATGACCGCTCGGATTCAGTTTCCGTACTGCCAGGAATTCGATAAGGCGGCGCTTCACCTTGGCCAGGCCATAGTGGTCCTTGTCCAGCTGTTCCTGGGCCTGCTTGAGGTCCAGGGAGTCTTCGCTGAACTCATTCCAGGGCAGCTCGGCCATGGTCTCCAGGTAACTGACAATTACGGAATGATCCGGGCTGGCAGGCGGAATGATCTCCAGCCGTTTCAACTCGCGCTCGGCGGTCTCCATGGCTTTCTCATTCAGCCCAGCTTCCTCAAGGCGCTGACGCAAGGTGTCGACCTCTTCATCGAGCCCGCCTTCTTCGCCGAGCTCTCGCTGAATCGCCCGCAATTGTTCCCGCAGGTAAGCGCGCTTCTGGGCATCGGAGAACTCCGTGGCCACATCGGAGCGCAGCTTCTCCTGCAGTTCGGCAATGTGAAGCTGGTTGTTGATATTCTGCTGCAGTTTTTCCAGGCGCTTGACCACATTGGTTTCTTCCAGCAATTCCTGGCGAACATGGAGGTCCAGGCTCAGGTTCCAGCACAGGAAATCCGTCAGGCCTCCGCCGTCTTCGATGTTTTGCAGGGCGGTGATCGCCTCATCTGGAATAGAAGGGGTCAGCTTCACCAGTTGAATGGCGGAGTCCCGCAGGTTCCGGTAGGCTGCGGTCCAGTATTCATCCTTCTGGTCCGGAGTCCGTTCCGGAAGGGTTTCCACCTGGGCGCGCAGGTAGGGAGAGGTCTGGGTATAGTGGCTGGCGCGGATTCTCTCCACACCCTGCACGAGCACCAGCGCCGTATTTTCGTCCTGACGCATCATCTTGAGAACGCGCACCAGACAGCCCACGGGATGAAGATCATGGGGCTGGGGAAACTCTACCGATGAATCTTTCTGAAGGAAAGCTCCTATCAGGTTCCCCTTGGGCAAGTTCTCCTCCAGCATCTTCAGGCTCGCGGTACGGCCAACCGTCAGCGGAGCCATGGAACCGGGGAACAACACGGTGTCCCGCATCGGTAGGATGGGCATCTCACGGCTGGAGGTCTGCTCCTCCTGGGTGGGTGTGGGTTGAACTGGAGAAACGACATCCGGTTCCGGCGCTGTGCCTGGACGCGGCTCGTCGTTTCGCGTTTCCAAGAAATCTCGGGGATCATTCATCGTTTAAAAGTGGTTCGTGGTTGGGTGGGGCAGTGTGATCCAAAGCAGGCCGTTTTCCTGGCGGGCCCGCACTTGGGTGGTGTCAATTTCCCTGGCAAAGCGGATTTCTCGTTCAAATGCTCCGTTCTCGATCTCAAGAGCCAGAATCTGAGTTTCTGCCAGTCCTTCTTTCGCCGTAGGCGATATCGGGCTGGGGCGCACTCCAGAGATGCAAAGACGGTGTGGCTCTGCCTTTAGCAGAATCCGTTCCTTTTCTACGCCTGACAGATCCACACAGATTTCAAATCGGTCGTGGTATCTGTAGACATTTACGGCTGGCGCCCAGGTAGAGGATTCGGGGTGATATCGGGCAAAGTTAAGACTGCCGAGGTCCCGAGCCACTGACTGGGTGCGAGCTAGAATGCGGGTGAATCGAAGATTGCGTGCCATTGGGTTACGCAGACTTGGATGCTTCGGCGACAATACGACTTACATCAGTGTAATTCAAGTCGCCTATATAACTATAGACGACATGGTGATCCCTTTTGTTCACCCGTTGCGGGTGGGATTCTCGACTAATTCGGTCTGAGGTTCAGCAACTCCCGGAACAGATGGTCGAGGGCGGTTTCCGCAGCCATATCGGTAGAGATTCGAATCACCAGGAAGCCTTCGCTCGTCTCGGGCGCCTCAAACCCGGTTTTGAGTTTCTCATAGACGCCAATGTCTGCATCGCTGACGGAATCGCCTGCTTCTTGCCGGGATTCCAGACGCTCCCGAATAACCTGATCCGGGGCCTCGAACCACAGGACGACGGGGATTGCCTGTGCCGCTCTGGCCGTGTCGAGGCCTCGAGTCCGGTTCTTCCGATGGATGAAGTTCGCATCCACCAGGACAGGACCGTGCCGGGAGTGGTCAGAGGCTCGATCCAGAATTTCTCCGTAGGTTCGCTGGGAGAACTCCGGCGAGTAAAAGCACTCGTCCAGGCGATCCTGGGCGGATACTCCGGCCAATTCCTTCCGCACGCGGTCGCTGGAAATGCAGGGCCAGCCGGTTTCCAGGGCGAGTTTCTCGAGCAGGTAAGATTTGCCGGCACCGGGTAGTCCGCATCCCATGATGAACCAGGAGTGATGAGAGAGCAGCGCGGCCACGCTGAGGCGGAGGTAGCCTTGGGCTTCTGCTCTGGCTTTCTCGCGCTCCGCTTCATCCACGTCCGCATCGGAAGCGGTCAACGCGTTGACCTTGGCTCGCACCATTGCCCGATAGCTGATGAGGGAGGGGAGCACCTCCGACTGGGCGGCATCGCCAGAAGCCTCGCAGTAGGTCTTCAGGTAGAGCCGGGCAAAATCCGGGTGCCCACGGCGGATCAGGTCCATCATCATGAAGGCGTTCTCCGTGGCTTGATCCAAGACCCGGAACTGGGGCCGAAACTCAATGCAGTCGAAGATGGATATGGGAGAAGTCAGGCAAATGTTCCGCGCATGGAGGTCCCCGTGACCGTCCACGACCAGACCCGCTTGCTCGCGCGCCACCATCTGGGGATAGAGTCGCTCGAAGTCTTCGCTGACCGCCTGGCGATGGGCCTCGTACAGCGCGGGGTCGAAAATGGCACCCGCATGAGTCTCAGTGGCTTCGAAATTGCCGAAGACAGCGGCGCGCAGGTCATCCGGTATGCCCTTGGGGATAGGGCCGGTTTCTGCACGGGATTCCTGGTGGAAGCGGCTGACTCGGGTCGCGATCTCCACGATCTGGTCCCCGGTCACTTCATCCCGCTCCAGCACCTCGTCCATCATGAGTTCCTCGGGCAGGTAATGCATGAGAACAGCATAGTCCGCGATGGTCTCGCTCCGTTCCCCAAAAGACCAACAGGAAGGGCCTGTTTCGTAGAGTGGCACCACGTCCCGATAGAGATCCGGACAGAGCCGGCGATTGAGCCGGAGTTCCTCCTGACAAAAATACTGGCGACGTTCCAGAGTGGAGAAGTCCACAAAGGAAAACTTCACCGGCTTCTTGAGCTTGTAGACATCGCCGCCCGCAATACAGACCACGGACAGGTGGGTCTGGATGATCTCCACGGACTCAGGCGCGTTCGGGTAACAGGCCGGATCCCGCAGTCTGGCCAGCAGGTCGGGATTCATGTCAGGCACAATAACCCATCATCGGGGCGGACTCGCAACAACAGGTCTTGCGCGCAATGGTCCTCCTTTCTAACCTGCGACCATGGCCAGTCTGATCATCCATGGAGCGCACCTGATTTCCCCCGGCATTGAACGGGAAGGAATGGAAATCACCATCAACGAGGGGCGCATCGAGAGCGTCATCGAATCCTCCGGGGTAGCCTCGTCGGCGGGGTCCACGTTTGATGCCAGTGGTCTTCTCGTGCTGCCCGGCTTTCTGGATATCCACACGCACGGAGCGGGCGGCGCTTCCATGATGCACGGAACGGAGGAAGCCGTCCGGACCATGGCGCTCAAGAAGATGCAGGAAGGCGTGACCAGCTTCCTGCCCACGACCTGGACCGCGGATCACGAAGAGCTGGTTGACGCCATGAAAGGCACCGCGGCTTATCAGAAGCGGCAGGAGTTCTCCCAGGTTCCCGCCGTCCACATTGAAGGGCCCTTCATCAATCCGGAGTGTCTAGGGGCTCAGAACGGCGCCTTTGTGCGCTCACCTGATGTGGAAGAAATCGACGAATTGGGCCGGATCGCCAAGATCGCGGTGGTCTCGGTCGCGACGGAGATGGAAGGGGGCCTCAGTTTTGTCAAAGGCATGACGGAGCGAGGCATTGTCACCTCGCTGGCGCACACTGGCGCGACTTACCAGCAATTCCAGGAAGCCAAGGTCGCCGGGCTGACTCACCTGACGCACTTCTGCAATCAGATGACCAAACTGCACCATCGCGAGATCGGCATCGTGGGTGCGGGCTTGTTGGATGACGACATCCGTCTGGAGATGATCTGCGATACGATCCACCTCTGTCCCGAGATGATCGCCCTGGTCTTCAAGCATTGTCCCGTGGAGCGGATTATGCTCATCACGGATTCCATCGCTGCCTCCTGGCTGGAAGACGGGGAGTATCAGGAAGGTGGCCAGCCCGTGTTTGTCAAAGATGGCGTCTGCCGATTGAAGAGCGGCGCCCTGGCCGGGAGCACGGCTCGCTACTACGAGTGCCTCTGGAATGTTTGGCAAATCACCGGCAAGCCTTTGTCCGAACTGATCGCGACGACCTGCTGGAATCAGGCCCAGTCGATTGGCCTCCAGGGTATCGGGAAGATCGAGCCTGGGTTCCACGCGGACCTTGCCTTGGTCGATCCCGAAACGCTCGAGCCCAAAGCGGCGGTGATTGCGGGGAAATTGCACGAATGGTAGAGGCGTTTTCCCGTTTTCAGCAGTCTCAGGTCGGCAGGCTGCCGCAGATCTCCATTTGAGAGTCGGCACGAAAGGCGCTACTCATAGATAGTTACCACACCTTCTCGATCTCCGAATTTTCCCTAGCTGAATGCCCGCATCTTCCCGATTGTTTTTCGATTCCCACATGCACACTCCCTTGTGCAAACACGCGCATGGTCACCCCTCTGAGTATGTGAAATCGGGCTATGAGCGGGGATTGAAGGGGATCATCTTCACTTGCCACAGTCCCATGCCGAACCGCTGGTCTCACGCGGTGCGCATGGAGCCGGAACAGTTCGATCGTTATGTGGAGCTGATCGGCGAAGGTCGCGACTCCGCTCCGGAAGGCTTTGAAGTGCGGCTTGGGATGGAGAGCGACTTCTTCCCAGGGATGGAGCCCTGGCTGGAAGAACTCCACAGCCGGGCCGACTTTCACTACATCCTTGGCTCGGTCCACTGGCACGTGCCGGAATATCGGGATGCGTTCTTCAACAACGACATCGTCGAGTTCCAACGGCAATACTTCGATCACCTGGCGGAGTCGGCCGAGAGCGGGCTTTTCGATGGCCTCGCCCATCCGGACCTCGTGAAGAACGCCGATCCATCCGAATGGAACTTCAAGCGCATTCGTGACGATGTGGCCCGCGCCCTCGACCGGATCGCCAAGACCGGTGTCGCCATGGAGCTGAACACCTCCGGCATCCAGAAGATCTATACCGAGTTCAACCCGGGACCGGAGATGCTCACCATGATGCGGGAGCGGCAGATCCCCGTCGTCATTGGATCAGATTCCCATGTGCCTTATCGGGTGGGAGCGGACTTCGACGACGCCCTCGATCTCCTGGAGTCCGTCGGCTACGACGAGGTCCACGTCTTCGAGAATCGCAAGCCGCAGGGCCTCCGGATTCCCGACGTGCGCGCCAGCATGGAAATGGCCGTCGTGTAAGGTCTAAGCGACGGAATCGCGAGGCCCTTGTCGGAGCGCGAGCGGCTCGCTCGCCGCGAAGAATCCAGGGGACCGGACCGGGTTGGAGTTCACGCTTCAGCGTGTGGAAAGACTCCCGTGTGGTCGACCTGAGATGGAGGGAAGCATTCCGTCGTTTCCACCTGACGGTGCGGCGATGATCCCTGAGCATATTCTCTGGCACCTGCGCGATATCTCTGTTCGGATAGGCTTCGCACACGCTGAAGCGTGAACTCCAACCCGGTCCGGCGCACTCGATTCACCGCCAATGAGCGCTGGATGCCAAAGGCTGCTCGCCCTCCAACGATCTTCCGCGCTCTAAAAAGCTGTAAGATCCGCGGCCCGAGATACATGATATGCAATACATGACCGGCCGTTTCTCCAGAATCGCGGGGCTGCTTGCCTTGTGCCTTCCACTCCTCGCGCAGGGGAAGGATGTGGATTTCTCCGAGGAGATCCTCCCGATTCTCTCCGACAAATGCTTCACCTGTCACGGTCCCGATGCCAACAAGCGGAAGGCCGATCTGCGGCTCGATACCCTGGATGGCGCGACTCGCGACTTGGGCGGATACGCCGCCGTGGTGCCGGATCATGTGGAGAAGAGCGAATTGGTCTTCCGGATCGATTCCGAGGATCCCCAGGAAGTCATGCCGCCGAAGAAGAGCAACCTCTCCCTGACCGCCAAGGAGAGGGAACTGCTGCGCACCTGGATCGCCTCGGGCGCTGAGTATGAGGAGCATTGGGCCTTCGTGCCACCCGTTCGACCCGAGACGCCTGAACTCGATGCTGCGGACAAGAATCCCATCGACGCTTTCATTGGCGAGCGACTCCAGAAGGAAGGCCTGAGCTTCTCTCCGGAAGCGGAACCAGAGCGATTGATCCGCCGGGTAACGCTGGACCTGACCGGTCTCCCGCCAACCGTAGAAGAGGTGGATCGTTTCGTCCGGGATTACGCGAAGCACGGCGAGGTCGCCTATGAAAAGTTGGTGGACCGGCTGCTGGATTCCCCGCGCTATGGGGAGACCATGGCCTTGCCCTGGCTGGATGCGGCGCGCTATGCGGATACGGATGGCTACCAGTTCGACGGGCCCCGCTATCAGTGGCGATGGCGGGATTGGGTGATCGAGTCCTACAACGCCAAGATGACCTTCGATCAATTCACGATCGAGCAGTTGGCGGGCGATCTCCTGCCGAACCCGACCCTGGAACAGGTCATCGCCACCGGCTTCAACCGGAACCATCGCTACAACTCGGAAGCCGGCCTCGTGGTCGAGGAGTTCCTCCTGGAGAACGCCGTCGACCGGGTCGATACCACATCAACCCTCTGGATGGGGCTGACCATGGGTTGTGCCCGTTGTCATGATCACAAGTACGACACCATCTCGCAGAAGGACTACTACCAGCTCATCGCCTTCTTCAATAGCGTGCCGGAAGCAGGCCGCGCTATCAAATATGGCAACTCCGAGCCCGTCATCACCGCGCCGACTCGCGAGCAGCAGGCCGAGTTGAAACGGCGCGAAGGGGAACTCGCGGAAGCCAAAGCTTTGCTCAAGCCCGGAGAGAAGCGAATCGAAGGCGGTCTCCTGATCGATCGCAAGCTGGTGCATCACTTTCCGCTGGATGCGGCTCCTGCTGAGGTCGTCTTGGAAGGGGAACCCTCCTTCAAGGATGGAGTCCTCCAACTGGATGGCCAATCCGGGGTGACCGTGGGAGGGATCGAAAAGGCGCTGACCCTTCGAGCCAATCAGGAATTCACGCTCTCGCTCTGGCTGAAGCCTGATTCGTTGGCTGATGCCGTTATTCTGGCCCGGCAGAAGCCCGGGACAACCCGGCCCGGCGTGGAAGTTGCCCTGGTGGATGGGGGCCGAATCCAGTTCGATCTGATCACCCGTTGGGTGGCAGGCACGGGCCGCGTGACCTCGGAGACCAGGCTGAAGTCCGGTGAGTGGGTGCATCTCACCATCACCAATGACGGCTCCCAGAGCACGGCGGGCCAAGCCATCTACTTGAACGGCCAGGAAGTCCCCGTCATCGCTGGCTACAATACCAATAGCAACACTGGTGGAGTCGATGAGAAGCAGCCCTTGCGGATCGGCTACGGGCTACGACCAGGCTCCAAGAAGTTTGCTGGTTCCATGCGCGATCTTCGCCTCTATCAAGCCCAGCTCTGGGACGAAGAGATTGCCGTGCTCGGTGCCGCACCAGAAAGCGAAGCTCGTGATGAATTCGCTCACCTCAAGGCTACGCCGGAGTATGCCCGTTATGTGAAACTCCGGGAGAGCCTGGAGACTTATCGCCGGTCCTTGCCCGACCTCATGGTGATGAAGGAAGCGGCTCAGCCCAAGCCGACCCACATTCGAGATCGCGGCGTCTACAATGCCTACGGCGAACTCGTGCAACGGGACGTGCCGGAGAAATTGCCGCCGATGGATCCAGCCTTGCCCCGGAATCGCCTGGGTTTGGCGCAATGGCTCGTGTCTCCCGATCATCCGCTCACGGCGCGGGTCGCGGTCAACCGGTATTGGCAGAAGTACTTTGGCACGGGGCTCGTTAAGACCGCTGAAGATTTCGGGGTCCAAGGCGAAGCGCCGAGCCATCCCAAGCTGCTCGACTGGCTCGCGACCGAATTCGTGCGCACGGGCTGGGACACCGCCGGAATGCAGAAGCTCATCGTCATGAGCCGGACTTACCGGCAGGACGCGCGGATGAATTCGGAACTGATGGAGAAAGATCCCGATAACCGGTTGCTCGCCCGCGGCCCTCGGCAGCGCTTGAGTGGCCATGTCCTTCGCGACCAGGCGCTCTACGTCTCCGGTCTGCTCAAGGAACAGCTTGGCGGCCCCTCGGTCAGTCCCTACCAACCTGCCAATCTCTGGGCGGAGATGAGCATGGGCATGAAATACAGCCAATCGAAAGGGGACGATCTCTACCGGCGCAGTCTTTACACCATTTGGAAACGCACCGTCGCGCCTCCCGCCATGGCGGTCTTTGACGCTGCCGACCGGGAAGCCTGTTGGGTGAGCCGCAAGGAAACCAACACGCCGCTCCAGGCCCTGACCCTGCTCAACGAAACGGCCTTTGTGGAAAGCGCTCGCCATCTCGCGGTGCGCATGCTCAAGGAAGGGGGAGACGACCCGGTCGGGTTCGGCTATCGCACGGTCACGGCTCGCGAACCCAGCAAGATTCATCGGGAAGTCCTGGAAGGAGCCATCGCGGAATATCGTCGGGAGTTTTCCGAGGATGAAGCCGCTGCCAAGAAGCTGATCAGCACCGGCGAATCGCCCATGAACGAGGAGTTCCCGCCTGCCGAGATCGCCGCCTATGCCGCCTTGGCCAACGTGCTCCTGAACCTCGACGAAGTGATTACCAAGGAATAAGGCCCATGACCGAACCCACGGATCGTTTCCTCAACCGGCGCAGTTTCCTGGCAAGTTCTTCCAGGGGATTGGGCGGCATGGCCCTGGCATCCTTGCTGAATCCGAACCTGTTCGCGGCCCAGGACTACAAGCGCATCGCGCCCAAGGCCAAGCGAGTCATCTATCTCTTCCAGAGCGGGGGCCCGCCGCATCATGACCTCTTTGATCCCAAGCCCTACCTGAACAAGGTGCATGGCCAGGAAGTGCCGGACTCCGTCTTCAATGGCCAACGTCTCACCGGCATGACCGCGGGCCAGGACTCTTTCCCGGTGGCGCGCTCCATCTTCGAGTTCCAGAAGTTCGGCCAGAGCGGCATCGAGCTGAACGCGGAGCTGCTGCCAAACCTCGGGAAAATCGCTGATGAAATCGCGCTGGTGCGCTCCATGCACACCGAGGCGATCAATCACGATCCCGCCATCACCTTCTTCCAGACTGGGTTCCAGCTCGCGGGCCGGCCCAGTATTGGGGCTTGGCTCAGCTACGGACTCGGCAGCGAGAACGAGAACCTCCCGGCCTTCGTCGCCATGACCTCGAATCGCGGTGGCCAGGCACTTTATGACCGGCTCTGGGGAGCGGGCTTCCTACCTTCCGAACACCAGGGTGTGCGCTTCCGCTCTGGCAAAGATCCCGTGCTCTACCTCAGCAATCCAGAAGGGATGAGCAGCAGTCTGCGTCGCCGCACCCTCGATCATATCGGAGCGCTCAATCAATTGCATCACGATGAGTTTGGCGATCCCGAGATCCGCACCCGCATCGCGCAATACGAGATGGCCTACCGCATGCAGGCTTCCGTGCCAGAACTGACCGATCTCAGCAAGGAACCGCAGCATACCTTTGACCTCTACGGCGAGGACGCCCGCAAACCCGGCACATTCGCCTACAACGCGCTCCTTGCGCGCAAGCTCTCCGAGCAAGGCGTGCGATTCGTCCAGCTCTTCCATCGCGGCTGGGATACCCATGGCGGTTTGCCCGGCCAATTGCGCCAGCGCACCAAGGAGACGGACCAGGCCAGCTCAGCGCTTGTCCAGGATCTCAAGCAACGGGGACTTCTCGATGAAACCCTCGTCGTCTGGGGCGGGGAATTCGGCCGGACGGTCTATTGTCAGGGCGATCTCAGCGAGAAGAATTACGGCCGGGATCATCACCCGCGCTGCTTCAGCATCTGGATGGCCGGCGGCGGCATCAAGGGCGGCACGGTGCATGGCCGAACCGATGACTACGGCTACAACATCGTGGAAAACCCCGTCAGCGTGCATGACCTGCACGCCACCATCCTGAACCAGTTGGGTGTCGATCACGAGCGCCTCACCTACAAGTTCCAAGGCCGCCACTACCGTCTCACCGATGTGCACGGCCACGTCGTGCGGCAGGTGTTAGCCTAGGGAGAAAGTAGTAGGCACAGTCCCTGTGCCGTCTGCGTCAACCCCGTTGCCGGAGCGCG
>JBHIXE010000152.1:0-12036 GCA_041984905.1 Verrucomicrobiales bacterium | reverse complement strand
GTGAGGCCGACGACATTGAGGACGGCCACGCGGGGATTGGATGCCATGTGTTTGCAGTTCGGGCGCGAGACGTGCTTCGTCAAGGGCGGAAGCCAATTCTCCCCCGGACCATCCGCCCCTTGACCCGAGACGAAGTTCCGCTATGGAATGAGGGATAGATTCAAAAATCGACCCTGTAAAACCTACCAATCAAAAACGGCCATGGCAGATCTCGACGGTGTAAATCAAAAGAAGGACAAGGAATTCTACAGTGAAATCCCCCAGGAAGCTCCCGGCTTCTTCCTGAAGGGCTCTCACCAGTACGACTGGGGCATGAAGAACCGCCTGTCTCGTGTGTTCAACCCCAAGAACGGCCGCACCATCATGCTGGCCTTCGACCACGGTTACTTCCAAGGGCCTACCACTGGTCTGGAACGCGTCGACCAAACCATCCTGCCGCTGGAACCCTACTGCGACTGCCTCATGCTGACTCGCGGGATTCAACGCGCGGTGATTCCTGCCAGCACCCAGAAGGCCATCGCCCTGCGGGCTTCCGGCGGAACTTCCATGGCTCGTCCCGACTTTCTGAGCGACGAAATCATCGCCTGCGATATCGAAGACGCCCTGCGCCTCAATGCCAGCGTGCTCGCCGTGCAGGTCTTCATTGGTTCCGAGCATGAGAAGGCCACCCTGCACAACATGACTCGCCTCGTGGACATGGCCAACCGTTACGGCATCGCCGTGATGGGCGTGGTCGCTGTCGGCACCAGCATGGAGCGCACGCCCAAGTATTTCCGCCTCGCTACCCGGATCATGGCGGAACTCGGCGCCCACATCATCAAGTGCTACCACACGGATGAAGAGTTCGATACCATCACCAGCTGCTGCCCAGTGCCGATCGTGATCGCCGGCGGCAAGAAGCGACCGGAACTGGACGCGCTGAAGATGGCATACTACGCCTGCGAACAAGGCGCTTCCGGTGTCGATATGGGACGGAACATCTTCCAGTCCGATGCGCCGGTGGCCATGATGCAGGCTGTTCGCGCCGTGGTGCATGGAGGCGAAACTCCGGAGGCCGCTTACGCGATCTACGAGGAACTCAAGGCTCAGGAAACCGAAGCGCCACGCGCCACGACCTAAGCTGCGAGCTTTTCAGCTCAATGATTTCCGCCTCACCAGTCGCGCCTGACTGGTGAGGTTTTTTTGTACCCGAACTGGATCCCGATCTTTTGCCGGCCCCTTCGATTACGGGGTAACTACGGCAAAATCCTTCGTGCTCGCACCAATCCTGCTTGACTTGCAAGCCGATTTCTGGTGGGGCTTGAGAAACTCACTATCGCTACCACCATGCCCTTCCGCCTCCTCCTCACGACATGGATGGCCGCTCTGCCGTGCCTGCTTTGCTCCTCGCTTCATGCTCAAAGCACGGATGATCCCAGCGGTCTCAAGCTCCTCTATTCGGATCAGCAGGCCAAGATCGAAAGCCAACAGCAGGAGAAGCGGGCAACGCTCTTTGCCGCTTATGCCAATGCCGTCCAGAAGATTGAGCTGGAGTTTCAGAAGCAGGGCGACCTGGAGAAAGTCTTGAAGGCTCGCAAAGAAGCGGAAAACGCTCGGAAAGGCATGACCAGCAAGTCCCCCTTCCCGGAAGTGGAAGATCTTCGCAGGGTCCTGAACACCGAACTCGCGAAGGTTGAAGCTGAAGCCCGCGAAAGCCGGCTCAAGTTGGATCAGGCCTACATCGCCAAGATGGACACCTTCCATGAGCAAGCGGCTCAAAAAGGTGATCTGGACCTCGCCTTGGCATTGCTCAAGGAAATCAATCGGGTCAAGGCCGGCCTCGCGGACACGGAGGTCATGATCGCCAGATCCAGTTCTCCCTCTTCCAGGAACAGGCCCTATGTCTCTGACGGGAGAAAATCGGTGGAATTGGCGACTACAGTCATCAGCCCTCCGGAAATTCCGGCGGAAAAGGTGGTGGAGGTGATTTCTCTAAGCCCTGGCATTCACAACCTGCCCGGAGAACAGGTGATCCTGGGAAACCGGGAGCGTCCTGAAGGCGAACCCGCTCCCCGAGGCGCGCTGGGAATCTCACCTGGCACAACAGTTCAAAATGGGGCGGTCTACATTGATGTCGGCGAAGTGAAGGCTCGCGGTTCCCTCTTCCGGAACGTCAAGTTCAGCGCCAACCTCGGCGGGATTATGGAAGCCAGTGAATGTCTCTTCGACAATTCCTCCGTCGAGAAAGGCGGCGGCTGGTTCTCCGGCTATTCCTCCAAATGGATCATGGACGACTGCGTCTTCTACAAGAACTTCATTGGGAACGCGAACTTCACCCGCCGTTCCATTGGGCTGAAGATCACCAACTGTACCTTCGTCGACGTCGCCATCCCCCCACTCCTCTTTGACGAAGACGCCGGCAGGGAAGCCACAGAAGATTGGCGCACGATCAAGGACTGTTACTTTCTTCGCTGCGAGATCCCTCGAAGCGTGCTGGTCATCACGGAAGACTGCATGTTTGAGGACTGCAAGATCCTGGACGACCTGGATCCCGCAATCGGGAGTACTCGAGTCAATGTGACCGTCTACCATGGAGAGAAGGAATTCGAGAATCCGCCAGGGGCCTATGGTCCCTCGGTCTTCATCGTCAAGGACGGCTCCCGGCTCAACAGGAAACCCGGGAGCAACCTCAGCTTTCAGATCCTGGATGGTCGCCTGGATTTTCATTAGAGGCCGGTTTGAGAACTCTCGGGTTGCCTTTCCCGTCTAGCTTTGCTCCATTTGGCCTTTCAAACTGATCGATCCAAATCCCTATGCCAACCCTACCCAAACTCCATAACGCCATGTGGCCCGGCCTCGTGGGCAAAGAAGAAGGCACTGAGAATCCTCCCATCAGCCTGGAGCGGATGCTCGAACTGACCGCGAATGCGGACGTCAATGGCCAGAAGTTTGAAGGTATCGACTACTTCCTCTTTTTCCCGCACACGGATCCGGACGCCAGCGAAGACGAAATTCGCCGCATCGCGGACCTGATCGCCAGCAAGAACCTCAAGGTGGGTTCACTCGTAGCTCCCATCTGGCCGGGCACCGTAGGGGATTCCGCCATGGGAGACGCCGAGCAACGCGGCAAGTTCGTCCTGGCCGTGGAGAAGGCTTGCCGGATCGCCAGGATTTTCAATGAACACGGCGTTCGTGAGTATGGCGTCATCCGCATTGACTCCGCAGACGGCCCGGCCAGCTGGTCCGCGGATCCGGTCGGCAACACCAAGAAGATTGCCGCGACTTTTCGTGAAGCCGCCAAGGTGGCTGCTGACAATGGCGAACGCCTGGCCGCTGAAGGCGAAATCTGCTGGGCTGGCATGCACAGTTGGAGAGACATGCTGAACCTCCTTGAGGCGGTCGGCATGCCGGAGAGTCTTGGCTTCCAGGCGGACCTCGCTCACACCTACCTTTATCTCCTGGGCTACAACGCTCCTCAGCATGCCCTGCTGCAATCGGGATACAGCGACGAGCAGTTCTGGCAGGCATATGCCACCATGACTGACGCCCTTCGGCCCTGGACGATCGACTTCCACGTCGCCCAGAACGACGGCGAGGTGCACGGCACCGGTTCCCACGACAAGACCGGCAAGCACTGCCCGGCTGACGATCCCAACGGCAAGCTGGACATCGTAAAGTGCTCCAGCTACTGGCTCAAGGACGCTCCTGCTCGTGGCATCCAACACATTTGCTGGGATGGCTGCATGTTCCCGAATGCAATGCTGGAAGACCAGCAGACCTGGAACACCATCCTCGCCAAGATGATCGAAGTCCGCCAGGCCTGCGGCTGGGATTGATCGAGCATCTGGGAGACACTCTCTTCAGTTCGAGGCACCCTTCTTCGGAGGGGTGCCTTTTTTGGTGGCTTCAATCCCCTCAATCCCTGGGGTCAATCCGGATGACCAGACTCTCCCTCTCGTGATCTGCCTCCAGCGAACTCATGCTGTAGCGCACAGTGTAACCGCCCCAAATGTTCTTCAATTCTTCGTCTTCTCCGGTGGGGCTTCGCAGGTAACTCTGACCCTCCGTCTCAAAGAAAACGAAGTTATTGAAGAATCCCGGTCCGGCAAAGGCCACCTGGTCGAACTTTCCAGGCATGGTCACTGGTTCTTGATCAAAACCTACCCGGATAGAATCGCCAGGAGGGTCCATGCCGAAGACCAATTGATTCACTTTCACAAACTCCAGAACGGTTTCCCAGGGTGTCGTGTTGACGTGGGCAGCACTCAGCCCGTTGGCGGCATTGCTCATTTGAGCCGCAATCCCGGGTGTCCGAATCACAAGATGATTGTCCGTGACACCGTTGTTCTTGATCAGGTAGGAGGTAAAACGCACGACCTCCTCGTCGACGGTCACCGCGACTGAAGAGACAGAGCCGTCCTCCAGTTGCGCTCGATAGGTGTACAAATTGGGATCTTCTTCCGTGAAAGGTAGATTCGCGGTTTGCTTGATGGAGAGCGGTTCTTCGTCTGGTCCTGTCCGGGCTTCGTGCCAGACCACGATGGGATCCCCCATCCGTTTTCCGTCCTGCGGGTTCTTGAAGTAGATCTTCACCCCCATCTTCGGACTGAAGAATTCGATATCGAACCGCTCGCGTTCCAGCTTTGCCTCGATTTCTCCCGGTTTGATGTGGTGAGCTTCGCTAATCCATCGGAAGTTCGGAGACAAACTGAAGTTGTGGTCCGGCACGTTGGGAATCAAGCTCGCCAGAGCCTTGATCTTATCGCGACTCTCGGGCGTGAATCTGGAGATATCGCTCTCAACGACGCGGCCATCGGCCAACTCAAGTGATACCATGTCTCCCTTCAGGGAGATGATACTGGCGTCGACGGATTTGTTGTCGACCGTGATGAAGTTCTCACCCTGGGAGATGGCGGGAGCAAGAACGAGATATACTGCGAAGACAGGGGTTCTAAACGCACGCATGGCGCCAATCATGATTGGCGCCAATGCGTTTCGTCAATCCTTACGGATTCCAAATGGAGAATCTTTGCTTACGCCTCGGTATCAGCGCTTTGCTTCTTGCCGCCGAGGTTGAAGAACAGGCGATTGGAGGAGCCTTCTTTCTTGTCCTTCTCCCCGCTGCCCACTTCTTTTTCCTTCTTCACCTTCTTGGGCTCTTCAGCAGCCTTCTGCGGGGCGTTGGCCTCGGCCTTCGCCTGATCCAGGTAAACCCGCATTTTGCGCGCCCACATTTGGAAGGCCTTTTCAGAATGGCCCCACTTCCGCAGACCCGCGCTCACTTGAAACTTTTTCCCGGTATTCTTGTCGACGATTGCGTAAAGCTGTTCGCCGGTGCGGGAATCGACCATTTCACCCTGGAACTTGGTCGTTCCGGAAATCACATTGTCACCAGTTGCGGCCCAGATACCACCCTGGACGACAAAGGAATAAGGAGCGTAGCTCAGCACATAGAGCTCTGGTGAGTGAGGCTCAAGTTGGACAAGTGCCGTACGAACGGTCAACGTGTTGCGGCCTCTCTTCTCCGTGATCTTGTAGTTCTTGCCAAACTCCTTCTTCAGCGCTTCTTCAAAAGCCTTGGCCATCAGGTCAGCGTCAGCCTTGGTAAGCCCCTTCTCTCCATCCTTCACGGTCTCGGCAAGGATCTTCACATCATCCACGATAATGCTGTCTATATTCTTGAGCTTTTCCTTGTTGCCTTCATAAATCATGGCATTGCTCAGCCCTTCTTCGGCCTTCAAGCCTCCGTAGGAAGAGAGAAACCCATTGTGATCAATGGTAGAAGCACACCCGCCAAGTGCGAGCATGGGAAGCAAAAGAAGAAGTGCGGCGCGTGTTTGCATGGCCCCCGACAATAAATATTTTTCGTCGGGGCACAAGCCTTTGTTGCTCAAGAAATCAAAAAAGTTTGAGTTTCCATAGTATTAATACTGAATTTTTGCAGAAATTTGAGTCTTTCCACCATTCTCGACGCATAAATGCAATGCATGAACCACTTGCTGTGCCTGTTAGGTTCGTGGTAGATCACTCCTATGGACCTGGGTTTGGCTGAAAAGGTGTTTCTCGTATCTGGCGGCGCGTCTGGAATTGGGGAAGCAATCGTACGGGAACTGGCTGCAGAAGGCGCGCTTCCTCTCATCGTGGACCGGAATGAGGAACGCGGCCGTTCGCTGGCAAAGGCTGTGAACGGAAAAGCCTATGCATGTAACCTTACCAACGACGATCAGGTCCGGGAGACACTGCATGACATTTGCTCCGCCCACCCCCGGCTCGATGGCTTGATCAACAATGCAGGCGTGAATGATTCCGTGGGACTGGATCAGGGTTGCGACCGGTTCCGCAGTTCCCTGGAGAAGAATCTGGTGCAATGCTTTGCCCTGGTTCACCACGCACTTCCCGCTCTCAAGGCAGCCCAGGGCTCGATCCTGAATATCGGCAGTAAGGTGGCCTTCACCGGCCAGGGGGGAACCTCCGGCTATGCTGCCTCTAAGGGAGGCCTGGCGGCCTTGACGCGGGAGTGGGCTCTTGATCTGGCTGCGGACGCGATCCGGGTCAATGCCATCATCCCGGCGGAAGTCTGGACCCCCATGTATGCGGATTGGCTCAGTAGCCAACCGGACCCCGAAACGCGGAAAGCGGAGATTGAAGCCCGGATTCCATTCGGCAAACGCATGACCCTACCGGAGGAAATCGCGGCAATGGCGGTGTTTCTCCTCTCTTCCCGGTCCGCGCATACCACCGGACAGATCATCCACGTGGACGGGGGCTACACCCACCTCGACCGAGCCTACTCCACTTGAGGCGCGACGCTTCCGTAGCTCCAGGCTTCCTTGAATTCCGGTGAAGGTTCTCCTTCTGGCAGATGGTCGGGTTGCAGGGAATTGGCCAGCTTGACTCCTGTCTCCGCCATGAGATCTCCCGCCCCAGGGACGAGGTTGCTGTAACTGGTGAGCCGGGTCTCGTAGCCGCCACCATTGGCAGAGAACGCATCAAAGGTGGGAACATAGCCCACACAGCCATTCGCCAGACTGACCGGCCACGTGAAGGGGAACTGGCTCTGCGCTTTCTGATAGAGCCCGAACTGGCAGAAATACTCCGCTGGAGTGGTGAGGAACACGGCGGGTCCCACCTGGATCGCCTGGATTTCCACATCCCGCACCGGTTCCTGGGCGATCATGGCGTCCAGGAGGAGAATCTCCTTGGCGAAGGTCCAGTCGGTCAGGTTTGTCTCCGGCGTGGGATCTTGACCGGCGAGTTCCTTGGCGTGAGCAAGCCGGGCTGGGCCGGGTTTGCGGCGGGGAATCTCCAGGATCTCCGTCTTGGACGCGATCTTGGCCTGGGAGGTCTTGACGTCCATCGCCAACATGACCTTCACCGCCTCAGCTCCAACCCTTCCCCCGAGCTTCATCGCGGCCTCTTCCCCGGTAGGACGGCGAATAGGCGACTGATTGTCCACCTGGGTCACATCACCCGAAGCTCCATTGAGGAAGACCACCACGGCCTCTTCCCCCATCATCCCGCGAACGGCCTGCTCCACATAGTAGATGTAGTTGGCGGAAATGCCCGGAGGACTGGTGGTGGCATGGCAGGCGAAATTGACGACACAGCCCAGTAGTTTGCCCTCAGCGTTCCAGGCGCCAATGACGCCCACTTCGCCGTCGATCGGACCAGCCGGTTGCAGCATCTCCGGATTGCCGTAGCGAGGATGCGTAAAGGTCAGCCCGTTCTCCATGTAAAAGCGGCGATTGAAGGAGACCTGTTCATCATGGCCGGAACCGAAGCCGGCCTGGACGGGCACCCGCTTCTCAAAGGCTTCCGTCACCGCATCAATAATTCCCTGTTCCATGATCTGGAGATAGGCCGGATCAGCCATGGAAGAACGTTCGTAGGCCAACTCCTGTATCCAGGAATCCGCTTCATCGAATTCTCCCGGCAGGACCATCCCGGTGGGGCCACTGGAATGGGAATGGGAAGCGCCGATGAGCACGGAGTCCTGGGAAATACCAGTGGCCTCTTCAATGGCCTTACGCACGCGTTCCACGGAAGGCTCACGAATGATCAACGCGTCCAGCCCGACCAGCGCCACGGCTTTGCCTTCCTGCTCGAAGACGGCGGCCCGGGCTTTGCAGGCGTCGTGAAAGGACTTGTGAAAGCTCTTCCCGTAGCCTCCGGGACGTTCCATCCCGATCTCCGGGGAAATATCCCGGTCAGCAAATCCTGCCTGGAGAACCGGAGCGTCTTGCCCCCATGCGGGTCCCAAAAGCAGCAACAAACTACACAGCAGGAGTCTCATGAGGCCCAGCCTGCCACAGGAAAACTCCACATGAAAAGGTGATACTGACTGTTCACCGGCAATTATCCGTTTACAATATGGGAGATGTCCCGCCCGATCCGCCTCCCTCTGGTCGTGCTCTTTTTGCTCGCCCTCTTTCAACTGCCTCTCTCCGCAGAGGCAGACCGGTGGGTGATGCAGGATGGAACGGAATATTTCGGCAAGCCTCAGTCTTACGATTTCGATTCCAAGGAGATCACCCTCCTCAAGGCTGACGGGAAGCTCTATGAACTGGACGCGACCAAGCTGTCTTTCTCCGGGAAACTCCAGCTGTTTAACACCCCCGCTTTTGGCGAAGCGCTGAACAATTATTCCACGCCCATGGCCCCCATCCTCATCTTGGGTCTGGCGGCCTTTATCTACATTTCCCTTCCCCTTTTCCTTGGAGTCTGGGGCGGAGCCCACGTCCTGGGCGCGTTGGACTCGGCGGGTCAGCACTTCATCGCGGTCGGAAAGGTTCTCGCCATTGTAGGGGCTCAAGTGATCATTTACCTGGTCATGTCCAGCGTCATGGACCCGGAGCTTCCCATATTTCCAGACAAGAACGGAGACATCCTGCTCTTCCTCTGCCTGCTCGTGATGGGCTTGCTGGTGGCTTCCCTGACCCTCAGTTGGCATTACCGGCAGACGTTCTTCCGGGGCATGGGAATCGCCTTTCTCTCCGGGGTATTCTCTCTCATTGTCTTCTCCGCCATGGCTCTGGGAACGCTTTTTGCCCTCATGCGGGCCGATGCGGAGACCCTCATGGACCGCCTGGTGTTTGAGCCGCTGGGATGGTTCTAGGCCCAGACCGAGAATATGCCTAAGCAAGAATCCGAGATCGACAACCCAAGGCCAGTATGATTCACTCTGGGTCCTGATTGTCCCGCCTTCCCAATTACTGACAAATGGCTCCACTCCCCTACGTAGGATTCAAGCCCTATGAACAGGCAGAAGTAACCTACTTCTGCGGGCGGCAGGGAGAGATCTCGGTTCTCCACGACACTTTCACCGAGCAGGCTGCCCAGCGTGGGAAACTCCTGGTCGTCTATGGTCCCAGCGCAGTTGGAAAGACCTCAATCGTGCAGGCCGGGCTCTGGCCGGTACTCAGGCTTCACAATGAAGTGGGGGATCTTGTCCGCCTGGCGCCTGAAGACGGCGAACCGCTCAGGACCTTTTTTCAGCGAATCCGGCACAGCGTCGGCCGAATGTCTCCCTCCGACGAAAAGCAACCTCTCGTCTTCATCGACCAGTTGGAAGACGGGCTGGGATTTCCTCTGGATGGCGTGTTGGAAGACGACATTCACGAGGTGCTCGCCAATCTTCTCGAGTTCCTTTCTCAGGCCGCTCACAAGAACATCGCTCGAATCGTCATCGGTATTCGCGAACCCTGGTCCCGCTTCATTGAGGACGCTCCTCGCAGCCTGGAGTTTCTTCAGGGCAGTCTCGATTTCTTCCGGTTGAACTTCCCCAGCTCTTCCGGGTTGGAGGAGATCCTGCGCACCCCGCTGTTCCGATGGAAGAACGGCGCTCATACCGGGCCGGACCAGGTCGACAACACCCTCTATAAACACTACTTCGGAGAACTGAACGCCAACCCTTCTTCCCTCCCGATTGCCAACCTGTTTCTCGAGGGGTTGCTACGGGATTCGACCCAAGGGGACAAGTCGTTGGCAGAACTGGCTGAGTTCCGCACGCTGCTGAACTTCACGGTGAAGCATGTCGACGAGGCCTTCGCGAGTTGGAGCCCGGAAATACAGGCCAAGCTGCCCATCTTCTTTGAGCTTTTTCGCGCCGCGGCCGTGGACGCCTCAACCGACGGAATCCGCAGCACTGACGCCCGGCCGCTGATTGCCGATCCCGATGCCCGGGATGTGTTCGTGCGCTTGATGGAAGCCAAGGTGCTCTGCCTCAAGGGCAGCCGCTGGCAACAGGCCGAAGTGGAGGTCTGCAACGACCGGCTCTTCGATCATTGGTCACAGACCAATCCCAATGCGGGCCACACCCCCGCCGGTGAGCAAGCTGAGGATGAGCGCAGCTGATCGCCTTGACCGCTTTTAGAAGTCGCAAATCCATCCGTCATCCTTAGACTGGCTCTGAATGACTCCGGAGACCTCTACGGCCGCAGAAATCGTCCGCCGCAGCCAGTCGAACCTGGCCTTTGCCTTCGCCTGTCTGCCTCGCCAGAAGCGAGAGGACATGACGGTGTTCTACGCCTTTTGCCGGATCGTCGATGACATCGCAGATGATCCGGAACCACCGGTGGACGTGAAACAGGCAGGTCTGGATTCCTGGAAGGCCCTCATGGTTCAAGAGCGGGAACCGAACGTCACCGTGGAGAGGGAAATCTGGGATTTGATGCAACGCTACGCCATCAATCCTGAACTGATGCTGGATATCATTCGAGGGGTGGAGATGGACCTCACCCTACGTCGCTACGCGACTTACGAGGATCTGGAACTCTACTGCTATCGGGTGGCCAGTGCAGTGGGCCTGGTCAGCATCGAAATCTTTGGTTACCAATCTCCCACCACGCCTGAATACGCCATTCAGTTGGGACATGCCCTGCAAATCACCAATATCCTGCGCGATGTGGGCGAGGATCTCCGCAACGACGACCGCATCTATCTGCCTCAAGAGGATCTGGAGCGATTTGGCGTCACGGAGCAAAGCCTGAGACAGGCCCATCACAGTCCGGAGTTCTTCGAACTGATGAACTTTGAGGCGGACCGGGCGGAAGAACGTTATGCCAATGCCTTGAGCCTGCTAAGCTCCGAAGACAAGCCCAATCTCAAGGCCAGTGAACTCATGCGAGCCGTCTACCATGGCATCCTCAAAAAGATGCGCCAGGATGGCTTCAAAGTGCTGGACCGGCGCTACCGGCTAACCAGCCTGCAGAAGGTCATGCTCCTCTCAAGAACGCTGCTTCTGGGGTAAGACCGGTTTTTGCCCCCCAAACAAGTCACGCTGCCGGTGCGCCTTCCTGGGTGGCGTCACCGCCTCCTCTTCGTCCGGACTTAGTGAAATGCCCATCTCCTCCAGTTCTTTTGCCATCATGCCAGGGCGGATGCGCGTCGTTTTGATGCGATCGACTTCGGAGGCTTGATCCTCCTTGGGCGGATGCTCCCTCGCTTCCTGGGCCAACGCCTGAATCTTTTCCATTTGCCGTGCCAGTTCGCTCAAGCTGGCCTGGGCCTCATTGAAATCATGCCGCCAGTCCCTGGCTCGCGCCGCCAGCAACATGGGTTCACCCATCACCCACCGGCGACACTGCCCCACTTGTTCCTTGGCGGTCCGATGCAGAAACGCCGCCTCTCTCAGGATGTAACGCCAGCGAATGCTGGTATAGCCGGGAGGAACGTTGCTCTGCATGTACTCAAGACGAGCGAGCACCTGGTTGAGTTCCCCCTGCCAGGTGGCCAACTCTGTCTTCAGACAAGGAAAGTGCCGGAGGGCAGCATCCACGTCCTTGGGAGGACCGGCAGGATGGACCACGGCCAAGTCTCCCCGGGCATCGAGATTGGCTCGCTCGGCCCACGCGGGTTCGGTGAAGACGATCCGCGCCGTCTCCGTCATGGGCCTGGAGGGAAGCGGTTGGGGCTTCTCTTCAGGCGGCCTGGCCGGCTCGGTCGTTGCTTTCGCCTCCGCCTTGGCAGGTTGCTCCTCGAACTCCTGCACCGGTGCGTCGGCCAGTTCCTGAGCGTCGACCAGACTTCTCAGGGACCGCAGCGACTCCTCAAAGCGTT
>JBHIXE010000151.1:0-12068 GCA_041984905.1 Verrucomicrobiales bacterium | reverse complement strand
CAGCATGGAATGTGAGGTTCCGAATGCCCGCGACAAAGTCCCGTTGAGATCGGAAGCGATCGCCAACTGTTCGCGAGAGGCTGCTTTGAGGCGCTTCACGAAGGTGCTGGCCTCTAGAGTGCCCAATAGTTCCTTCAGCTGATCGGAGATGCGGGCGAACTCATCGAGCAACCCCGTCTGTTCCATGACTCCTTCCTCCACCCGGGCCTGAGCCTCGGAAGGTTGCTGGTCTTTCTTCTCCCCGGGAACCGCGCCCAGGCTGGTGCTGGGTAAGTCCAGGGCAGAGCTGCCGCCCGAGGAAGCTTTCTGGCCACCCTCATCGGGAACCTTCGGCATGTAGCCACTTTCCTGATCGGAAATGCTCATCCCGGGCTTCTGTTTTCCGGTCGCCCCACCTCCATTCTGTTGGGGATCCGTCTGCTTGTTCTCCGCCACGGAAAGGCTGCGACGCTTGTCGGCATCGGATTCCTCAGGCTTCGAGCTGGAGTCCTGTCCCTGGGCCATTTTTCCAGGCTGGGATTCCTCACCTCCCTCGCCGCTCTGCCCCTTCTCGGCATCGGCAGCCTTCTTCAGCAAATCCGCCACCGAAGGCATCCGCTTCTGGGCAATCCCATCCAGCTGATCCAGCATCTGTGCCCAGAGTTCCAGATTCTTGGCCTCAAACTCGTCATTGCGAGCGGCAGACTCAATCAGTTCCCGGCCCGCCTTGTTCAGCGCATCCAGTCGCTTGGCATTGACTCGTTCCGAGGCCGCCTGCGCCTCAATGCGACGCCGGTTCGCTTCCTGATCCAGCTCTTCGGGAGACAGCTTGCGCAATTCCTGGTTGGTCAGGTGAAGTTGCTGCTCCCGCTCGTAGACCTCCTGAGCACGGCGGAACCACTTCCCAAACTCGCCCGTCATCCAGACGGCGTGCTCTTCCGGGCTCATGATGTGCAGGACCATCGGCTGAGAATAGACCGGCTTGCGACCCGGCATGTAGTCCAGGGCATAGGCCGCGATCTGAATCGTCTGAGGCTTCACCCGCTCTCGCTTGGCGGAGAATGTCGCGGACTCGGTCTTGATCTCCAATTGCTCTGGATTCCCAGCCGCGACCACCTTCCGTCCCCGGTTGGACTTGGACATCCCGGTGCCCGTTTCTCCAACCCATGCCAAACCCACTTCCTGGATGCCGAAATCATCACTCACCCGGACATCAAAGGTGATCACGTCATCTTCCAGAACGACCTGCTCCTGAGTGAGCATCTTGGCCGTGACGCCTGGTTCGGAGTCCTTCTGCGCCCGGATGCGAAGTTCCAATGGCGACCGGGAGGTAAGCCCCAGTTCGTCCTGCCAATGCACCGTGTGGTTGGTGGAATCCGTGACATAGATAGGATCCAGATGGATTTCCGCTCCCTCTGTCTCCTGGTTGATCTTGTCCATGAAAGCGAAGGACAGATCCCTCGAAGTCGTGCCGACGAAGCTGGCCTCGCTCCCTTCCACCAGCGAGATGGCGCCATCCAGGACCGGCACTTCCAGGTCTCGCTCGTAGCGCAGGTAATCCGGCAACTTCACCTTGGCCACCAGCGAAGTCAGCTCCGGCCGTGTCTCGGGCTGGACGTGGATGGAGCGTTTCTCATCCCCAATATGAAGATGGAGTTTTCCCGGTTCTCGCCGGGACTGGAGATTGAACTGATACCGTCCCCGCTCCTCGTCCAGATTCACCACCACGGGTTCCTGATCTCGAAACCAGGCTTTGGCGAACTGAGGGCGCCAGTCGCTGTTTTCCCGCAGATCAATCGCCAGCTCGAAAGGCTCCCCGTAAGGCACCACCAGACGATGCGGCGCCCCTTCGGACTGCGCGAAGGTGTAGCGTTCCGTATTCAGCCAGGGGAAAAAGCTGCGGGACATCGAATTCCATCCGGCTTTGGGAACAATGGTAAGCGTCAGGAGAACCCAGCCGGTCACGATGGCAGTGATGATGGACCATCGCAGGACCTGAGAATTGGGGATCGCGCCCCGATCCAGGCGGGTCTTGCTGATGGCTTCATCCGCCTGCCGGAAGGCAGCCCGGATCAAGGTCTCACTTCCTGAGGCGTGCCTTGCCAGTTCCACGATTCCAAGCAACTGATCCCCAAAGCGTGGGTAGCGATGCCGCAGAAGCCGGGCGATCTGTTCCAAGCTGCGCCGTTTCCAGACCCAGCGATGCATCTTGATGGGAAACCAGAATCCAAGTCCGGAAGCCCCCGCGACCAGGATCAACGCCCGCAGGCTGGAAGGCGTATCCCAGAACCGGTCCATGACAAAGACAAGCAGGTAGGCCACAAAAAGCCCGAAGAGTCCGGCCAGGAGACCTTCGATCACCTTCGCCGTCCAAACGATCCGCTGAAACTCCCGAAGCTTAGCTTGGAGATTCTCGGGAAGTTCTAAAGAGCGGTCGTCCAATGTGTTCTCGTTCATGAGAGCCGATCTGACGGTTTCCAAGGATAGAAGGGATTCCAGGCTTTACCAGCCAAAGCTATGCAGCCTTGGGTTTAGACCCGTTAGGCCCCCAGACCTTAGCAACTTGTCGGGATCTTCTTGGCAAGTTTGACGGAATGCGGGATGGCGCCTTCAACAAAGCCCAGACATTCCACGGCCCCACTCGGTTTGCCGGGCAGCGCGATGACGAGAGCGGTCTCTACAATGGCTGCCAGTCCTCGGCTCAGGATCGCATTCGGCGTAATCTCCACGGAACGCATGCGCATCAACTCCCCGAACCCAGGGATCTCGACTCGCATCAGGCCGCGAATGGCCTCTGGAGTCACGTCCCGCTCGGCAATGCCGGTGCCGCCGGTTGTCAAAATCAGTCCACAGCCCTGAGCGCAGAAGGACCGGATGGTTTCCTGAATCCGGTTGATGTCATCCGGCACCACGGCTTCGGCAAGCACCTCCCAGTCCCGCTTCTCGCATTCCGCTCGCAATGCCGGGCCTCCGTGGTCTTCGTATTCGCCGCTGCTGGCGCGGTCCGAGACAGTGATGATACCGGCTTGAATGATGGGAGTACTCACAGCGGAAGGATGCCGGGATCACCGCCAATTTGCAAACCAACTTCAATCCTGGGCTGTGCGATTCTCCAATTCATCGAGCCGCTTCTCCAGAGTGCGAATCTTGTCCCGGTATTCGGGAAGCCGCTTCATGAGAGCCTGGATCTTCTTCTCCAACTGAATTGGCTTGGCTGGAGAGCCCCAGAGCACATCACCCGGTTCCACCCTCTTGGCGTAGACATTGGATCCGCCCCCGATGATGGCTCCATCCCCAATCTGGGCGTGATCTGTCACTCCGCAGTCTTCAGCAATGGTCACGTTCTTCCCAATCTTGACGCTGCCGGCGATCTTCGCATAGGCCACGAGCATGGAGTTCTCCCCGATATCCACGTTGTGAGCGATGTGACTGTGATTATCGATCTTCACCCCGCTCTGGATTCGCGTCTCATCCAGAGCTGCCCGGTCGATCGTGCAAATCGACCCGATCTCCACATCATCGCCTAACACCACCGTGCCGATCTGCGGGATCTTGAGGTGTTTCCCCTCTCGCTGCAGGTAACCGAAGCCGTCATCGCCAATCACGGTCCCGCTGTGGATGACACAGCGTTTCCCAATCCGGACCCGTTCCCGGATGCTGACCTGCGGATAGACGATGGTGCCCTCGCCGATCTCGGTATCGTGCCCGATGTAGACTCGCGGATAGATCACCGCACCGGCTCCGATCCTGGCCCCTTCCTCCACCACGGTGAAGGCTCCAATGGCGGCCCCTTCCCCAATCTCCGCGCTTTCGGCAATCTCAGCCTGCGACGAGATCCCCTGCGGCCGCGGAGTCGCCAAGGCTTCGTATTTGGTGAGCAACACCGCCATGGCAGCGAAGGCGTCTGACACCACAATCTGGGTCATGGGCAATCCAGGTTCATGCCGGGGAACGATGAGTGCTCCAGCCTGGGACTGCGGAGCAGACTTAAAAAACTGTTCGTCCCTGACAAAGCTCACTTCTTCCGGACCCGCCTGCATGAGACTGCGAATCCCATGGATGACTTTGTCCGCGTCACCCTGAACCTCTCCCCGAATCCAGGTGGCGATTTCTCCAACCGTGTATGCAAATCTGGCCATGATTACTCCACAATGCGGAAGGTGATCGAGCCCAGTCCGGACCACTCCGCCCGAAAGTCGCCGGGCACCTCCCTGTAAATCTTTCCGAGCGCTCCGGTGATGATGAGTTGACCTGGTCTCACTTCATAGCCTTCGGCCAGTGCATGATTGATTTGGAAAAGCAGGTTCCACCATTGCCCTCGCCTGGCATCATCTCCGGTGGTGTCGTTGACGAGTTCCTCTCCTTTCCAAAGCTTGACCGCCATGCTGTCCAGATCCACCAGGCCAGGATCTTTCTCCGCGCCCACGATGTAATGCTGGGACATCACATTCACGGCGACCAGATCCGCAGCCGTCGTATTCCCTTTCACCTCCCGCTTTCCGGCAGGCAGCTCGATTACCGGCACCACGGCCCGGACCACGGCCTTGACGTCTTCCACGCTCTTGAGAGGCTCCGTCACTTCCTTTTCCAGGATGAAGCCGATCTCAGTCTCAATTCCCACGTCCGGAATGGTCTCTGCCGAAATCTGAATGCCCTTCTCCGACGCCAGAAGAAAGCCGGATTCAAAGAGCACGGCGCAGAGCGGGAAATCGATCCCAAAGGCGTTTTGGCCGGCCTCGCTCACAACGCCTCCTTTGAAGCCGGCGAGTTTCTCCGAATTTTCCAGGAGCGCCGCAACGTACGCTCTCTGAGCATTGTAGGCATCCCGCAAGTTCCCCTGAGGGAAAGCCTGGCTGAATTGAGGCAGCGACTTCCCGGCTTGCCGGACTTCATAGAGCTTCTCTCCAAAACCGAGGGCGTCCGGCGATTCTCCATGAAGGAGACCGGCGGCCAGGCCGAGCAAACAGAGAATCCGTAAGGTGATCACGTCAGGAGAGCTAGCTCTGCCCGGATTCTGTCGCAATCAAAACTTCCTCAGAGTCCTCTTGTTCCGCCAGAAAAGCGGTCTTGCAGAGCTTGGCGTATTCCCCGTCCAGCTGGAGCAATTCTTCGTGCGTGCCTTCCTCGATGATCTTGCCGTGGTCCAGGACGTAGATGCGATCGGCACGCCGGACCGTTGAGAGCCGGTGGGCGATGACGAAACTGGTCCGGTCGACCATGAGCTTCTCCAGGGCTTGCTGGATCAGACGCTCCGTCTCGGTATCCACACTCGCTGTCGCTTCATCCAGCAACAGGATCGGAGGATTCTTCAGCAAAGCTCTGGCGATGGAGATGCGCTGCTTTTCTCCCACGCTCAGCTTCACTCCGCGTTCTCCAACGTGGGTTTCCAGTTTTTGCGGAAGCCGCTCCACGAATCCCTTGGCATTGGCGGAAGCGAGGGCCTGCCAAAGCTCTTCATCGGTGGCATTCCGCTTGGCAATCATGAGGTTGTCCCGCACCGATCCGTTAAAGAGAAAGCTCTCCTGCGTGACGTAGCCGAGATTGGATCGCAGGGAGCGTTTGTTGATCTTCTTCACTTCCATCTCGTCGATCTGGATGGATCCTTCAGTGTATTCGTAGAACCGGGCCAGCAGGTTGATGATCGTGGATTTCCCAGCTCCCGTGGCTCCAACCAGCGCGATCTGCTGACCGGGTTTCGCTTCGAGATTGATGTTCTTAAGGGTGTCCTGGCGATCCGTATAGGCGAACCCAACGCCTTCATACACCACATGGCCCACGGGATTGATCATGTCCTTGCCCGTATCCAGGTGCCGCTCCGGTTCGGAATCGATCACACCAAAGACGCGCTCTCCAGCCGCCATGCCGGACTGCGCGAGTTGGTTGAGTTGATGCAACCGGCTGAAGGGTTCGTAAAAGTGCAGGGTCACCAGGTAGAGAAAGGCGGTGAGTTCCCCCAGATCCAGCTTCTGGTCGAACACGAGGAAAGCGCCGACACCAATGACGATGACGCGTCCCAGAGAACCGGAAAACGCCATGGTACCCTTATAGATCGCCCAGGCGGTCATCACGCGCAGGTTCGCATGCCGCACCTTGTCGCTGAACTCGTTGAAGCGCTGATGCTCGCTCTGTTCCAGGGCGTAGGCCTTGATCTGGCGAATGCCGGCAATGTTGTCGTGGAGGAGCGAAGTCATCTCCCCGGTTGCCTTCCGCAGCAGGCGATAGCGCTCGCGTCCCCTTGTATAAATGATGGCCCCCAATAGCAGCAATGGGATCGGAGCCAGAGCCGCGAAGGCCAGGGTCGGGCTCAGGAAGAACAGCATTGCGCCCACAATGATCACCTGAAGCAAAGCGACCAAACCTTGCTCGATGCCATCAATGAGGACGCGCTCCATACTTTGCACATCCTCTGAGACACAGGTCATCGTATCTCCCGTAGGATGATTATCGAACCAGGGCAGCGGCAACTTCTGGAGATGCTCGTAAAGATCACTCCGAAGATCATAGATGACCTTCTGTTCGAAAGTGTTGTTGATGAAGATGCGTAACCCTTCAAACAATTCCCGAAGCAGGAAGGAGCCGAGGGCGATGGCGATCATCGGCCAGATCAGGTGCTGTTTCTGATTCGGAATAACGTCATCAATGATAATCTCGATAATCTTTGGAAAGACAACCAGCATCAGAGTTGCCAGGATGGCACAAGCCAATTGGAGCGTTGCCAGACCTGGGTAACGCTTCAAATAACCAAAAATTCGGAAGACGGTTTTCAAAACTGGGAAGAGGATATCCGAGAGGAAGAAATCTTAGGCGAGCAGAACTGAAAATGCTTACAATGGAGAATTCGGCAAGCAAGCCAACGACTGACTGAGAATGGCGCGCCCCCCCGCAAAGAAACAATTCCGGCGAAAGAAGTGGCTCATGCTCTTCATGCTGCCCCCCACTTTGGTGGTGGCTTTCGTGGGGTTTTGCAACATCTGGGTCATGATTGCCTCATCCGGACGGGTGTATTCGTCTCCGGAAGACCTCCCGAAGAATGAGGTGGGTCTGGTGTTGGGAACCTCCAAGAAGATTGGTCCGGACCGTCCGAACCTGCATTTTCGCTATCGCATGCAGGCGGCGGCGGACCTCTACAACAGCGGCAAGGTGAAGCATCTCATCGTGAGTGGATCTCACGATTCTGCCTACTACAACGAGCCGGCGGACATGACCAAAGCGCTGCAGGAACTGGGGGTCCCGGAATCCGCCATCACCCGGGATGAAAGCGGGTTCCGTACGTTGGACTCCGTAGTGCGGGCCTCCAAAGTCTTTGGTCAGAACAGCTACACCGTGATCACGGACGACTTTCACATTGGTCGCGCCATCTTCCTGGCCAAGCGTTACAACCTGGATGTGGTAGGCTATTCCTCCAAACGGGTCGATCCCACGGTGTCCGCGACGAGTCGAGTACGAGAGGTCTTCGCGAGGGTCAAAGCCGTACTGGACGTCTGTGTCTTGGGAACTCAGCCTCGAGAGATCGGCCAGTCCAAGCCGATTCAGCTGGTCAGCCGATAGGCGAAATCACTACGGGGTTAAGCTTTCCCGTTGACCCTTCCTGACAAAAGGCGAAGATGGTTTTCATGAATAGCCTTCTCAAGGAGTTCCGTGAGTTTATTCTGAAGGGGAATATGCTCGATATGGCAGTCGGGATTGTTATTGGCGCTGCCTTCACAACCGTGGTGAAATCCCTGGTTGACAACATTGTTATGCCACCCATTGGGCTGCTCTTGGGCGGCATGGATTTTTCCAATATCGCCTGGACGATCCGCAAGCCAGTAGTGGAGGACGGTATAGTGGTGAAGGAGGCGGTCACCATGAATACCGGCGCATTCATCAACGATATCATCGCTCTCGTTATCGTGGGCTTCTGTGTATTCATGCTGGTGAAGACTTACAACCAGGCCAAGAAACGATTCGAAAAGGAGAAGGCCAATCCCGATTCTCCAGCAGAACCGAGCAACGAGGAGAAGCTCCTTACCGAAATCCGGGATTTGCTCGCCAACAAATAGACGGCTGCGCAACATCAGCGGAGTGAATCGATTCCGCTTTCCAGGGCTCCTGCTTCTTGCAGCGATCCTAACCGCCTGTTCCGAGCCCTCCTCCACTGGAGGGCTGCACTTCGACTCGCTCCAGATCGAGACCGTGGCAGAGCCAAGCTCCCCTTCGGTGTGGGTGGAGTTCCCTTTTCAGAACCAGGGAATCCCTCCCGTGAAGATCCTGGCTTTGGAGTCCTCGTGCACCTGCCTGCAGGCATCCACTGACAAGGAGCTTTATCTCCCTGGAGACCGGGGATTCGTCCATACCGAATTCGCGCTCGAAGGCCGCACTGGCGTGTTGGAAAAGCAACTCACCCTGGAAACGGATCATGGCGGCGGTTCAAGCGTCCGGCTTTCGGTGAAGGTGACGGTGCCCTTGATCATCGAGCTCGAACCGGATGGGCTGACCTGGGCCATCGGGTCGCCCCCCATCGAAAAGACGGTGCAGTTCCGCGTCGTTCGTGAGGAGCCCATCCACATCACGGAGGTCGAGTCCAAGCATGAGCACTTCGCCGTCGATTGGAAGGAGATCGAAAAAGGCAGGCACTACGAAATCCATGTGAAGCCACAGAACACCGATGGGGTCCGGATTGCCGCCATTCGAATCGAGACCGATTGCAAGATTGACTCCCAGAAGAAAAAGCTGGTGTTTGTGCACGTGGACCAGGCCAATGCGCTGGCGCCGGAACCATGAAACGATTCTTTCCCCTCCTCCGACAACTTCTCATCCTGCTGGGGCTCACCCTCGTAGCCGCAGCTGCGACCAAGCAATTTCACCCCAATGCCCCCACCTGGAAACTGGCGGCTGGGGAAGACTTTGATCCCTACCAGATCGCCTTCACCCAACTCCAGAGCCAGTATGGAATGGACGTTCTGTGGATTGATGCGAGAAAACCGGAGGCCTTTCTGGAGGGCCATGTGCCCAATGCTTTGAACCTCAGTCAGGAGCAATGGGAGGATCAGCTCTTCACCCACCTGGACGCCATCTCCACAGCGGGCAAGCCGATCATTGTCTACTGCGATGGATCGGGTTGCGCTCTCAGTAAGAAGGTCGCGCATGAACTGCGAGAGCTCGGCATCGCGGATGTGTATTTCATCAAGGGCGGATGGGAAGAGCTCAAGGCCGAGTTGAATCTGTAGGGGCGAGGTTCAAGGATTTCCCCGTGATTTAACGTTTTTCTGGAACCTTGCCTTGAGTTAGCTTACCCCTCCCACAACCACTTCAGAACCTTGGATACGATTCGAACCTTCAAAACTGGGGCCGGCACGGAAGGCAGGCTATACTCTCTCGTTGCACTGGAAGAATTGGGAATTGGCCCGATATCTCGATTACCCGTTAGTATCCGGATCGTACTGGAGTCGGTTTTGCGGAATGTCGATGGCGTCAAAGTCAGTGAGCAGGACGTCAGGAATCTGGCCAACTGGAACGCAAAGAGTCCCGCCAAGGAAGAAGTGCCCTTCACAGTTGCCCGGATCGTACTGCAGGACTTCACAGGCGTTCCGCTTTTGGTCGACCTCGCCGCAATGCGCACCGCTGTCGACAAGCTGGGCAAGGATGCCGGGATTATTGAGCCACTCGTACCAGTGGACCTCGTCGTGGACCACTCCGTTCAGGTGGACGTGGCAGGCACACCGACCGCCCTCATGAAGAACATGGATATCGAGTTCGCCCGGAACCGCGAACGCTACGAATTCCTGAAGTGGGGCCAGCAAGCTTTCGAGACCTTCAACGTCGTGCCTCCCGGCATCGGGATTGTGCACCAGGTGAATCTGGAATACCTGGCTCGCGGCGTGCTCAGCAAGGGAGACGTCTACTATCCGGACACGCTCGTGGGAACGGACTCTCACACCACCATGATCAACGGCCTCGGCGTGGTTGGCTGGGGTGTTGGCGGCATCGAGGCAGAAGCCGGCATGCTGGGACAGCCGATCACCTTCCTCACCCCGGAAGTCGTGGGGGTTCACCTGACCGGCAGACTGAATGAAGGCGTCACAGCGACCGATCTGACGCTTCGCATCACGGAAATGCTGCGGAAGCATGGGGTCGTTGGGAAGTTCGTGGAGTTCTACGGCGAAGGCGCTACGGCCCTGCCCCTGGCAGACCGGGCCACCATCGCCAACATGGCCCCTGAATACGGAGCGACCATGGGCTTCTTCCCCATCGATGCGGAGTCGGTCCGTTACCTGGCGGCAACCGGTCGCAGTCCCGAAGTCTGCGAGACCTTCCAAAACTACTATGAAGCCCAGGGCATGTTCGGCATTCCCAAGAAGGGCGAGGTCGATTACACGGATGATCTGGAACTGGACCTGGGCAGCATTCACCCCAGTGTGGCGGGTCCCAAGCGTCCCCAGGACCGCATCGATGTGCCGGACCTGAAAGCCAAGTTCGAGGCGCTCATGGCCGCACCGGTTTCCGATGGCGGCTTTGGCCTTCCCGATGCGGATCTGGGCAAGAAGTATCCGGTGACGGTCGATTCCAAAGGGAACGCACCCGACGAAATCGGCCATGGCTCCGTGGTGATCGCGGCGATCACCTCCTGCACGAATACTTCCAATCCTTCGGTGATGTTGGCCGCGGGTCTGCTCGCCAAGAAAGCCAACGCCAAAGGGCTGACGGTCCATCCTTCCATCAAGACTTCACTCGCGCCTGGTTCCCGGGTCGTGACGGATTACCTGGAGAAATCCGGGTTGGATGGAGAATTGGATAAGCTCGGCTTCCAGACGGTCGGTTATGGTTGCACCACCTGTATCGGAAACTCCGGCCCGCTGGACAACGGCATAGAGTCCGTCATGAATGAGAATGGCCTCGTGGCCGCTTCCGTTCTTTCCGGAAACCGGAACTTTGAGGCTCGGGTTCACCCCAGCATTCGCTCGAATTTCCTGATGTCTCCGCCCCTCGTGGTGGCCTACGCTCTGGCCGGAACCGTGGACATCGACCTGTCTTCCGAGCCGCTCGGCACCGATTCATCCGGCAATCCGGTCTTGCTCAAGGACCTCTGGCCCTCCCTCGAAGAGATCCGCACCGTGATGGAAAGCTCCCTGACGCCAGAAGCCTTCAAGCGGCTTTACACGGACTTCGAGAAGCTGAATCCCAAGTGGAACGAGATCCCCGGCAAAACCGGCGCCGTTTACGAGTGGGACCAGAGTTCCACCTACATTCAGCACCCGCCTTTCTTTGAGGACTTCTCCATGGACCCGCTTCCCTTCAAGCCCATTGAAGGCGCTCGTCCGCTCGGCATCTTCGGGGACTCCGTTACCACGGACCACATTTCCCCGGCAGGTTCCATCAAGGAAGACTCACCAGCGGGCCGTTACCTGAAGGAACACGGAGTTGAGAAAGCCCAGTTCAACAGCTACGGCAGTCGCCGGGGCAATGACCGGGTCATGACTCGCGGCACCTTTGCCAATGTGCGGATCAAGAATCTCATGGTTCCCGGCACCGAAGGCGGGGTCACTAAGTATTTTGGCTCCAACGGCTCCAGTGAAGGCCAGACCATGGACATCTACGATGCCGCGGAGAAATACGCGGCGGACGGTGTCCAGTTGGTCGTCCTCGGTGGCGTCGACTATGGCATGGGCAGTTCCCGGGACTGGGCCGCCAAGGGCACCCGTCTCCTGGGCGTCAGCGCCGTAGTCACCAAGAGCTTCGAGCGGATTCACCGCTCCAACCTCATTGGTATGGGCGTGTTGCCGCTCAACTTCAAGAACCCGACCGATTACGACGGACTTGGGCTGACGGGCGACGAGACCTTTGACATCACGGGTCTGAACGAACCGCTACAGCCCCGCCAGGATGCCACCCTCGTGGTGCATCGCGCCGATGGCAGCACCGCTGAAGTGCCATTGGTCCTCCGATTGGACACTCCGATCGAGGTGGAATACTACCGCGCCGGGGGCATCCTCCCTTACGTCCTTCAGCAGATCTTGAAGGGCTGAACCCTTCAAGATCTGCGACAATGAGACAATGAGATGGGAGACAATGAGCTTCGATGGCTCTGATTGTCTCCGGTCTCCGGTCTC
>JBHIXE010000150.1:11787-12083 GCA_041984905.1 Verrucomicrobiales bacterium | reverse complement strand
GCGGCTCGAGTGCGCATGGCATCGGCGACGATCTTCTGAGCCTTGGTATTCCCGGGATGTAACTTGGCCGGGATGGTGTCCGCATCCATCGTCTTGGTCAGGACCGCCCGGTGAATGGGGATGATGGGCACCCCCAGTTTCTTGGCGTGTTTCTGCGCGAGGAGCTCAGCGGCACGGCCCTTCGGCGGAGGCTGCAAAACCCCAGGAGGTGAATCCGGTGTATTCTCGAGACCTTCATTGCTGCCGTAGACCCCCACCAGCATCTCCACTTTGGTATAGTAGGGCTCCAGATCATC
>JBHIXE010000150.1:0-11777 GCA_041984905.1 Verrucomicrobiales bacterium | reverse complement strand
CGCCAATTCTTCATACTCGAAGGGCCAGTCTGCGCCCAGCCCGTCGCGACTGAAGGCCTTAAAGTCGTGATGGCTGAAACGCAGTGAGAGTCGCCCCCAGTGATTGGTGCGGCCGCCCAGCATGCGAGCCCGCCACCAGGCGAACTGTTCCTTGGGATCCTCGCTCGCCTGGGTGTAAGGCTCGCCCGGCACTTCCCAGCCGCCGTCGATCGTCGCGTCCCAGAATCCAAAGGGCTTGTCAGGAGTGGAAACCCCCATGAGCGGCGCCTGGTCCGGCTTCTGGAACATGGCGGTCTCTGCCTCTGGAACATAATTGCGCCCCGCCTCCAGCATGAGGCACTTCATCCCTTCCAAAGTCAGGGTGTAAGCGGTCTGACCGCCGCCGGCGCCTGAGCCGACGATGATCACATCATATTCCTTGGCAGCTTGATGAGGGGCGATGATTGGCATCGGGGTGCAGTGATCGTAAGAGTGGGGATTGAGGGAAGCGACAGATTCAACGTGGATGCGTCAAATGTCCACTCCACCCATTCTTTGAAGCGGGTCGCAGGAGTTTGGACAAGATTTTCCTGAATCGCCTTCCTCGTCGAATCCTGATGACTTCCCATAGGGAGACTTCACGGATATTCCGAAGAATTAGGGCTTTCGTTTGGGGGCAAAGCGTTCTCGCTTGCCGATCTCTGCTGAAAAGGACAGTCTTCTTTTGCCATGAACTTCGCAGACAAGAAGCACCAGGAGATGGTGGACATTGCGATCTCCAAGATTCATTGGGGAGAGTCGGAAGACGAGGTTCGGCATTGGCTGGAGGAAGAGAAGGGACTTCCCGGACTGATGGCCGACTCCATTTTGAGGACTGCCAAGTCCCGCCGTGCCGTATCCATTCGAGGGCGGGCTCTCGCTGCCATGGGACTCGCGGGAATCTGTATTGCAGTGGGAGGGGTATTGTTGGTGGTGGAGTTTTCGACCGGAATCTTTCTGGTCTATCGCACCATTCTAGCGGTGATTCTGACCGCGTTCGGCCTGGGGTGGTTCTGCAAGAATCTGCTTCGATTAGTCAGTGGTAGAGTAGTTGGGGCAGTGGACTGACGACGTTCAAGAACGGTTCCAATAAGACCGATTCTGGATTCTTTAATCTGGTGTCGAATTTATGGTTTGGTGCACCCGTCCTAACCGGCATCATGCAGACGGAGAAGAAGCGGGGGGACTTGGCGAGCGTGGCCAGCTCCAAGATTCACTGGGGCGAGACGGAGGAGTCGGTGCGGACCTGGCTCAAGGTTCAGGGGATTGCTGGCGAGGATGCGGATCAGATTCTCAAGCGCGCCTGGATTGAGCGCTCGATCAGTATCCGCAAGAGGGCATTGCTGGGTCTGGCGATTTCCGGGATCGGGCTCGCGATTGGGGTGATGACGTGGAACCTCAATGTTAGAGGCTATCCCATCTTCATTCTCGCGGCGAGTGCGTCCGCTTTCTTTCAGTATCTGTATCGCCTCTTGCGGGGCGGGATGGTGGGGGCGGTGGATGAGTGATTGCTGGAGCATTCGCAAATGCGAATAGATAAATTGAGGATTATCGCTTGATGAGTTCGCAAATGCGTACATTTTTGGATGCATGAACGAAACTCAGACAGAATCTCAAAAACCCTCTCCAGCCAGCTCCCAGGAAGTCCTGCCCACTGAGGAAGAGATGCTGCAGGCCTTGGCCAAGTTCACTCGCCAGTCCCGGCGCAAGGATGTCCAGGGACTGATCCCACAACGCGTGGCAGCCAGAGTGCTCGGCGTATCCGAAGCACGGGTGCGGAAGCTCGTAGAAAACCAGCGTATTCGCCTCTTCCGTTATCCCCAGTTAAAGATGGCCGGCGTGGCCGTGAGGGATGTGCTTGAGGTGCTGGAGGAACGGAAGGAGAGGCTCGCTGCGCGAGCGGGTGAACAGTCGGACGGCAAGCCGTCCGGCAGTGAACAGTGAACAGTGAACAGTGAACAGTGCGACAGTGCGACAGTGCGACAGTGCGACAGTGCGACAGTGGACGGTCCGAATTCTCTGCGACTCCGCGCCTCTGCGCGAGACTCTCTCAGAATCAGAGCTTAGGCGCGAGTATGCTCCTTAGAAGGTTCCACTCTTACGGGAACCGACTTGGAACAAGGAGTGTTGGAGATCTCCGCAGTGAAGCTCATCGGGATGAGCGGGTTTAGCTCCGGGAAGTAACCCGCGACGGTGCCCTTGGGAATGTCGTAGGGGATGGCCAGGAAGTGCTGAACCTCGCGCCGGGTGCCGTCGTGATCGCTGCGGAGATCCACTTTCGAGAGCGCCTTGATGCCCTTGGCCTTCATGTCGTCGGCATTCATGAAGACGATGCGTCGTTCGTTGCTGATGCCTCGATAGCGATCATGCAGGCCGTAGACCGTGGTGTTGAACTGGTCATGACTGCGTAAAGTCATGAGGAGAAACTCGTCCTCGCCGGCGGTGGCGGAGGTGAGTTCGTGAACCGTGAAGTTGGCTCTACCAGTGCTGGTATGGAATTCGCGATCGCGAACGGCATTGGGCAGGTAGAATCCGCCATCCTCCCGAACCCGCTCATTGAAGTTCTCAAAGCCGGGGACGACGCGTTCGATGCGTTCCCGAACCTGATCCATGTCCTGGGCCCACTCGACAAAGTTGAGTCCAAAGGTTTCGCGAAGAGTCGCCTGCGCCAACCGGGCTGCGATCATGGTTTCGCTGAGGAGATGCTTGGAAGCCGGGGCAAAGGTTCCCTGGCTCTTGTGAACGATGCCCATGGAGTTTTCCACAGTGCAGAACTGGCGCTTGCCCTTGGAATCGCGGTCGATCTCACTGCGGCCGAGGCAGGGCAGGATGAGGCCGATCTCTCCAGTGACGAGATGGCTGCGATTCAGCTTGGTGGAGACTTGCGCCGTGAGGCGGCAATTGCGAAGCGCGGTCGCCGTGAACTCGGTGTCGGGAGTTGCCTGGAGGAAGTTGCCGCCCATGGCGAAGAACACGTGGCCGGGCTTCTCATGCATCGCCTTGATGGCGTAGACGGTATCGTAGCCATGCTGACGCGGAGACTGAAAGCCGAACTCCCGGTCGATGGCGTCATGGAATGAGGCCGGCATCTTCTCGAAGATCCCCATGGTGCGGTCGCCCTGCACATTGGAATGGCCGCGCACGGGACAAACGCCCGCGCCGTTTTTGCCGAGTGCGCCGAGGAGCAAATGCGTGTGGACGACTTCCTGAATGGTCGCAACAGCGTTGCGATGCTGGGTCAGACCCATGGCCCAACAGGTGATGAGCCGGCGTTCGCCCTTGAGCAAGGCTTGAGCGGTCTCGCGGATGTCGGCTTCGCCGATGCCGGAACGCGCTTCGATATCACTCCAGGCAAGCCCTTCGATATGAGCGCGATATTCGGCAAACCCATGGGTGAACTGGTCGAGGAAGGTTTGGTCGAGAATCGTGCCGGGAGCTTGGGCTTCCGCCTCCAGCAGGGCCTTGTTGATTCCCATGAAGAGCGCTTGGTCGCCATTGATCTTCACGGGCAGGTGACGTTTGGAAAGCGGCGTCGAGAGCCCCATCATTCCCCGGATTTCCTGGGGATGCGCAAAGCCGACCAAGCCTGCTTCCTTAAGCGGATTCACAGAAATGATCTGCGCTCCTTTCCGGACTGCGGCTTGCAGGGCGCTGAGCATTCGCGGGTGGTTGGTGCCCGGGTTTTGCCCGACAACGAGGATGGTGTCCGACTTCTCAAAGTCGTCCAAACGTACCGTGCCTTTGCCGATCCCCAGCGAGGCGTCGAGGGCTGCGCCGCTGGATTCGTGGCACATGTTGGAGCAGTCCGGCAGGTTATTGGTGCCGAACATCCGGACGAACAACTGATAGACGAAGGCGGCTTCGTTCACCGTCCGGCCGGAGGTGTAGAAGATGGCGTCGTTCGGCGAAGCAAGCGCGTTCAGCTCTTTTGCCAGGAGCGCGAAGGCATCGTCCCAGGAAATGGGCTCATAGTGGGTAGCTCCTTCCCGCAGCACCATGGGTTCGGTGAGGCGACCCTGCTGCTCCATCCAGTAGTCCGATTGGCGGCTCAGCTCTTCGACGGAGTGCTGGGCAAAGAACTTGCGGGTAATGCGGCGCTGGGTGGCCTCCGAGGCCAAGGCCTTGGCTCCGTTCTCGCAAAACTCGGTCGACGCACGCTCATGATCGGGATCTGGCCAGGCGCAGGAGGGGCAATCGAACCCCTTGAACTGGTTCAGCTTGAGCATCGATCTCGTCCCATGGATAACCCCGGCCTCTCCATAGAGATGCTTCAGCGACGACAAGACGGCAGGGAGACCGGCGGCCTTCTTCTTGGGTTTGCCCAAGCTGATGCCGGTCGGTGTTTCTGGAGTTTGCGACTTTGGTTTGGGGAGATGGGAGTCGTGCATGAAGAATGGGAGGGAGGCCGCAGGGTAGGCACGATCCGGCAGGAGCGCCAACCCCCTTGATAAAATTTTACGGTGGGAAAAGGCGGTTACGAAACGGGTATCCGCCTTGGACGCAGAGGAAGGGGCCTGCCCGACAGGACTGCCTAGAGAACGTTGGCTTCCCATTCGGCCGCTTTGAAGCCGACGAGGCCAAATCCATCGCCCAGGAGAAACGGGCGTTTCACGAGGTTCCCGTTCTTGGAAAGGAGTTCCAGAGCCTCGGAAGCCGTCATCGTAGGCAGCTTCGTCTTGAGATCCAGCTTCCGGTAATCCATGCCGGAGGTGTTGAAGAGCTTGCGATGATCGTCGCCGTAATAGGCCAGCATCTCGCCCAATTCCGCATAGGAAGGCGGCTGGGTCCGGATGGGGAGTTCCTCAAACTCGATGTCCTGTTCCTTGAGCCACTTCACGGCTTTCTTGCAGGTGTCGCAGTTCTTGTAGGTGTAGACCTTCATCATGGTGACGGGGGAGAAATGAAAAAGGGGCAGCCAATCACGGCTGCCCCAGTTTGAAACAGAGTTAGGAAGAACGCAACTTAACGGACGGGGCCTTCGACTCCACCAGCTGCTTGCTCCGGCGTGATCTGCAGCGGCTTGTAGCCTCCGATGCCCTTGAAGTAGAACAACAGGCACAGATAGATCACGGCCATGATCGCGGGAATGGCGGAGTCCGCGCGCAGCGTCATCCGGTCCCCTTGGATACTGGCGGAGTAGACCTTTTGCTCAGCCTCCGTGAGAGTCGCAAAAGCTTCCTCCCGGGTATCGGCCTCACCGCGAGCCTCATTGAGCTTGGTCTGGATTTCACCCAGCTTCTTGCCGTCCAGGCCGGTAGCAGGTGCAAAGATGGTGAAGGAAGAGGGTTCAGCCGCCTTGTATTCGGAATACACGGCCTCATCAGCTTGTTGCAGGGCTTCGCCAGCGAAGCGGTCTTTGGCATAGCCAAGACCCGGGGAGCCGATCAAACCGGCACTCATCATTCCGATCCCGCCCATCAGCGAGATGGCAATGGCTCCCGTGCGAGGGAAGCGGTCGGATGCAACGGCAAGCATGGTTGGCCAGAAAAAGGTCTTGCCGAGGGCGTAGACCGTCAGGGCCAGCATTGCCATGGCAAATCCTGATGCCATGCTGGTCAGGTTCAGACCAATGCAGGCGAGCACGGCGCAGGCAAAGAGGATGCCGACGGGGCTCAGCTTGAGCTTGTTCTCAATGAAGTGCGCACTGAAGCGCAGGAAGAACATGAGGGCGGAGGTCCAGATGAAGAGGGCCTTGCCTTCGTTCGGCGAAAGGATGTTGCCGGTGATGTTTTGGATCCACTGGTCGGTGCCGAGTTCCACCGCGCCAACAAGTGCGTGAGTGATGAAGAGCACGAACAGGAGAATGGCGCCCATTGAGAACTTGGTGATCACAGAGATCACAATGAGGAAAATGAAGCCGATGCCGTAAGCAACGCCCATGGGCAGTCCCACTGAAGTCCCGAGGAAAAGGGCGATGAGATAGCAGACCACCAGACCGCCGAGAATCCCCACATCGTGGAACATTTCCCCGAGCTTGACGCCTTTGGCGCTCGCTTCAGATTTGGGGAAGCTTTGGCCGAAGAACATCAGGCCGTAAACCACGGTCGGCACCAGGTAGAGAGCCAACTGGATCTTCCAACCCAGGCCCATGCCTTCGTCGAGAATCCAGCCCACAGCGGCGCCGAGCACCAGACCTGCTGGCCAGGAAGCGTGCAGAATGTTGAGGTAGTGCGTCCGATTATTGGGGAATAGCGTGGCTACCAAGGGGTTCGCCACGGCCTCCAAGGTTCCGTTGGCAAGGGCGAACACAAACATGCCCCATTTGAGGAAAGAGAACGCGGTGGCCTGATCCATCGCGGGCATGGCTCCGAAAGTGATAAACGCCGAGATGACGTGGAAGGCAAAGGCCGCAATGACCAGCGGACCATAGCCAATTTTGTCCGCCAACACCCCACCGATGATGATGCCGAAGCAGAATCCCGTGAAGCCGGCGCCTCCGATCTCACCCAGTTGAGCTCCAGTGAAGCCAAACTCGGCCCCCCAGTTGTCAAAGATCCCCCCGCGAATTGCGAATCCTACGCCCGCAGCAAGGATGGCCATGAAGCCAGCCCAGAGAAGCCGCTTGGCGTTCGGTGCAATCCCGGCATCACCAGTGTCTACTAACTTATCAATGAAGCTCATTTGAGTTTGTTCGGAGTTTTAGTTGGGCCCATCCCTAAAACAGCCTCAGCCTGCGGAGCAACGAAAAACTTTCGGTTTCTCGTTTCCCGTGGACAAAAGGGGAAGGGCACCCTAACGATTGGCGCATATGGACGAGTTTTTTGTGGTACCGGAAGAGCAGCACAACCAATTGGTGATCAACGCGTATCAAAAGCGCGGTTATACGGAAGAAGAGGCCCGGCTGGCGGCACGGATGTGCGCGGATGCCACCCGGCATGGGAATCGCACTCATAACGCCCTCAAAGCCTTGCACCTGGATGAAATGCTGGGTTCGGGTATCGGTGCCTGGACACCAGGCGCGGAGATCGAAGTGCGGCCCTCCAAATTCAAGGCGGCTCAATCCTGGAACGGGAACCACAAGCTGGGTCAGGCCATCGCCTACAAGGCCTTCGATACCTGCATGGAGCTGGCGGACGAATACGGCGTCGGAGTGGTCGCGGTGGACAATGCGACCCACTATTTGTGGGGCGGCGGTTACGCCATCGATGTCGCCAAGAAGGGCTATATCGCCTACACCAACTGCACCTCCGCACTCACCGAAGTGGTGCCCTTTAAAGGGAAATATCCCACGCTGGGTACCAATCCCCACACCTGGGGCTTCCCGACTACCGATGCGATCGGGTTCCCTATCGTGCTGGACTGGGCGACTTCCACCGTGGCCATGGGCCGCGTGGAGCAATTGAAGCGGGAAGGGGCCCAGTTGCCGCCAGATTGCGCCGTGGATGCGGAAGGCAAACCCACGCTGGATCCGCACAAGGTCGCTGCATTGCTTCCGTTTGGAGCGCACAAAGGCTATGGACTCTCCCTGATGAACGAGCTGTTTGGCGCCGTGGTAGGTGGATCCCTGCCGACACTACGGAGCCGGGAAGGCATGGAGCCAGGGGAGAAGAACTCCACCTCCTTCTATTTCCAGGTGATTCATCCTGAGGCGATCGAAAGCGCCAACTTTGCCAAGGGGCGCAGCCTGGCAGAAAACCTCACCGCGGTGATCCAGGACATCCTGGGCCATGGCAACGAGTCCTGCATGCTTCCCGGTCAACCGGAAGCCATGGGCGCGGAACGCAGCTTGAAAGCGGGCGGCCTGCTTTACAGCGCGGCGGAGATTGCCGAGTTTGCGCACATTGCAGAGGAAACCGGGCAGGACGCCTCCGCCTGGAAACTGGATCAATTTACGAAATTCGAAGGATAAACCCACCTGTAGAAAGATTGATGAGCGCTTACTTAGACAAGCTGTTTGGATTGGAAGGAAAGACCGCCGTGGTGATCGGGGGCACAGGAACCCTCTGCGGAACCATGGCGGAAGGAATCGCTGCGGCGGGCGCGGAAGTCGTCATCGTGGGCCGGAGTGAGGAGAAGGCCAAGGAACGCATGGCTGCGATCGCTGATGCGGGAGGGAAGTCCTACTTCCTGGCGGCAGACGTGAGTGATCGCAGCTCGTTGGAATCCCTCTGTCAGGAAGTGGTGAACCGATCAGGGAAGGTGGACATCCTGGTGAATGGCGCGGGTGTCAATTCGCCAACTCCCTACCTGGAAATCCCGGACGACGAGTTCAGCCGGATCCTGGACGTGAACTGCGGGGCCATCTTTCGGGCCTGCCAGATTTTCGGCAAGCAGATGCTGGAACAGGAAAAGGGCGGATCCATCATCAACGTCGGATCCATCTCCGGTCTCGGGCCGCTTTCCCGGGTGTTCACCTATTCCATGAGCAAGGCGGCGGTGCATAATCTCACCAAGAACCTGGCCCGCGAGTGGGGAGAGAAAAAGATCCGCGTGAACACCCTGGTGCCCGGATTCTTCCCGGCGGAGCAGAATCGCAAGGTGCTGACTCCAGATCGCGTCGCTCAAATCATGGGGCACACGCCCATGAACCGGTTTGGCGAAGCGGAAGAACTCATTGGTGCGACGCTGCTGCTGTGCGGAGAAGCCGGATCCTTCGTCACGGGAATCGAGATGATCGTGGATGGCGGCTTCTCGGCGATGAGTATCTAGGTGGAATCACCAGAACCTCTAGAAGGATCGCGACTTTTGAGGTAAGCTGAGGATAAGCCAGCGCATATCTGTTAAACAGAAGGATTGAATTCTAAAGTTTCTAAAGAAAAATAGGATTGGGTTGCGGCACCCACTTCCTAGCGCTTTGATAGGATTGTCGCTCTGGCTCCCGATGACGGATTCCCTCCCCATTGTTCCGATCAACGACACCATCGCCCTCGACGGGGTGACGCCGGTGTTTGTGCTGGGGCCCTGTGTCCTGGAATCGGAGGAGTTTGCCTGGCACATGGCCAAGGAGTTGCAACGGATGACCCAGGACCTGGGAGTGCGTTTCATCTTCAAGGCGTCCTATGACAAGGCCAATCGCACCTCCCACACTTCCTACCGTGGGACCGATTGCCGGGTGGGTTGCCAGATTCTGGGAGAGATCGCCCAGCAATTGAAGGTGCCCGTGACCACGGATGTGCACTCGCCCGAGGAAGCCACCATTGCGGCGGAGTACATCGATGTCATCCAGATTCCGGCGTTTCTCTGCCGACAGACGGACCTCATTGAGGCCGCCGCCAAGACGGGGCGGACCGTGAATATCAAGAAAGGGCAGTTTCTAGCGCCTTGGGATGTCCGGCCAATCGCTGACAAAATGCTACATTTTGGCAACGAGCGCTTTTTCTTTACTGAACGTGGGGCGACCTTTGGTTACAATAACCTCGTGGCTGACATGCGTTCGTTGTACTGGATCCGGGAAGCCGGGTACCGGGTGGTGTTTGATGCGACCCACTCCGTGCAACGTCCCGGAGGACAAGGCACATCCTCGGGTGGAGATGGCATTCTGGCGCCGGTGCTCGCTCGTGCGGCCGTGGCCGCAGGGTGTGACGGAGTCTTCATGGAGACCCACGAAACCCCGGAGAAAGCGCTGTCGGATGGTCCCAACCAGGTGCCCTTGGGCGAGCTGGGGGGCGTTCTCCATCAACTGAGCAAAATTCACGAATTAATTACGAAGCCTGCGGCATGAAAAACGTGGTTCGACTCATTCTGGCACTCGGCATCGCAGCGGGGATCGCAATCCCGGTCTTCGGGGAAGATGACAGCGGGAATCAGGAAGCCTTTCAGCTGTTCCCAGTGGGAAAACCATGGACAGGAGTGCGGGTGCCGAAATATAATGAGAAAGACGAGCTGGTATCGTTAATGGATTCCCGGCTCCTTACTCGTGAGAATGAGGAGTTGCTCAAACTCGATGACCTCACGGTGGTCATGTTCAAGAAAGACGGTTCGGTCAACATGCGGTTGAAGACCATGCAGGGCATTTTCAACGTCAAAACCGGCAAACTGCGGAGTCGCTCCCCCGCAAATATCGAGCACGCCAAATTCAATATGCGGGGCGATCGAATGGAATTTGATACCGAGACTCAGGTGGGAAAATTGAACGGAAACGTCGTCATGGAGATCTTTGATACCGGCTCCAAGGGATCGCTCCCGCTTCCCCAGACGATGACGTCCAGTGCCGCCAATTTGGATACCGATTCTCAACCGGAACTCGAATCGAGTTCCAAACCCAGCGTGAAACAATCTTCATGATGAAACGAGGAATTGCTTGGATGACCCTGCTCCTGTCTCTGGCAGTAGCGGCAACTGGTTCGGCTCAGTCCGATGACACCGCCACGGATATGCTCAACAAGCTGTTGGAGCGCAAGTCCCAGATGGAATCCGAAGACCAGCAGAAGCTAGACGAAGCGAAGAAGAAGGGAGAGGAACTCCTCGGCACGGAAGAGGGCAAAGAGGTGATCAAGCAGGCGGAGGAAGCTCTGGCCAAGGATCCCGATGCGCTCCTGGAACTGGGGCAAAAGCTGCTTTCTGATCCAGACGCGCTGAAGAAGGGCGAAGCGCTCGCCGGTGAGAAGGGGATTTCAGCCGATGCGCTGTCGAAGGCCCGGGAGATGATGGATTCAGATGACTTCGCGAATATGCTCAAAAGCGCGGCTGTGGAAGCCCAAAAAGACGGCAGTTTTTCCAAGGAACTCGATGCCCTGACCAAGTCTGGCGCGCTGGATGCTCAGCCGATGGCCAAGACGGAGGTCAAGGCTACCCTGGATCTTCCCGCAGGTGTCATTCCTCAGCCCAAGGATCCCATCAAGATCCCGATTCCCCGTCCCAATGTGGGGGATGATCAGAAAACGACTATTGAGGCGGAAGAAGCTTACTTCGATACGGACAAGAACGAAGTCATGTTCCAGGGCAACGTGGTGCTGAACCACCCGGAATTTGATCTGAGCTGCGACATCCTGGAGGTGAAGCTGCGTGGAGACGCCAATAAAGCAGCGGCAATGCCCGGCCAGGTGGCAGCGACCGGAATTGATCAGGCCATCGCCAAGGGCTACGTGCAGATTGAAAAAATTGCTCCCGACGGGAAAGTGCAAGTCGCCAAGTCCCGCCTGGCTGTTTACAACTCGAATTCTGGAGATGTGGTGTTGTCCGATTACCCCTCGCTACAGAGCGGAAAGGATCTCATCAGTGGTCTGAGCGAAACGACCAAGATTTTCCTCCGGGCAGATGGCACCCACTCCGTGGATGGCAAGCACCGGGTCACCATGACCCAATCTGGCAACTCCTTGCAGTTCAAGCCTCATCTGGAATGAAAGCTGCACCACCAGTCAGGTGGTAAGGGCTTCCAGTCTCAGCCAATCATTCGATTTTTCATGACGACCGATCAAACCGGATACCAGACCGGCCCTCAGACGATGCCTCATGGCCAGACGCCGCCGTCTGGTGGTGAATACCTTCTCCACACCCATGATCTGCGGAAGGTCTATGATGGACGGGCCGTGGTAAACGGGGTGAACATCAATGTGCGTCCGGGCGAGATTGTCGGGCTTCTGGGCCCCAATGGTGCGGGCAAGACCACGACCTTCTATATGATGGTGGGCATTGTCCCGCCGAACGGAGGCAAGGTGGTGTTCAACTTCACGGATGTGACCAACCAGCCCATGTATCAGCGGGCGCGGCTTGGAATGGGCTATCTGCCCCAGGAAGAGTCGATCTTTCGCCGGTTGACGGTCCGCGAGAACCTCATGGCGGTGATGGAGACTCTGAGTCTTCCGCGGAAGGAGAAGATC
>JBHIXE010000149.1:0-12167 GCA_041984905.1 Verrucomicrobiales bacterium | reverse complement strand
GTCGTGGGATTGCTCGTGTTCGTGGTCGTGAGAGTGGTGACAGCAAGACATCGGGGTGATGATTAGTCGAGCGAGACGTGGATTGATGACTCGAGGGCGGAGTTTTCTGGGGCTTAAACCCCGGTTGGACGACGAACCCTCAGAATCGAAAGGCTCTCTAAGCATTCCGCTCAGGCGGCCGGGGACTTGACGCGGATTTCCGCGATCCAGCAGTAGAGGGTAGGCACCACGAAGACGGTGAGAATGGCGATGGTCATGCCGCCGAAGGTCGGGATAGCCATGGGCACCATGACATCCGCTCCCCGGCCGGTCGAGGTCAGCACCGGGAGCAGCGCCAGCAGCGTCGTTGCGGTCGTCATCATGGCTGGGCGGTTGCGGCGATGGGCGGCTTCAATGGTGGCGGCACGGATCGCTTCCCGGGTTTGGGGCTGATCCTCCTTGAACTTTTGGGTCAGGTAAGTCGCCATGAGAACCCCGTCGTCGGTCGCGATTCCAAACAGCGCCAGGAACCCGACCCAGACCGCGACGCTGAGGTTGATGGGATGCACCTGAAATAGGTCCCGGAGATTCGTGCCGAAGAATCCCACGTTGAGGAACCAGTCCTGCCCATAAAGCCAGAGGAGAATAAAACCGCCGGACCAGGCCACGAAGATGCCTGTAAATACCAGGAATGTGGTAGTGACGTTTTTGAACTGCATGTAGATCAGCAGGAAAATGAGGAACAAGGACAGGGGCACCACCAGCATCAGCTTCTTCTCTGCCCGGACCTGATTCTCGTAGGAGCCCGTGAAGCGATAGCTCACCCCCGGCGGAACGGCGAATGCGCCCCCGGCGGTTTGGTTCTTCAGGAAAGCAGCGGCTTCTTCCACCACGTCCACCTCGGCATAGCCCGCCTTCTTGTCGAAGATGACATAACCCACCAGGAAGGTGTCCTCACTCTTGATCACTTGCGGGCCCCGGACGTATTCGATCCCGGCGATTTGCCGCAAGGGGATCTGAGCGCCGCTGGGAGACGGGATAAGGATTCCCTCCAGGCTCTCGATCGAGTCCCGCAGTTCCCGCTGATACCGCACCCTGACCGGATAACGCTCCCGGCCTTCCACGGTGGTGGTGATCTGACGGCCTCCGATGGCGACTTCGATGACGTCCTGCACGGTCTTGATGTGAAGGCCGTAGCGGGCGATGGCATCGCGATCGATATGGATTTCGAGGTAGGGCTTGCCGACGATCCGGTCGGCAAAGACGGTGTTGGATTCGATCGAGGGAACTTGCTTGAGCAGTTGCTCAATCTGCAGGCCCACCCGCTCGATTGTTTCCAGGTCTGGACCGTAGATCTTCAGGCCCATGGGAGCCCGCATGCCGCTCTGCAGCATGACGATTCGGGCCGCGATCGGTTGGAGTTTAGGCGCGGAAGTGGTTCCGGGAACCTCGCTGACGGCCAGGATCTCTTTCCAGATATCGTCTGGGGATTGGATATGATCGCGCCAGTTGCGGTAGGGGCGGCCTCGTTGGTTGGGGATCAATTCTCCCGCGGCATCTCGGACGAACTCCTCGGTTTTGCGGTCGTATTGGAAGCGAAGCAGGGCCCCTTGTTCGTTCGTGATATATTCCGGCTTGTAGAGAATGATCGTCTCGAACATGGAGATCGGCGCGGGGTCCAGGGAGCTGTCCGCGCGTCCCAGTTTACCCACGACTTTGTCCACCTCGGGGATGGCGCGGATCGCTTGGTCCTGCAGGGCCAGAACGTCCGAGGCTTCTCCGATGGAGGCGTGGGGCATCGTAGTCGGCATGAGCAGGAACGAGCCTTCATCCAGGTTCGGCATGAACTCTTTTCCCAGGCCCGGAAAGGCATGGTAGGCCTTCGACCATACGACGTTGTTGCGAGCCCATTCGGGGACAGAGGCGAAGACCGAGCCAAAGCCTTGCCAGATGAGTAAGCCCGTCAGGACGACCAGGGAAACCGCAGACGTAAAGACAATCTTGTGGTCCAGGCACCATCCCAGCATCTGGGGATACCAGCGCATAAAGAGGAAGACGGAGCCGATCAGTCCTCCAATCAAGAGGATCACAAAGAGGAGATTGAGCGGGCCTTTCTCAGGTCCCAGAGGCATCCAGGCATTGGCCAGAATCAGGGCAACGACCAGGGCGATGGCGTAGTTAAGGGTGCGCAACGCCTGCTGATTGAGACGGTCAGGAAGCAGGTTTTGCAGCAGCCGGTAGCCGATTACCAGCGCGACGGCCAGGGCCGCCCACCAGGGGAACCACGGGGTCACGATCGCCAGGATGATGCTGGTGAGGATGATCCCTCCCTGGAGGATCTGTCCCGCCCGGGTGCGGCGAGCCTTGGCATGGGGACCGAAGAAGAGCAGGTGAGCCAACGCCGGGACCAGGGTCAGGGCGATGATGACGGAGGCGATGAGCGCGAAGGTCTTGGTATAGGCCAGGGGACGGAAGAGCTTGCCTTCCGCGCCTTCCATGGCAAAGACCGGCAAGAAGCTGATCACCGTGGTCAACACGGCGGTGAGAACGGCTCCACCGACCTCCGAAGTGGCATCGTAGACCAAGGTCAGGCGGTTGGTCCCTGGCTCGGCTTCGTCCATGCGCCGGAGGATGTTCTCACAGATCACGATCCCCATATCGACGATCGTGCCAATGGCGATCGCGATGCCGGAGAGCGCCACGATATTGGCATCGACTCCGAACAGGCGCATGGCGATGAAGGTCACCAAAATGGCCAGGGGCAACGCCATGGAGATGAGCAGCGAGCTGCGCAAATGCATGACGATGAGAATGACCACCAGACAGGTCACGAGGATCTCCTGTTCCAGGGCGGAGTTTAGCGTGCCGAGGGTTTCCCGGATGAGACCCGTACGATCGTAGAAGGGAACCACCGCGACCTTGCTCGTCGTTCCGTCCGCCAGTTCCTTGGATGGCAAGCCCGGGGAGATCTCCTCAATCTTGGCTTTGACCTTCTGGATAACTTCTAGCGGATTGGCTCCATAACGAATCACCACCACGCCGCCCACGGCTTCCGCGCCTTCTTTGTCGAGCGCACCACGCCGTAACGCGGGGCCGAGCTGGACATTGGCGATCTGTTGGAGGGTGATCGGAACATTGTCCGAGGATTTCACCACGGTCTTGCGCAGATCATCGAGACTCTGAATGAAGCCGAGTCCCCGGATGACATACTCTGCGTTATTGATCTCGATCGTCCGCGCTCCGACGTCCAGATTCGACATCCGCACCGCGTTATAGACCATGTCCAGCGTCACCCCAAAGGCCCGCATGGCATCGGGATCGACGTCGATCTGATACTCTTTGACGAAGCCCCCCACGGAGGCGACTTCCGCCACCCCTTCGACCGATTGCAGGGCATAACGGACGTAGAAATCCTGAATACTGCGCAACTCCTGCGGCTCCCAGCCTTCCGCCGGTTGGCCCTGGGAATCGCGGCCTTCCAGGGTATACCAGAACACCTGCCCCAACGCGGTTGCGTCCGGTCCGAGCCGGGGCGTGACGTCCTGGGGCAGGGTTCCCGCCGGAAGACTGTTCAGTTTCTCCAGGACACGGCTGCGGCTCCAATAGAACTCCGCCTTTTCATTGAAGATGATGTAGACGGAAGAGAACCCGAAGAAGGAGTAACTCCGCACGGTCTTGACCTCGGGGATCCCTAGTAGGGCAACGGTCAAGGGGTAGGTGATCTGATCTTCAACGTCCTGGGGCGAGCGCCCCATCCATTCCGTGAACACGATCTGTTGGTTCTCCCCAATATCCGGGATGGCATCGACCGGGACCGGCTCGCGGGGCAGCCCGCCTGCCTCCCACTCGAAAGGGGCCACCAGAATTCCCCAGACGATGAACATGGTCAGCAGCAGGAAAACAATCAGCTTGTTCTCCAGGCAAAACCGGATCAGGGCGTCGAGCGGCGACGTCGGCTGGGGCGCTTGGTCGTCCATCTCAAGGTTTCGGGTGTTGATGGCCGGGAGAATCCTCGCTGGGAGGTGCCGTCAGGATGTTGTCCTTGATGCTGCCGCAGGTCAGCATCTCCGCGCCAAAGTAGGGATTGAGGAGATCTTGGTTCGGTTGCAGCCAGGAAGCGCCGCGAAAGTCGAAGGCCATGGGGCAGTGCGCAACGAACACGGCTTCCGGCCCGGCCGGGTGGAAAGATTTCACGGCCTTGGTCAAGGCGATGGAAACCGGCTCGAAGGCGGTCCGTAGGGAGGCAATGTCTTTGGCTTTGGCAAGACTATCCACGGCTGGCACCAACTCCTGGTGCAGGGGCATCCAGGCGTGGTGCGCTGCTTCGTTCAGTGCGGTCATGTCCAGCGCTCCCAACGAAGTCTGCAGCGCCTGAGCCTCCTTCTGGGCCACTGCCGCATCATCCGCGGACAAGGCCTTCCAGAGCCGGAAGTAGTCCTCCAGCAAGGCCCCTAGCTGTCCCCGAAATATCTCTCCGGCGTTGTAGCTCGGAACCATCTCCGTGAGGGCGGATCGCACTTCACCGCATTGGAGCATTTTGGATCCAAAGTAGGGGTTGCGGATATCCGTGCCGAGTTGCAGCCAGGACGCACCCTTGTTGTCGAAAGCCATGGGGCAAAAGGCTTCGACCGCGTTGTCTCCGGGTTTGGCCTGGAAGGATTGGGTCAACTCGATGATGGCCTGGGACAGCGGCTGGAAGCCCAGGCGTGCCTGCTCCAGATTCCGGGCTTCCTGCACCAGTTCCGTGCTCCCGCGAATCGCGGCCAGATAGCCCATCCAAGCCATGTGCGCCTCGTCTTCGAGCACCGCCATATCGACTCGACCCAGGGCCTTCAGCAATTCCGGGCTACGAGCCTGGGCGTCCTGGAGAGAATCGCTCGCCAGAGCCTCCTGGATCTTCAGATAGGACTGAAACACGCCTTCCAAGAACTCGTGGAAGATGGGGGCCACTTCGTAGACCGGGACTCCGCTATGCGTCGTCGGTGATCCGGTTCCTCCGTGATCGTGACCTCCCATGCCGCCCGTACCATCCGGGCTCATCATGCTGGGCTTCGCCAGAATCTGTAGCGAGCTGTCGATCTTGAAGTTGCCTTCGGAAACCACCAATTCGCCCTCCATCAAGCCTTCCTTGACGATGTAGTAGGCCCCGGCGCGCGGTCCGGTTAGAATCTCCCGTCCCTCGTAGGTCGGTTGGTCCCGATTGGGAATCTCCACGTAAACCACGGAGCGTTTGCCAGTGCGCAAGACCGCGGAGACCGGAATGATCAAGGGCGCTTCTTCGCCCTTCTGCAGGATGGTGTAGCCCAGTTCCTCGGCCTGGACCAGGGCCATGCCGCAGACCGGACAGCTCCCTGGCTCATCTCGTACGATCTCCGGGTGCATAGGGCTGATCCACTTGCCTGCGAGATCCGGCGCAATCACGCGTCCCTCGCCGGCGAGTGTCGCCTTGGCCGTGGCCCGCACGAACATGTCCGGCTTCAGCACCAAGCCCGGGTTGTTGGCGTTGACCCGCACCTTGATGGTGCGCGTGGCCGGATCCACCAGCGGCGCGATGAAAGAAATGGTGCCCTCAAAGATCCGCCCGGGAACGGCTTCCGCCTCAAAGGTGACCGGCTGGCCGAAGCGCAACCAGGGGATATCCGACTCGTAGGCGTCCAACTGAATCCACACGGTGGACAGATCCGCGATGGTGAAGAAGGGCTCGCCCGTCTTGACGTAGTCTCCCTGGTTGACGTGCTTGGCGACCACGATCCCGCCTTGAGGTGAGTCGATGTCCATGCGGTCACTGGTCTGGCCGCTGGTTTCAATGGCCTGAATCTGTTTCTCAGACAGGCCCCAGAGACGCAGTTTTTCGCGAGCGGCATTGAGGTTAGAATTGAATTTGAGGGCGGAAAGCAACTCCGCCTGGGCGGCTAGGAGATCGGGGCTGTAGACCTGGGCCAGATGATCGCCTGCCTTCACCTCGATCCCCTTGTAGTCCACGTAGAGACGATCGATCCGGGCTGGGAAGTAGGCCGCCACGGTCTTCATGTTGGTCTCCGCGAAGGAAACTTTGCCCACCATCCGGGTCTGTGTCTCCACGAAGCGGCGCTCCACCGGAACCGTGGCGATGCGGGCCAGCTTCTTGGCCGCTTCCGTCATCGCGATCTCACGTGGGCGCTCCGCCTTGCCCCCGGATTTCGAGAGCGGAATCAGATCCATGGCGCAAATGGGACACTTCCCAGGTTTGGGCTGCTGAACCTGGGGATGCATCGAACAGGTCCAGATGGAGGCTTCTCCTGGAGCCTGGGCGGAGCCGTCGTGGTCGTGACCGCCACCGCTGGTGAAGGTGCCCAGCAGCCAGCCCGCCAGCAAGAGCGCGGCAGCCAGGATGAGGGTTTTGGGGGTGATTGAAGGCTTCATTCCAAGTCTAGGTTTTGCCAGTCAGCGTGCGCAGGCGGATGAGGCTCTTGTATTGCTCCGCCACGGCCTGCCAGTACCCGCGTTCGATCTCCAGCAGCGTCCGTTCGCTATCGATGAGATCCAGGATCGAGGCCCGGTCCGCCTTATAACTCGTCTGGGTCACTTCCAGGGCTTGGCGCGCCTTCGGCAGGAGCGTGGTATCGTAGAGTTCGAGACGCTCCTGGGTTTCGGCGACCTTCTGGAAGGCGGCGTCGATCTGGGACAGCAACGCATTTTCCCGGTCCGTCAACATGGCCTTGGCCATCTCGTATTTGGCCTGGGCCTCCAGTTTTTCGGCTTTGTATTTCTTGGACCAGAGCGGGATGGAAAAACTGATCTGCACACCCCAGGGATCGTCGCCGCTCCCCACGGTGGCCGGAGACATCGCGGAACTGGTGTTGAACAGGACGGCACCGATGGTCGGATCCGGCACTGGACTCAGCTTGCTGAGCTTCATGGCCTCCGACGCTCCATCAATCCGGCTCTGCAGTTCCTTCAACTCGGGATTGTCCTGTAAGGCGGCGGCGACGAGTCCGCTGCGAGACTGCGGGTTCAGCACAGGCTTCGGAAGGTCAGGCACCGGGATCGGCTTGGTGGAGGAGGTCTCCATCCCCAGCAAGGCCCGCAACTCCGCGCTCTTGCTCAGACTCTGTTTCTGGAGGGTCTGCAGCAGGTCCTGGTTCTTGGCCAGTTCCACCTCCAGTCTCAGCAAGGGCGCGAGGTCGCCTCCGCCACGGACTTTGGTTACCACGGTGTCGGTGAGTCCTTCCAGCAGATCGATCAGGCTGCTCGTGATCTGCGTGGCTTCGCCCAGGTAGGCATAGTCGTAGTAGGCAAAGCCGATCTCTTCCGCGAGCTTGAGCACGGCCCCTTCATAGGCGTGGCTGATCGCTTCGGCTTCCTGGGACGCGACGTTGCCCCGGAGCCGGAGTTTGCCGAACCAGGGGATCGTCTGGTTCACAAAGAGCTGAGTTTCCTGGGAGCCGGTCCGGGTCTCGATGGATTGGAAGAAATGCGTCGCCGTGAACTTGGGATCAGGCAGGGCCTTCACCTGGGGGATGCGTTGCAGGGCGGTTTCGTAGCGCTGGTAGTCCGCCGCCAACCCTGGATTGTTCGCCACTCCAAAGGCGACGAATTCCGAGAGCGAGGCCTGAGGAGAGAGCGAGAGGGAATCTTGGCAGGAGACCCGGGAAACGGTCGCGAGCAGGACCAGGATGACCGGAAGGATCGGGCGGAGCGTCATGGTCATGAATTTATTTCTTAATTCTTGATATTACAGCTACTTTTACAAAGTGCCCGGGTTCCGCGAGTTTACAGGCCGCTCCTCCTCGACCGCCTGCCTTCTCCTTGAGCTCCGCCGTTCCCGGAATCCCTTGAGAATTGTCCACATTCTTCAAAGGAGCGATCATCCAGGCCAGGAGCCCCCGAAAAAAAGATAGACATTTTTAGAGGGATTCTGCAGAGAGCGGCGTTGAAGTCTTTGGTAATACAACCTCAAAACCTCAAACCAATGAAATCAAAGACATACCTTGCGATCATCCTCATGCTGGGAGCAGCCGTAGTCACCTCCTCGGCCGCCCCTCCGTCTAAGACCAACTACCGCGCCTTCAAAGAACAGAAGGAGCGCCGTCAGGAACAACTGCAGATGGAAGACGCGAAAGCGGCCGACGCCAGGCGGACTCCGACCATCGCCCTGAATGTGGGCGAGCAGAAGGGCAAAAGCCAGCCGCGCGCTTATCACTTCCAACACAAGACTGGGCTGAAGTCCCGGTAGTACGGGTATCGGCCGCTTTCCCTGAACAAGTCCGGCGGATTGTCAGATGACGATCCGCCGTTTTTTCTTTGAGGGGCGGGAAGAAGTCCGGGGTTCTAGAAACACAACCCTCGCTAATGGGCGAGGCACGAATCCTACCCTGAGAAAGCAATGAAATTCGTATCCAACATTCTGATCGCAGTCCTGGGATTCACGGGAATCCTGGTGCTCAATTCGATGGCAGCGGATGGCGGCCATGAGCATGGGGCACACGCCAGTCCCATGCTGGAAGGCTACCTTGCTGTAGCCAATGCCCTCTACAAAGACGATCTGGCAACCGCCCAAAAAGCGGCCACGGAACTGGCCGAACTCGATAAGAAAAGCGCCCTGGCAAAGCCAGCGTTAGCCGTCGCCGCGGCCACAACGATTGAGGAGTCCCGCACCGCCTTTGTCCTCTTGAGCCAGGAAGCCATCAAAGTCGCTGCCATGGACAAGGACAGCAAACTCACCCCGATGAAGTGCCCAATGGTGAAGGGTGGAAATGGAGTCTGGCTCAGTGCCGACGGTAAAGTAGACAACCCATACTTTGGAGCCCGGATGCCGCACTGTGGAGGCCCCATGAAGAAATAGCCGAAGCTACGCATCATTCACATCTCAGTCGTGATGAGCCCGTCCAATTGGATGGGCTCTGTGCGTTTGGGGGCACCGCACTTTACCTCGTAGATCCAGCAAACGAATCCTCAGCGGGACAATCTTGAGATGGTGGAAGGGTGGACGCGGAAAAGGCGGGCAATATCGGCCATCGGCTCTCCCTGGGCGAGCAACTTTCGGACTGCCTGGACATCTTTCTCAGTGAGTTTGCGGGGTCTCCCGCCCAGGCGACCTTGCTTTTTGGCAGCCGCGAGTCCTGCCTTGGTGCGCTCCCGGATCATCTCGCGCTCAAACTCCGCGAAAGACCCAATCATTTGCATCATCATCCTGCCAGCAGGGGTGGTCGTGTCGATGGATTCCGAAAGACTGATGAATCCAGCACCTGTGTCGTCGATCTGTTTCACGATGCGTAGCAGGTCGAGAAGGGAGCGGCTGAGTCGGTCAAGCTTCCAAACAACAACCTGATCGTCGGGGCGAAGCTGTTCCAACATGCTGTGCAGTACAGGACGATCCCATCGACCGCCGGACGCAGTTTCGGTGAAGATCCTTTCGGCTCCGGCTTCTTCAAGCTTCAAGACCTGGGGATCCGTGGATTGATCTTCTGTGGAGACCCGCGCATATCCGAATTTCATTGCAAAAACCTATCGCAAAACTCCAATAGTTTTGCAATGAGTTTTGCACGAAGGTTAATCGGGGAAGTTGACTTGGGTTTTCAGGCGTGCAGAACCGGTCGTTTTTGCACGGATCGCGCTACCCCTCTGCCGACGCTCGTTCCATCGCCCGGGTAAGCACCTCGCCAGGGTCGAGGCCGATTGCTGTTGCCAGATCTGCGAACACCCAAAGGGTTGGATTCCGCTCCTTCCTTAACGACCGACTTACGGTCGATCTGTCCACGTGTGCTTTCGCCCCTATATCTTCAAAGGACAGGTTCAGGCGATGACATTCCTCCAGGAGAATATCCATCGCTGCATGGCTGAGCCTCTGGCCGAAGGAATCGGGCATGACAGCACAGTCCGGGGTAGCAACGCCTCAAGTAAACGTGACTATTGACACGATAAGGTTCGTTGGCTTGTTTCGATGTAAGAATCTTCAGAACCATGCACTTCAAATGCCCCAACTGTGGCTCACCGATCTCGGTCGCGGAATCCCTTCATCCAGGTAGTATTGTTGAATGCGCCCTTTGCGGGAAATCGAGCAATGTTCCGCAACTACCACCCCCTATCCCGGCAGAGGTCGCTGGAGCAGAGGGGGGACTTCAGAAGGCCAACCCTTTCTTACCAAAGCACATTAGGGCGCGTGACCTCGATCTCTCGTTTCCAACCATGTTCTTGATAAAACCTTCTGTTTCCAAAGCAAAGGCCGGGAGGATCGTGCAAGCAAGAATGCTGCGGTATGGTAGATCTTGGATGCGGAAACTTGGGGCGAAGAATTTGGATTCGAGCCTCGAATGCATCTACATTCCTTTTTGGGTTGTTGGGGGCGAATGCAACAATCGGTGGACAGCACAAGTCGGGCGGGAAAAGAAAGTTCAGGGACCTTGCGGAGTCTGTGGAGGGACAGGTCGCTGGCGGCCGGGCAAGTCGTGTAGTCACTGTGGAGGTAGTGGTAGGGCCGCCTCTTGGGAGACCGAGTGGAGTTCGGAAGAGGGCGTTGTAGGAGTTAATGCGATTGAGCTAAGACTGAATGTTCCAAAGCAGGCGGTGCACCTGAAGGTTAAGCACCCTACAATGAATCCCTCGCTTGATGAATTCGGGGAAGCGGCTCAGGGCGACGAACTGGTGGTTCCGCCATTGGCTACTAGTCAGGATGCGGGTGTTCAATTGGGGACAGAGATGTTGGAGCAGAGAATAATGGCTGAAATCAAAAAGAGTATCCTCTCAAGGGGGAGCCAGGGACGCGATGTTTGGACAGGAAGGTTTAATTTCGAGAATCTCCATGCTCAACATTACCTTCATCCAGTCTGGTTTGGAGGATACCAATATCGAGGGAAATCGTATGGTTTCCAGGTCGATGGGATTTCTGGTGAGGTTGGGCTCGACGTCCCGGCGGCTGCGAGGTTCGAACGATGGCTATCCGTTGGAATGATCTCCGTCGTTCTTGTGGGCCTTTTGGCGCTTGCCTTGAGGCTTGTCGCAAGCTCCGTCGTGGAGCTGAATGAAGCCTCCACCCCATTGAAGGATCGTTCTGAAGAGGTTGACACCGCTACAGGTGCCGAGCCTGGCAGTCTAAAGCCAGCAGGTGTAGGCGGCAGCACCCTGGCAGCTTCCAAACCCACAGGGCTTCTCGAAATTTCTGAATCGATACCGGTGGATCAATCTTTGGCCGACGTTATCATTCTTTTCATCCGTGACAGGGAATCAGCGTTGGATAAGCTGAGTGATTTGAGTTCGGATTACCCTGGCTCGAGACATGTATCTCAGGTTCAGGATTTTCTGGAGGACGTGGGTATGGAGCGATTGTCCTGGACATCAGCTCAACAGCATCACGAGTCCAGTAGGGCGGAAGCCGGACGTCTTCAGGCCAGCGCAGAATCAGCCTCGGAGCTATCGAGTCAGTCTATTGCAGGGTTGCCCGAGCACATGCGCCCAGGTTTCAAGCTGAAGGAAGCAAGCACTCTGATGGAGGAAGCGGATCAGACTCTGGCGCTGGCACGACAACAATGGGAGACCGTATTGAATAGAGGCGAGCAGTTGGTGCGACTGCTAGAGAACAACGAGTTTCCTTTAGCGAGCGAGGCATTGGCGGAGGTCTTGGGGCAAACTCGCAATTATACCGGAGTCGTTGGGACTCTGTTATCGGTAAACTTAGACGCGGTAGAAGTCACTTTGGTAGGGAAGGAGCTTACTGAGCTTACCGCTATGACCGATTTGGGAATCCCCAAGACCTACCAAAACGTGAGAGTCCTCAAAGTGGAACCCGACGCAATCCGAATCATGCACGCTTCAGGGGCGACACGAATTCGGTTCGAACAACTGCCCGAAGACCTGAGGGAGAGGTGGGGATTGAAATCTCTATCGAAGTAAGACTTTTGGACAGGGAGGGGCGGGCTCGCCAAGTGGACATGGCCTCGATATTGGCGGAAAAATAGAGCCGCCATCTTCGACATTTCCGGAAGGGGCCTTTATCAAGCTCGCAATAGACGGGGCTAAGCGACAATTCCTCAGCGTGGCTTCAGGGCGATACCGGCCCAGCTTTCACGACTGCGGTGTTGCCATGACGGTTCGTCCAAGTCATCACTTTGAGATCGAAGACTGGGAAAGTCTGCACTGCACCATTGAGCATCTCCACTTGCTGATCACCTAAGTAGGTGCCAATTGCTTTTGCTCGATCGCCCTGACCAAGT
>JBHIXE010000148.1:11895-12243 GCA_041984905.1 Verrucomicrobiales bacterium | reverse complement strand
GGGCCAGATAGAAATGCGGGTGCTCTGTCTCGGCGAAGCTCAGGCGGGAGTGCAGACGTTCTCCTTTGAAGTGCAAGACACGGGAGTCGGAATCGCGCCGAAGGATCAGGGCCGGGTCTTCACCATGTTCGAGCAGGTTGGCGAGGGCTCGCTCCGGGAAGGGAGCACGGGGCTGGGACTGGCGATCGCTCAGGAATTTGCCAGGTTGATGGGCGGAGTTATTGAGCTGGACAGCGAAATTGGAAGGGGCTCCACCTTCCGCCTCTCCATTCCTCTGAAAGTTCTGCGGAAGAAACCTCGCAAATCCAGGAGGGAGGTCCAACGCCTGGGTAAACTGACCGCCCAACA
>JBHIXE010000148.1:0-11885 GCA_041984905.1 Verrucomicrobiales bacterium | reverse complement strand
ATTTGAAGCTACCTTCGTGGCGGACGGGGTAGGGGTATTGAACAAGCTGCAAGAACAAACTTTTGACCTCATCTTTATGGATGTGCAGATGCCAATCATGGATGGCCTGGAAGCCACCCGGCGCATCAAGCAACTCCCGGGCGGAGCGGACGTGCCCGTGATCTGCGTCAGTGCCAGCGCCTTTGACGACGATGTCAAGGCGGCGCACGAAGCCGGGTGCGTAGGATTCCAGAGCAAACCGGTCCGGTTGCACGAGGTGGTGGAAACGATTGAGCATCATGCAAAGATCTCCTTTGAGGAACCCATGCCTGTGGAGGTGCAGGTTGACCGCTCGAAGTCCAGGAAGGTGAGTCTGTCCAGTTTGCCGGATGAGATTCGGCGGAGACTGATCAAGTGCGCCATCGAGTGTGACTCCGACGCCATTCTATCCCTGTGTGGGGAGTTCGAGCACCAGGATGCGGAAGCCGCGCAGGCCGTGCGCGCATTCGCCGCCGACTATCGCTTCGACCTGATGCAGGAGGCTCTGGCGGCCTAACCCGGCTCAGGATGGCATGACTCGTGCTAACTCCGCCTTATGCATCAAGGGGCAATAGGGATTCTCACTTCGGGTGGGGACTGCTCGGGGCTCAACGCCGTGATTCGCGGGTCTGTCAAGGCAGCCTGTCAACTGGGGTATCGTGCGGTGGGAATCCTCAAAGGATATGAGGGACTGCTTGAGCCTGCGCGATTTATCGAGCTGGATCATTCCAACACCTCCGGCATTTTGACCCGGGGAGGCACCATTCTGGGCTCCACCAACAAAGGCCACTTTGCCGCCAAGCAAGGAGTCGACGATCGCATGGGGATCGATCCGGAACTCATCCAGCAGGTGCGCAAAACGACACAAGATTTGAATCTGAAAGGTCTGATCTGTGTCGGCGGAGATGGGTCCCTTTCAGTAGCTCAACAATTTCATGAAGCCGGTGTCCCGGTGGTCGGGGTGCCAAAGACAATTGATAATGACCTCTCGGCGACGGCGTTCACCTTCGGGTTCGATAGCGCGGTGGCCTGTGCCACGGATGCGCTGGACCGGCTGCACTCGACGGCGGAGAGCCACGAGCGAGTCATTGTCCTGGAAGTGATGGGCCGGCATGCCGGCTGGATTGCGTTGCATTCCGGAATCGCGGGCGGGGCGGACGTCATCCTGCTGCCGGAGATCCCTTGGACCTTCGAACACGTCTGCGCCAAGATTCAGCAGCGCGCGGATGCTGGAAAGAGTTTCACCATTGTGGTCGTTGCGGAAGGGGCTCATTGGCCGGATGGCGGCATCATGGCCAAGTCCGTCCACGGCCAGCAAGTGCGTCTGGGAGGTATTGGCGAGCGCGTGGCCCATGAGATCGAGCAACTCACGGGCAAGGAGAGCAGGGCCGTGGTCTTGGGCCACCTGCAGCGCGGAGGTCCTCCCACCAATTTCGACCGGGTGCTCGCGACTCAATTTGGAGCTCACGCCGTAAGATTTGTCGTCGAGGGCCGATTCGGCCAGATGGTCAGCTATCAGCCGCCCGACATCGTGGGCGTCCCCATTGAAGAGGCGGTCAATGTGCTGTCTCAGGTGTCGCCCCAGAGCTCCGCGGTCGTCGCAGGACGGGCGATGGGAGTGTGCTTTGGGGATACCGACGGAAATGTGAGCCCCTTCAAGGTCTGCTAGGGACTAGCTGGCCACCTGCCGGCATTCGTTGAGAAACAGGCGCACCGCCTGGCGGGCTTCATCCCTGGCGACGAGTGCGGCGACAGTGATCGTGAGCGGCGGATCGTCGTCGTTGAGGGGAAGGAAGCTTACCTGCGCCGGGGCCATGGCTGCGACTTCGTCCGGCATCAAGGCGATCCCGCGATTGCTTGCGACAAAGGCCATCACGCTGGCGAGGCCATCCGCTTCCAAAGTAAACTTGGTGGTGAATCCGCCTCGTTCCTCACAGAGTGCCCGGATCAACGTCTGGCGTCCCGGGAACTCGCTGGTGGAAAGCCCGATAAAGGGTTCCTGTGCCAACTCTTTCAGCGCGATGGAGGAGCGGTTAGCCAAGGGATGGGTGCGACAAAGCACGGCATGGAGTTTGGCCTGACGGACCTCAAAGAGGTCAAACTCCTGGGCCAACTCCGGACAGGCGTAGCCGATGAAGGCGATGTCCAGCAGTCCATCCCTGAGCTTGGCGACCATGGCTCCCGGGCTGAGTTCGTGGAGCGAGACCTGCACGGTGTTGTGGACCTGTTGAAAACTGGTCAGGGCATCCGCCAGGAAGGAACCGAGGTTGGGCGCCAGGTAACCGACTGCCAGGTTCTTTTCCCGGCAGGTGGCAAACCCACGCACGGCCAAAGCGGCCTCCGAGGCGTCGGTCAGGAGGTTGCGGGCCAGGGGCAAGAGGTACTCTCCCGCAGGACTGACCCGCACGGATCCACTGTCGCGGATGAGGAGCTCGACCCCAAGCTCATCTTCCAGGCTCTTCACCTGACGACTGAGAGCGGGTTGGGTGATGTTCAGAAGACGGGCTGCCCGGGTGAAGCTTTGCTCTTCAGCCACGGTGACAAAAGCTCTGACCAGTCGAAGATCCTGCATGGGGTGGATGGGGAAGAGCTATGGTTTCTCATTCCCAGACGAAACGCCACGGATTTCAGCCCATAACGGCATTGCATGGAGACCATTCCGCTTCGGCATTGGAGAGAATCCACGGAGTACGATTCAATGACACCATGAAAACAAAAGACTTTACCATGACGGTGCGCAGAGCCGATGAACGTGGCCACTCCAGCTTCGACTGGCTCTCCAGCTATCACACCTTCTCCTTTGGCGAATACATGGATCCTGGTCACATGGGATACCGCACCTTGCGGGTCATCAATGACGATGTGATCCAGCCAGGCGAGGGATTTGGGACGCACCCACATCACTCCATGGAGATCTTTACTTACGTGATCTCTGGAGAATTGCAGCATCGCGATTCCATGGGCAACGTCGGCAACATCAAACCCGGCGAGTTTCAGTACATGTCCGCTGGGGAAGGGGTGATGCACTCGGAGTTCAACGCTTCCAAGGAGGTGCCGGTCCACCTGTTGCAGATCTGGATTCGGCCCAACCGTTCGGGCGGTGAGCCTCGGTATCACGAACTGGATACCAACGCGCTGAAACCTGACGGAGGGCTGACTCTCTTCGCCTCGGGCGATGGCCGGGACGGTTCCATCGAGATGCGGCAGAATGCGGACATCTACTTTGGCAAACTGGCCGCCGGTCAGGCTACCAGTCTTGCGCCCAGTGGAGACCGGTCTCACGCCTGGCTCCACCTGATTAGCGGAAAACTGGAAGTTGGGGGTGAAACCCTGAATCCGGGAGATGGCGCCTCGATCGATGCGGCCGAGTTTGATCTGCACGGTCAGGAAGACAGCGAGTTTCTCCTCTTTCGCCTCGCTTAACACCGCTTGAACGGGATTGCCGGTCATCCAGAAACGGATGGCCGGCGAACCTGGGTGAATACGGTGCCGAGCCTTTTGGAGGTAAGGGGCACACACCGCCTCCCAATCCGGGGAGCCGGCGAAGCAACCTCTAAAGGTTTGTAATCGTTAAGCGTCTGGAGTATCCTGATGAACAGTAGCTCCGGTTTCCAAACCAACTAACCCGATCAAAATGATGAAGCTATTGTGTGCTCTTCAGCCTTCATCCTGGGTAGCGCTGCCTACTGTCGCGCTGTTCCTGGGTTCGTTCCTTCCCTCCCTGAAGGCAGCGGATGTACCGCCACTTCCTGCTGGCGGCCTGGATATCTCCTCGACGACCATGGAGTTTGAAGATCAACACGGGGTGAATCACCGGATCAGCTTTCCGCTCGATAAGCCCATGATGATTACTCTGGCCGGCCAATTTGGTGCGGCGCATGTGAAAAAATGGATCGAGCCAATCGCCGAGGATTACCTGGAGCCTATCCATATTGTGGGAATCGCCAATCTGGAGGGCGTTCCGGATTTCCTGAAGGATCCATTGCGTAAGGGATTCCAGAAGAATTCCGCAGCCTGGCCGATCTTGCTGGATTGGGAAGGCGTGGGATTCAAGACCTTCGGCACTCCCAAGAACAAGATTTCCGTTTGTGTTGTGGATACGAGCGGCAACGTCATTTGGCGTTATGTGGGCTCTCCAAATAAAGAATCGCTGGACTCTCTGAAAGAAACGATCAACGGTCTGCTGTCTCCTCCCGAAACGGAGTCCACGCAGTCATGATCCCAAAGTTCATCGCTCCCGAATTCGTCGTCGCTGGAATCGTAGTTTTTCTCGGCATCTTCTTGGTTCCCCTGGCTCTCATCCTCATGCAGCACCCTGCATTGGAGCACATCGACCATAACTTCTGGGGAAAACTGGGCGAAGGCATCAGTAATCTGAGCATCTTCAGCTCCTGATTTCCTGATGGAGACACGAGGACGCGGGAGCAACTCTTCCCGAGCCCTTTGAGGGGACTCGTCCAAGCCACTCCCGCGCATTAGCCGTGGTAGAAGACGGAGACTGAACGGAAACGTTTCCCGTTTTCAGGGCCGCGCTGCGAGCACCATCAGGGAAGGCGTCTCAGAGATCTTCCGCACTTCGCGGAAGCCGCCTTGCTGCAGTGCCGTGCTGATTTGTGCGGGACCCGCTTGCGCTCCCAGGATGCCATTCTGCGCATCGATACCAGCTTCATCCTGATGGAGTTGATAGAGCGCGTTGGAGGTGCAGAACGCCGTGGAGAAGCTGTAAAAAGCCCGGCCCACGGGATTCAGGTTTTCTCCCAATGTGTCACCGGCGCGGGGCTCCACCACCATGAACACTCCGTCTGGGCGCAGCATCTGGCGGGCGTGTTGCGCCACTTTGGCGGGCGAGCCCATATCGTGCAGGGCATCAAAGATGGTGATGAGGTCGAAGGCGCTTCCTTCACAGTTTTCTGCGTTAGCGCATTCGAATCGCGCATTGGTCAAGCCGGCTTCCGCGGCAGCCTTTTGAGCGGCGGCGATGGACGGGGCGTGGAGATCGATTCCGGTGAAGGTGGAGTTCGGGAATTGCTCGGCCAGAAGCATGGTGGAATGACCGAAACCACAGCCGATGTCTGCGACTTGCGCCCCGGCCTGGAGGCGAGCTTCCATCCCGTCCAGAGCCGGAATCCAATCGCTAAGCAGGAAGCCGCGATAGGTGGGACCGAAGAACTCCGCCGTGCTGCAGAACAGGCAGTTGCACTGGTCTCCCCAGGCGATTCCAGCACCCGTGCGCAGCGATTGCGTCAGTGCGTCGATGGCGTGGTAGGCGCTCCGCACCCCATTGAAGGCGCCGCCCAGGTAGGCAGGGCAGGAGTCGTCCACCAGCACGGCGAATTGCTCGGGGCTCATGGAGAACTCGCGGGTTTCGGGATCGACGGTGATGTAGGCGCTGGCGGCCTGGGCATAGAGCCACTCCCGCAGGTGCCGTTCGTTCATGCCAAGCCTGGTGGCGAGTTCGGTGCTGGAGGCTGGACCATGTTCGGCCAGTCCTTCGTAGAGGCCGAGTTCCAGGCCTGCCTGAACCAGGGCTCCGGCAGCGGCCGCGCCAACTTCAGTGAGGATGTGGCCGGCAAAGCGTTGCAGCTTCTCGGGATCCGGCGCGGTCTTGGGCAAGGATTGATGAGGTAGGGTTGTCATTGGTAATGGGTATTTGAGGTTGCTGACCCTGCTATTGGAGAACGCAGACAGCCGGTTTCAAACTTTCTGTAGATTGGCAGGACGAGAGCCGAAACGTCTTGGTAAATATCTACCAGTGGCAACCTCTTATCGCGGCAGAATCCGCCCTTTCAGATTCTTGTGATCATGAACCTCCCCCTCCTTCATTGGCTCTCTATCCTGGGGCTGCTCTGGATCTCCAGTCTACGGGCCGCTGGGGCCCCAGATGTGCTCTTCATCGCGGTGGACGATATGAACGACTGGATCTCCCTGTTGGACCCAGAGTCGCCCATCAAGACTCCCAATCTGGAACGCCTCGCGAACCGCGGCATGCTCTTCACCCGGGCCTATTGCATCTCCGCCGCCTGCAATCCCTCTCGCGCCGCCACCATGACTGGGCTGCGTCCCTCGACGACGGGCGTCTATGGGAACAAGAGCGATTGGCGCGGGGCAACCCCGGATCGCCTGACCCTGATGCAGCAATTCCAGAAGGGCGGCTACCTGGTCAAAGGGGCGGGGAAGATCTTTCACCATCACTTGGAAGGAGCCTTCCACGACGATGCCTCCTTCGATGATTTTCAGCCGATGGCGCCGCAGAACATGCCGCCCCAGAAGCTGAACCAGGCGCCGGACTATGGCTCCGCCAATACGGACTGGGGCGCCTGGCCACCTGACGAGCAAGACACCATCGACTTCAAATCGGCGGACTACTGCATTGAGGCACTCCGGAATCCACCAGAGGACAAGCCACTCTTTCTGGCCTGCGGCATCTTCAAGCCTCATTCCCCGTTCTTTGCTCCACCTGCCTACCATGAGGGGTTTGAAGACATCGCCTTCCCAGTGCGGAAAGAAGATGACTGGAGTGATCTACCAAGCGGGGCAGAGAAACTGATGGCCAAGAAGACGTGGTTCTGGAAGGGGATGCAGCAGTTGGAAGAGAGGATCCCGAATTCCTACCATGACTTCATCCGTTCCTATGCCGCCTGCTGCACCTTCGCGGATGCCCAGATCGGAAGGGTGCTGGATGCCCTGGAGGCGAGTCCGCGCCGGGAGAACACCATCGTGGTGCTTTGGTCGGATCACGGGTTTCACCTCGGCGAAAAGGATCACATCGAGAAATTCGCGCTTTGGGAAAAGAGCAACCATATCCCGTTCATCGTCGTCGCACCTGGCGTGACGGAGCCCGGCAGTCGCTGTGAGAAACCAGTCGATCTGACGGCCCTGTATCCGACGCTCCTGGAACTCTGTGACCTGTCGGCGGATGACCAGTGTGATGGCAAGAGCCTGAAGCCGCTACTCGAGAATCCAGAGGCGGCTTGGGAACTGCCGGCGCTCATGACCTACGGCAAGGGCAATCACGCAGTCCGCACCGAGCGTTGGCGCTATATCCACTATGCCGATGGTACGGAGGAACTCTACGATCATGCCGCGGATCCTCATGAGTGGGACAACGTGGCGGGCCGTCCAGAGAACGAAACGGTCCTGGCAGCTCACCGCCAATGGTTGCCCCGGAAAGAGGCGAAACCCGTGCCGGATCTGAAGGCCAAAGCAGCTGCAGCCAAAGAGGCGGAGCGTCCAAACATTCTGCTGATTGTCTCGGAGGACAATGGACCCGAGCTGAGTTGCTATGGGGATCCCTATGTGAAGACACCCGTGCTGGATGACCTCGCCGCCAATGGGGTTCGCTTCGACCGCGCCTATGTGCCTCAAGCGGGTTGCAGCCAGTCTCGGGCCGCGTTCATGACCAGCCTTTACCCGCATCAGAACGGTCAGATCGGCCTGGCGACCTGGAAGTTCCGAATGTATGACGGCAGTACGCCAAACCTCGTGCGAAGCTTGAAAGAAGCAGGCTATCGCACCGGCATTATCGGCAAGCTGCACGTGAACCCTGCCAGCGCGTTCCCGTTTGATTTCAAGCAGTTCAACGGCGCCAACTTCAATCGCAAGGACATGGACAAGTATGCCGAGACCGCTCGCGAGTTCATCCGCGCCTCTGACGACCCTTTCTATCTCGCGGTGAATTACCCAGACGCCCACCGGCCCTTTATCCCGGAGGCTGGCGGCCTGCCCGAGGAGCTGTTGACGGGTGAGGATGTCACCACCCTGGAATACATCGGCCTGGACACTCCGGAACTGCGCCAGCAGGTGGCGGACTACTACAACTGCATGATGCGATTGGATGCCTTGATTGGGGATCTAACGGAGGAACTGAAGAAGGCTGGCAAATTCGATAACACGCTCATTGTTTATATTGGCGATCATGGCGCCGATATCATCCGGGGTAAGCGGACCTCCTTTGAGGGAGGCATCCGGATTCCGATGATCATGCATTGGGGACAGGGCTTGGCGGATCTGCAGGCCGCTGCTCGTGAGAACTCGGATCTGGTCTCAACCCTGGATCTGTTCCCAACCTTCCTCGAAGCCGCCGGGGCCAAGCCGATCGCAAGTTTGGAAGGTCGTTCGCTCCTGCCTCTGGTCAAAGGCGAGGCAACAAACTGGCGAGAGTATCTCTACACGGAATACCACACCCATTCCGCCAAGGACTACTATCCCCAGCGTACGGTCGAGGATAAGCGCTTCAAGCTGATCCAGTATGTTCTGCACGGCGAGGTAAATCCGGGGTATGACTTCACCGTAGAACGGTATTTTACTGGGCTGCACAAGACGATCGGTGAAGCGCCGGAACCGGTTCGTTCCGCCTATCTGCGCATGCGTCAACCGCCCGAATTCGAACTCTACGATCTGGAAGCTGATCCCTTCGAATTCACAAATCTGGCCGACGATCCGGAGCATGCGGAAACCTTTGCGCGTCTGAAGGAGCAATTGCTGAGTTGGCGGCGTCAGACCAATGATCCGCTCTTGAACATGGACAACGTCTATCGCCTTCAGAAGGAAATCGCGGATTGCTTCGTGGATGGCGAGCCGGATAAGGCAAAGCTGAATCCCACCTATCCGGACTACTTCTTCCAAGACGCCAATTGAACCATGAATAGGCGAGTGCTGGCGCTGATTGCGGGTTTTGCCTGCCTGAGTAGTTGGGCGCAGGCAAAGCCAAACGTGCTGTTCATTGCGGTTGACGATCTCCGGCCGGTTCTGGGCTGCTATGGGGACCCGATTGCCATTACGCCAAATATCGATCGCATCGCGGCCAAGGGAACCGTCTTCGAGCGAGCCTATTGTCAGGAAGCAGTATGCAGCCCGTCACGCATCTCCCTCATGACGGGGCGACGCCCGGACACCACCCAGGTCTGGGATCTGAAGACGCACTTTCGGGAGGCCTTGCCGGAAGTGGTGACACTGCCCCAGCATTTCAAGAATGAGGGGTACTACACTCGTTCGATTGGGAAGATCTACCATGGAAGTGGTAAGCCCGCCAAGGATCCACCTTCCTGGTCCGAGGAACCACTTCATGATGTCACCCGGGATCCGGAACTGCGCTATGCGCTTCCCGAGAACCTGGCTGGGGAAGGATTGAAACGAGCTGCATCCGAAGCGGCGAACGTTCCGGACTCCACCTATGTGGACGGAGTGGTCTGCGAGGATGCACTGAAAGTATTGGGGGACTTGGCAGGGAATGAGCAGCCCTTCTTCCTGGCGGTGGGATTCCGCAAACCGCACCTGCCGTTCTGTGCACCTCAGAAGTATTGGGATTTCTACGACCGGGATCAGATTCCCGTCCCTGTCTCCAGCAGTCATCCGCAGGATGCTCCGGAGTATGCCGTACGCAGTTGGGACGAGTTGCAGGGCTACACGGATATCGAGGACGAATCGAACTTGAGCCAGGAGAAGGTGCAGGAACTTCGGCACGGCTACTATGCCTGTGTCAGTTACATCGATGCCCTTGTCGGTCGCCTGCTCGACCGCCTCGGCGCGCTAGAACTGGCGAATGAGACGGTAATTTGTCTTTGGGGCGATCACGGATTTCACCTGGGGGAGCAGGGGCTTTGGACCAAGGCCAACAACTACGAACTCTCCACTCGGGTGCCTTTGATCTTTGCTTCTCCTAACCAGAAGGCTGGCGGCACGACGTGCAGCGCTCTCGTCGAGTTGGTGGATCTGTATCCGACCTTGGCCGATGTCTGTGGCTTGCCTGCTCCCACGGGGATCGAGGGAGTCAGCTTTGCGCCGCTACTAGACAACCCGGAGCTGTCTTGGAAGAGTGCCGCCTTCAGTCAGTATCCCCGGGCAAAAAAGGGAAACCGGCACGAGGGCCATGGCGATATCATGGGCTACGCCATTCGCACAGAGCGCCATCGTTATGTGGAGTGGCGAGAATGGGAATCCGGAAATGTTTTGGCAAGGGAACTCTATGACGAGGAGCGCGACCCGGAAGAGATGATCAACCAGGCCGCTAACCCGGAATACGCCTCCGTGTTGGCGGATCTAGAAGGGCAGTTGACCGCAGGTTGGTGGAAGGCAGTGCCAAAGTAGTAGGCACACTCCGTGTGCCGTCTCCGATAGTACTGCAACGGCACACGGAGTGTGCCTGCTACTATCACGACAACACTGGATTCTGCTGGCCTGGGTTGCGGCCGTTCTTCTCGAATTCCTCTAGCGCTTCCCTTAAGGAATCCCGGAGCGTTTCCTTGGAAACCAAGGTTCCCCCAACAATCCCAATTCCTCGCAGTCCTTCGTCGATCGTCAGAAGAATCTGCGTGCGCACGGAGTCGAGCACACTGGGATCCTGAACCCAATAGGTGAGGTCAAAGTTGAGGCTGGTGCCGCCGAAGGTAAGCAGGCTGATGGTGGGCTCCTCGGCACCCTCGGCACTGGTGACCGCACTGGTGAGGAAGGCCATCGCCTGATTGCGCTGTTCCGGTGGGGTGGCGATATCCAAGGCAATGCGAACAGCGTCCCGAGTACGTCCATTGACGGAGAGGTTCTGGACGGAGGCCGTTGTGAGCTTGTCATTGGGCACGATCAAGGTGGTGCCCAGTCTCGTTCGGATGGTGGTGGCGCGAAGCCCCAGATCTTCGACAGTGCCTTCCGTGTCATCGCTCAAGGAGATGAAGTCGCCGATTCGGAAGGGTTTGGTGATGTAGATGCAGAGACCCGAGATCAGCGGGCTCAGGGTGTCCTTGGCGGCAAAGCTGATGGCCAGACCACCAAGACCTAGCCCGGCGAGCACCGTAGCAGGGCTTTGCCCGACCGCCTGGAGCATGAAAATGAACCCGACCACGCTCAGGCCCGCCTTCACCGTCTTGCGCGCCAGCAAGAGCAGTTCCCGCTCCATCGCTTTGGTCGCCAGGGCTAGCGGGATCAAGATGTAGGCGAAGACCTTGTCCACCACAATGAAGGAGATCCACACCATGTTCAGGGTAAGGAGCACCTCCACCACGCTGGCGAGCAGGTCATGGACGTTCGGGAAGTTCGCGGCGTTAGGATTGAGCAACTCGCAGGCGATGCGAAAGCCGATCAATGTGATGAGATAAAGGAACGGGCGCTCCAGGCCACTGATCCAGGTCTTGCGCAAGTTCACTTCTTCCGCGCCAAAGCGAGCGGCGATTCGCGTTACGGAAAAGAGCAGGGTGCCAAAGAGCACTCGCGCCAGCAGCATCACCATCATGAGACCGCCGAGGAAGGCGAGATAGCTGCCAATGGAGTTCTCCGCCGCCTGATATCCGAGCAAATTCACCAGGAACTGTTGGGCTCCTTCACCGAGGGTGGCGATCCCCGTCAGGAGGGCGCCAATCCAGAGGCCGGTATTCAACAGACGATAAATGACCGGCAGATAGGGCGCCGGTTTCTTGTCTTCCAGCAGGGTGGAAGTGGACATCAGCGCCTTCCAGACGAGGCGGAGGAGTCGGGAGCCGATCCAGAAGAAGGAGAGCACCATGACGAAGGTGAAGAGTCCGTCGATGATGAGGTAAGGCCAGTGGGCATGAGGGCTGGTTTCCGTGGGCGCCTGAGCAAGGATCTGGGCGGAAAATCGCGTCACCAGGCAGAGCAGAGCCAGTTGCAAGGGACCGCCTACAGCTCGGCCAATCTGTTTGCCGGCATCCTTGGAAAAGCGGTCAATCACGCCGCGCATCATGCGCACCACAATAAAGGCGACGATCCCCGTCGCGATCCATCCCAGCACGAAGGCCAGGACGACGAATCTCATCACATGTCATAAGCATATTAAAGTAACATAGTTCGCTTATACGGGGAGCCGGGATGCACTTTTGAGAATTCCAGTGCCTTGACTCCGCATATCCAAGATACAGAAG
>JBHIXE010000147.1:9068-12297 GCA_041984905.1 Verrucomicrobiales bacterium | reverse complement strand
CACCGGCTACCGAACTTATAGGCCTCCGGCCTGGAGAATGGACTTCCTCGAATCCTCTGGTTGCGCAGCTATTTGGGAACACATCTCCACCTAAGATGCCCTAGCCTCTAATCAGGCATGATCTGCATCGAACCTGTAGAGCTTTTCGGATTTCGAGTTTCGGAATTCGGATTTCCTATTCCTCTCCTTCCATAGGAACGAAGAGCACCGAGAGAATCTTCTCCTGATGGATCTCGCCATCGGTCTTCTTGAGAACGAAGAGCTCCTGTTTGAACTCGCCGACAGGAATGACCATACGCCCACCTTCAGCCAGCTGATCGACGAGGGCTTTGGGAACGTCTGTGGGCGCGCATGTCACGATAATGGCGTCATAGGGTGCGTGCTCCGCCCAACCTCGATAGCCATTGCCATGCTTTACGCTGACGTTGTCGTAGCCTAATTGCTTCAGCCTCTCCGCAGCTTCAGTGGCCAATTCCGGGATGATCTCGATGGTGTAGACATGTTCCACCAAGGGGCTCAAGACCGCAGCCTGGTAGCCGGAACCCGTCCCAATCTCCAAGACGCGATCATCCGGCTTCGGCTCCAGCTTTTCCGTCATGAAAGCCACGATATAAGGCTGACTGATGGTCTGACCAAAACTGATCGGCAAAGCCGTGTTGCGATAGGCCAGATGCCGATTGGCCGGAAGGCAGAATTCTTCGCGCGGTACCGACGCAATAACCTGGAGAACGCGGGGATCACTGACTAGAAAGGGTTTCTCGGAGAGTTCATCAATGAGATCGAGCCTCGCTTGCCGAAGCTGCAAATCCTCCGGCGAATGAGGCACGAGCCCCAATGCCAAAGACTTGGCCTCCGCCTCCATGGGAGAGGGATTGTCCGCAGCGGGTTTGGGAGCACTGACTTGCTCGCTGCATCCACCCAAAAACACCCCCAGCGCTATGATCGCAAATCGGTTCATCCTGTCTCACTTAAGATCGCTCCCGAAAAGGCTTTTCCATACGCCTTGCCCAGAATGCGATTGTCGAGGATGACGGCGATGCCTTTGTCCCGCTTGGACCGGATGAGCCGCCCCACTCCCTGGCGCAGCTTGAGAATGGCCTCTGGAACAGAATACTCCGTGAAAGGATTGCCTCCGCGCTCGCTAATTTGCTCAAGTCGAGCCTCCGTCAGCGGATGATCCGGCACGGCAAAAGGAAGCCGGGTAATGATGACATTGGAAAGCGATTCGCCGGGCACATCGACCCCCGTCCAGAAGCTGTCCGTTCCGAAGAGAACGGCGGACTTGGCCCGCTTGAACTGATCCAGAATGACGGACCTTGTCCCGCTCTTGCCCTGAACCAGCAACTCCCAGCCCTGCTCTTCCACATAAGGCCGAAGCGCCTCAGAGATCCGATCCATGAGACGGTAACTGGTAAAGAGCACGAAGGCCCGCCCCTTAGAGAGGTTGAGGAAGTGCTCGATCCAGTCCGCCAACTGGGTTTCGTAATCCTTGTGATCCGGGGCCACGATGTCTCGCAGCAAATACAGCTTCATCTGCTCCTTGTAATCGAACGGGCTGCCAATCTGGACCGCACGAGCTTCTTCCGCACCCACACGATTCCTGAAGTACGAGAGGTCCTGATCCCCCACTCCCAGCGTCGCGCTGGTCAGCACGCAGCTGCGCCCATCCTGAAAGAAGAGCCGCCGCAACCGGTCTGCCAGATCCAGGGGCGCCGCGTGCAGGGAAATATTCCGGAGCTCATGACCCGAGCGTTCCACCCAGTAGACATGCTCTTCCGCGGAGAGATCGATGAAGGTGCTGACCGCTAGTCGGGCGTCCCGGAGCCGGGAAGCAATGTCGCGGAGCTCCAGACTGGCCGCTTCGCGATCGACCTTTTCGGCGAGGTTCGTGGTCGCCTGCTGCACTTCCAGCAGGTAACTCGACAGCAAATCATCCACGAGCCCCGGTTCACGCACTCGCATCTCCCGCGCGTTGTTCTTGAAATGTGCCGCGTCCTCAACTTCGTCGAAGAAGATATCCACGTTCTCCAGCAGCTTGGAGGCCGCTGTGATTCCCGCCGTGTCGCGGTTCGCCTGAAACAATCCTTTTCGATTTCGCGGATTGTAGAGGCGATTCACGATAAACCGGATCGCGGATCGGCTCGCGTTCATCCCCAACTGCTTGGCGGCAACGTTCTCCAGAGTGTGCGCTTCATCCAGAATCGCGAGATCATTGGGAAACAGCAGCCCGCCATCGCCTTCTCCCTGGAACTCCTCCTGAGAGGACAAAAGTGTAAACAGGAGCATGTGGTTCACCACCACGACATCGGCCGCCATGACTTCCCGGCGCAGCTTCTGGTAGAAGCAACGGCTGGGACCGCAAGCTTTGGCCGTGCAAATGTGAGGCTCGCTACAGATCTGAGCCCAGAGCCCCGGTTGCGGAGTGAAATCCAGATCCGCCAGGCTGCCGTCTTCCGTCTTCTGACTCCATTCGTAGATGGCCGCCAGTTCCGTGCTCTCGTTGGTATTGAACAGATCCCCGGACTGCCGCATGGCCAATTCCAGACGACGCGGACAAAGAAAGTTAGCGCGCCCTTTGAAGAGAACCGCCTTGAAATCCCGTTTCAGGATGCCTTTCACGATCGGGATGTCTTTCCCGATGAGCTGCTCCTGAAGATTGATCGTGTGGGTGGAGACCACCGCCTTACGGCACTGCTCCAGCGACATCCGCATCGCAGGAATCAGATAAGCCAACGACTTCCCAACTCCCGTTCCCGCTTCCACGATCAGCGGCCTAGCCTTCACGAGGGCGTCCGCCACCTCAACGGCCATCTGCTGCTGCTCCGGCCGATACTCGAAATCGTCCGACTCCGACATCACGCCGGTTTCCGAGAACATCTCCTGGATTTCCTGCACCAAAAAGCTGCCCGAGGAGTGTTCAGAGATGGAAATCATGAAGTGAGAACCTGTAGAGCCACTCTAACAGATTCTCAAGAGTCGAGTTGCTATGAAAAGCTCTAGCGGGCCAACACCAGCACGACCGAGTCCCGAGCTCGTTCCGCTGCTTCGACGAACTCACCCGAGGAAACACCCGGAGCTTCCTCCAGCTGCACTCCAGCAGATTCCAGCAATGGCAGCAGCCGATCCGCTTTCAGCGAATAGGCCACCAGCGACGGCATTTCCCCAAAGCTCTCGACAGCTTCGAGCGGATTGATCTTGGAGGTGATCACTCCAATGACTCTCCCCGCTT
>JBHIXE010000147.1:0-9058 GCA_041984905.1 Verrucomicrobiales bacterium | reverse complement strand
CGTCCAACATAGGACCGCCGGAATTGCCATAGAGAACCGGGAGGCTGGTCTGCCAGCACTTGGGATCGTCCTGCAAGCCGGCCAGGCTGGTGATTTCTCCCCGTGCCAGCTTGGGCTCCCGCCCCAGAATCTTGGGATTCGGAAATCCAACAGTAAAGACCGACTCACCAAACCGAACCTCATCAGATGCGAAATGAACGGGGAGCGGCAACGCAAGGGTCGAGCCCATTTCACAACGCAGCAGAGCCACGTCGTTCTCCTCGCTAACCTTGAGGACCCGTGCCGGCAGAGGGCCATTGGCCGTCAGAACGGTCAGCTGCGTCTTCCCTTCGATCACGTGCCTGGCCGTCACGACCACGCCATCGTATGTAATGAAAAAGCCAGTTCCGGACACCCGTTCAACGGATACTGCAGCCCTTTTGGGAGCGCGATCCTCGGGTGCGGTCTTCGCAAAGGGAATCTGGGACCGGCGCCGCACCCAATCCGAGGAATAGAGATTCGAGGAGGAGGATTCCTGAGCCAATATCGCGCCTTGGGACTGAGCCGCTTCGCCTCCGGGCTGTTGCACCGCCTCCTGGCCTGCGGCGGGAGCAAGAATGCTCAGCAAACCGAAGACCAGGCGAAGCCGAAAAGCTGCAACAGAAACGAAAGGCATGAATGATAAAATTCGCCGTTATGATACTTTACATAATTTTCATAGCAAGCCTGATCTCTGTGTATTTCGAGCGAGGTTCGGCGACTGGAACCGGCTTTGCCAACCGATCTGATTGAGATGACAGTTGCGCCGTTTCGGGTTAGGGTCCGGCTACGATGCATGCGGATCTCATCTGGCTTATCGCTTCCACGCTCTTCTTTCTGGGCGGGTTTGCCTATGTCACGATTGCACTGCGTTCCGGTCGCTACCAACAGACCCCGATCAATCTGTCGATCATGGCGGGCGGATTCGTGTGCCAGTCCGTGTTTCTCTACCTGAGAGGTGAGGTCACGGGCCGTTGCCCCATCACGAATCCCTACGAAATCCTGGTTTTCGTGAGTTGGAGCGCGGTGCTGCTCTACTTTGTGCTGGGTCAACCTTTCCGGTTATCCCTTCTCGGGGCGTTTACGGCTCCCATGGTGAGCTTTTTCCAACTCCTGGCCATCCCCTTCATCGGTCGCCCGGTGCCGTCCCCAACGGAGGACTATTGGCTGGAAATGCACGCCTCCGTATCGCTCCTGGCCTATGGAGCCTTCGCCCTGGCCTGCATCGCCGGGGTCATGTTCATGGTGCAGCATCATCTCTTGAAGCGGGCCCAACTGGAGTCTCTCAGCTTTAGCCTGCCCCCCGTGACGAACCTTTCGCACGCCATCGTCCGCCTGATGATCATTGGCCTCGTCCTCCTCACGGTCGGAATTCTGAGCGGATTCAAGACCCAGAACCCGCCCTCGGCACTGCATCTGATCCTTTCCTTTTCAGTATGGTTGGTCTACGCCACGGTATTGGGCGTAAAGATTGGGCGCGGATTGCCGTGTCAACAGACAGCACAGGCAGCAGTCGGCGCTTTTGCTCTTCCCATCTTGACGCTAATGCTGATCTCCCATTGAACTCGAACGAACCCCGAGTTCCACCTGTCCAACCCAACCCTGCGAGAAATCCCCTTGTAGCATGAATTTGATTTGCCTTGGCATCAGTCACCAGACTGCTCCGGTTGAAGTCCGGGAGCGGCTTGCGATTGGTGAAAAGGATCTTCCGACTGCCCTGGAAGACATTGCCGGACACGAGGACATCGCTGAAGTGGTGGTGCTCTCCACCTGCAATCGCGTGGAAGCATATGCCGTCTCGGCCCACGCGGGCCGTGGCCTGGATCACCTGGAGGGATACCTGCGAGCTCACTGCCGAATTGAAGCCTCGGTTGAGGTGCCCTTCTTCCGCTATTCCAATCGAGAGAGCGCCATGCATCTGTTCCGCGTCGCAAGCGGTCTGGAATCCATGGTGCTGGGAGAAACGGAGATCTTTGGCCAGGTGAAGAAGGCCTACCTCGCCGCGCATTCCACCGGCACCACCGCCCGAGTGCTCAACAAGCTCTTTCAACAGTCGTTCCAGGTGGGCAAACACATCCGGAACAACACCCAGATCCAGCGGGGCTCCACCTCCGTGGGATCCGTGGCCGTGGACTTGGCGGAACGGGTCTTTGGCAATCTCAAGTCCAGTCACGTCATGCTCATTGGCGCGGGTGAGATGAGCCGGACCGTGGCCCAGAGCCTGATGTCACGGGGCGCGTTGAGCGTGATTGTGTCGAACCGTTCCTTTGACAAGGCTGAGGAACTGGCCAGCACCATCGGGGGACAGGCAATCCGCTTCGATGAGTGGGAGAAAGCCTGTAGAGACGCCGATATCATCATTACCTCCACCTCTGCACCCCACACCTTGATCGATCAGGCGAGCGTGTTACAGGTAATGAAGAAGCGCCGGGGACGACCGCTCATCATCATCGACATTGCCGTGCCGAGAGATGTGGAGCCAGATGTCGCCGACGTGCCTGATGTCTTCCTGTATCCTATTGACTCCCTTTCCAAAATCGCCGATCAGGCCCGTGTCCGGCGGGAGAAGCAGATTCAGGTCTGTGAGGACATCCTCATCAATTACATCGCCGAAAAGGGCATCCCTGCCCTGGAAGCGCCTCCCGAAGCACTTGGGGAAACCTCCAATTCCGGAGATCCCAGCCACGCCTGATTCCATTTTGCCACATGTCTGAAGTATCTGGTCCTCTCGTTCTTGGAACCCGCGGAAGTGAACTTGCCTTAACCCAAACCGAACTGGTCAAAGCCCAGCTGGCCCAAGCAGGGATTGATCGCCCCGTGGAGACGAAGATCATCGCCACCACCGGGGACAAGCGCCAGGACCTGAAGCTTTCCGCGACCAATCTGGACAAAGCCGTCTTCACCAAGGAGCTGGAAGACGCCCTGGAAGCTGGAGAGATCCATGCCGCGGTTCATAGCCTGAAGGACGTTCCCACGGAGATCGACCCGAAGTTCAAGCTGGTCGCCGTGCTGGAACGCTCTCACATCGAAGACGTGCTGATCACCAAGAATCCGGATCACGCCCTCTCCGGTCTGGATTCCCTGCCCTTTGAGGCCACGGTCGCCACCAGTTCGGTGCGACGGCAGCATCAGCTGCAATACCAACGGCCGGACCTCAAGATCGTGGATATCCGTGGCAATGTGCCGACCCGCCTTCGCAAGGTCGCCACCCTGGACGGTATCGACGCCACAATCCTGGCCTGGGCTGGATTGGCCCGACTGGACTACGACCTGAGCGCCTCATCAATGGAGTTTGAAGGCAAGGACCTGGGGATTCACATCCTCAATCCCAAGATCTTCATTCCTGCCGCCGGCCAGGGCGCTGTCGCAATTGAGTGCCGGGCCAACGACAAGGCCACGGCCGAGTTGATGGGCCAGATCAATCACCAGTCTACCTGGCTGCGGATCAAGCTGGAGCGGGCGTTCCTGGATCAACTCGGCGCCGGTTGCCAGACCCCGGTGGGGATCCACACCGAAATGTTCGACTACGACCACTGGATGCACGTATGGTCCATCGTATTCCAGGGAGAGTCCGCCCAGCCAATTCTGGCGCAGGCCAATGGCCCAACGGCGGACCTGCCTCGTATTCTGAAAGATTTGATGAAGCAATTCCATGGGTGAATCCGACTCCACAGGAAAGGTCTATCTCGTTGGCGCAGGCCCTGGCGATCCCGGGTTGATGACGCTCAAGGGACGCGAGTGCATCGAGACGGCGGATGTCGTGATCTATGACTACCTTTCCAACAACCAGTTCCTGCGCTGGGCGAAGCCTGAGGCCGAGTTGATCTACGCCGGCAAGAAGTCCAAGCATCACACCCTCAGTCAGAAAGGGATCAACCAGCTCCTGGTCGACTACGCCAAGGAAGGCAAAGTCGTGTGCCGGCTCAAAGGCGGCGATCCCATGATCTTTGGGCGAGGCGGCGAAGAGGCGGCCGAACTCCACGCAGCTGGGGTGCCCTTTGAGATCGTACCGGGCATCTCTTCCGCCATTGCCGGCCCGGCTTATGCGGGCATTCCGGTGACCCATCGGGATCACTGCAGTCAACTCACAATCTTCACGGGTCACGAGGACCCGACCAAGGGACATACTTCGCTCGACTACGAGCAATTGGCCAAGGCTCCCGGCACCAAAGTCATGCTCATGGGCGTGGAACGGCTGCGTTCCGTGATTCAGGAATTGGAGTCCCATGGCATGGACAAAGACACGCCCGTAGCGCTGATCCGCTGGGCTACCACCGGCAATCAGGAGTCCCTGATCGGCACCATGTCCACGATTGCGGACCAGGCCGAGGCAGTGGAGTTCAAGGCTCCCGCTATTGCGGTTTTTGGCGGCGTTGTGGGTCTGCGCGACCAATTGAACTGGTTCGAGAACAAGCCCCTCTTCGGAAAACGCGTCGTCGTGACGCGCACCCGCAAGCAAGCGGGCGTCCTGAGTGAGAAGCTCAGGCACCTGGGTGCCGATGTCTTCGAGCTGCCCACGATCCGGATTGAGCCACCTAAAGATCTGCGGACCTTTGCCGAGCTGGTCCAGGACTCCCACAGCTACGACTGGATCATCTTCACCAGCCCCAACGGGGTGGAAGCCTTCTTCGAAATTTTCTTCAAGCTTTACCGCGATGCGCGGGAGATCGGCAATGTGCGGATCGCCGCGATCGGTCCCGGCACCAAGGAAAAGATCCGCCAGTATCATCTGGATGTGGACGTGGTACCCGAGACCTCCATCGCCGAAGGCCTCATCGAAGCTCTCACCGAAGAAGCCGGAAGTTTCGAGAACCAGCGCTTTCTCTGGGTGCGCGCGGAGAGCGCCCGCGACGTCATCTCCAAGGCGCTTGAGGACGCGGGAGGGATCCTGGATGAAGCGATCGCCTACCGCACCGTGGCTGAGGATCACGATCCGGTGGGCGCGATCGATCGTTTCAAGACCGAGGGAGCCGATGTGATCACCTTCACCAGTTCCTCCACCGTGGAACACTTCCTGGATCTGGAACTGCCTCTTCCGGAGAATCTCAAGATCGCCTCGATTGGTCCCATCACCTCCCGCACTCTTCACGCGAGAGGGCTGTATGTGGATGTGGAAGCGGAGAAGCATGACATCCCCGGGCTGGTCGACGCCATCGTGAAGCTGGTGACCTCACCCTCCGAAGAATAAGTCCAGGTAGCCATGCGACTCGTTGCGGTCTTCGTCCTGTTGGCCCTTCTGGTGTTGATTCCCTTCCTCATCTGGGGAGATTTCTTTGAGGAGATCTTCTCCTGGGAAGGATCGCGCACCTGGCTGGAGAGTTACGGGAATTGGGCATGGCTCGCGGGAATCGGTCTGCTGATCCTGGATCTGGTGCTGCCACTGCCCAACACCCTGGTAATCGCGGGGCTTGGCTATGTCTACGGGATCGTCCTCGGCGGCCTGATTGGATCACTGGGCACCATCCTATCCGGCCTGCTCGCCTACAGTCTTTGCCGGAGCTTCGGCCGAAAAGCCGCGCTTTGGATCGAGGGTGAGGCTGACCTTGAGAAGGGCGAGCGACTCTTTCGCCGTTCTGGGGGTTGGATTGTGGCGCTGTCTCGCTGGCTGCCCATGATTCCAGAGATCGTGGCCTGCGCCGCGGGACTTCATCGCATGCCCTTCCGCATCTATCTGGCAGCGCTGGTCTGTGGCAGCGTTCCCTTGGGATTCACCTACGCAGTGCTGGGGCAACTCGGCCATCAAGAGCCCTTCATCGCCACCCTCCTCAGCATCTTCCTCCCGCCACTCCTTTGGGCCCTGGTTCATCCCCTAATTCGTCAACGGATGAGCCCGCAAAAGTCTGCATCTCCGTGAAAGACTAAACTTAAGGTCTGCGTATCACTCTACCAAAAAAGCATTCGCGATTCGTGCAGGGAACCTTAGTTTGAGAGTGCATTGCTCCTGTGAGGCTCCCCAAGTCTCCAAGTCATCTTGCCATGATTAGAATCTATTGGCCCCTTTTCCTTCTCCCGCTCCTTCTGCTCCCCCCAGTCACGAAGGCTCAGGAGACGCCTCCCTTGCCGCCCATCTTCAGGCCGCCTAGTTCGGAGGAAGGACCACCCGTCCCTGGCAGCATCGAGCCCATGGGACCTCCTGTCTTTGAAGGACCTCCCGCGCCCGAGGCCAAACCAGAAGAGCCGCCGGAACTGAAGCCGGACCCCATTCTCAATCCCGCGCCCCCACCGGCGATGCCCGAGTATCTCCCCGCCAAGGATGAAGGCCCCAAGACCACGGGCCCCGGATTCGTGGACGCCTGGGAAACAACGACGGGAGCCCGGATTCTCGTGCTTTCGATTCCCGCTCCCCGAGGACAGATTGTCGACCGCAATGGAGCGCCCCTGGCGCAGAACAAGGTCGTTTACTACCTGGGCGTGAAGTTCCCCTATCTGAAAGAGGCGCCTGAACAGAAGATCCTTACCTTTGCTAAAGCGCAGGTCGCCCAGGCCAATGCGACTCTCGGCACCAGCTGGAATCTGGATGACGATCAAATCCTGGCTCACTACAAGGATCGCAGGTGGCTGCCTCTCATCTTCTCACCCATGCCGCTCACCCCGGAACAAAAGGACAAGATTGAAATCCTTGGTGAAGCAGGCCTGGAACTTCATCCGACTTATCAACGCGTCTACCCTGAAGGAAAGACGGCAGGTCATATCGTCGGCTTTGTGGGCAAACGCGGTCCCTGGGCCAAGGGAGAGATTCCGGATGGTGAAGCCATGTGGCCGACCGCGGAAGGCGTTCGCGGATTGGAACTGGCCTTTGAAAAGGAACTGGTCGGTCAGCCTGGTCGTGTTCAGATCATCTTTGATGAAAATGGCAACCAGGTGGAGAAAACCATTATTCGCGCTCCCGTTCCTGGAGACAATGTTATCACGACGCTGGATCTGGAGATGCAGCATCTTGCCGAGAATATCATCGCCGAAAAGGTGAAGCGGGGCGCCTTTGTGATCATGGATGTGCGGAATGGCGACATCCTGGCAATGGCCTCCTATCCCTCCTTTGATCCCAACGAGTACATTCCGCGGATTTCGACCGAGCGATACAATGAGTTGTCCAATGACCCGGCCAAGCCGCTCTACGGTCGCGCCTTCCAGGGCGAGTATCCCCCGGCGTCAACGTTCAAGCTGGCTGCCGGACTGGGGATTCTGGAGTCCGGTCAGGTAGATGAGTATAGCATCTTCACCTGTCCCACGAGCTTCGCCCTGGGAAACCGCGTCGCGCATAACTGGGCGAAAGTCGACGAAGGCCCCATGAACATCATTGGAGCAATCACCCGTTCCTGTAATACCTGGTTCTATCAGGCTGGAGTTGCCGTGGGCTCTCCCAATGTCACCATGGCGGGTCAGAAGCTCGGTTACGGCGAACGCACCGGTTCGAGGCTGCCTGGGGAATCCAAGGGTAACATGCCCACCAATGAGTGGCACCGCCAGGTCTTCGGCTACCCCATTCTCGATGGCGACCTCATGAATATCGTCATCGGTCAGGGCAGCGTTTCTGCCACACCGCTACAGACTTGCCAGGCCATGGCCGCGATCGGAAACCGCCAATATCTCCACAAGGCCCGGCTCGTGCTGCAGACCCAGGACTATGCCAATGCCGTTCACGCCTTTGATGTGGACCGGCGCCCGCTGAACATCTCCCAGCATAACATCGCCGTGATCCACAAGGGCATGTATGACGTGGTCAATGGAGGGAATGGCACTGGTCGCTCCGCCGGCCACTCCCGAATCAATATTTCCGGCAAGACCGGAACAGGCCAGTGGCGGAAGGTCAATGGTGTGGACCAAAACCTGGCCTGGTTCTCTGGATTTGCGCCCTCGGAATACCCGGTCTACGCCTTTGCAACTCTCTACGAGGGCGATCCGGGCGAAGCCGTTAGTGGTGGCCGGTTGGCCGCCCCCATCGTGGGCAAGTTCTTCGAAGACTATTTGACCGAAGACCGGCTCGTGGCGCTCCAGAATGTATCCGATGAAATTCGGGTCGCCACTCGCCACATGATTGTCGAAACCGAAGATCTTGGCACGGGCGGTATCTTCCAGGGTGCACCTCCTACAGGAGAGGAAACACCTCCGGAACCGGCCCGGAAGGTCCGGAAACCGTCCGGTGGTGGCGGTGGCGGCTTCTTCAAGAAGCTGTTCAACAACTAAGTTGCCCCTCTCTCTATTTTCGGATTCGTTTACGGGTGAGCGCGAATGCGATTCTCCTCCTCTCATGTCCGGACCAACCGGGCATCGTCGCGGAGGTATCCAACTTCATTTTTCGGAACCGGGGCAACATCGTCCACCTGGATCAGCATGTGGACAAGCAGGCGGACGCCTTCTTCATGCGTGTGGAATGGGAGCTGGAGGGATTCCTCATTTCCCGCTCGTCCCTGGAAAATGCGGTCCAGGATCTGGCTCGGCCTTTCCGCTGCTTTGAGTGTTCCGTGCACTTCACGGACGTGCGGCCTCGAGTCGCCCTGTTCGTCTCCAAGGCCAATCACTGCATGTTCGACCTCTTGGTGCGATATCAGAGTGGGGATCTGGAGGTCGAAATCCCGCTCATTGTCAGCAACCACGAGGATCTCCGGGCCGACGCCCTCCTCCTCGTTGCCGATCACGATCACGGTGTCCTCGGGCAAGCTCGAGTCCCAGAGACCCACGAGATCGTCGTGGTCCTTCTCGAGCGCGCTGAGGTGCCAGCCCTCGGCCTTCGCCCGGGCGACGAAGGCCGCCTCGCTCTCGATCTCGACGACGTTCTCGTAGCGCTGCATGCCCATCGCGGCGCGGCGATACCAGTCGTCGTCGCCGATGAGCAGGATCTCCTTCACCAGGAAGGAGTGCGCGGTGCGGATGATCGCGCCGACGTTGAAGGGGTTCTTGCTGCGTCGGATCGCCACGCGCACCGGGTGGCGGATCCGCTCGAGCTCGGCCTTCACCTCGTCGAGCGGCATGCGGAGCGGCGGGACCTTGGCCATGATCGCCGCGACTTCAGCGCTTCCACTTGATCGAGCAGCCCATCGAC
>JBHIXE010000146.1:0-12317 GCA_041984905.1 Verrucomicrobiales bacterium | reverse complement strand
CGCTCATCGAATTATCGAAGCGAGCGATTCAGCAATCCGTAACAGCAGCACCCGCAATCAAAGATGAGATAGTAAGCGATACCAAAGTTCATAAACATGTGCACCGCAGATTCAAGCACCCACACGTTGCGCATAGGAGGGGTCAGTAAGGAACAGCTCCTCAGTCGACTTGATCAGTCGGGCGTCTCTTTGAACGATGCGGCACGGACACTTTTCGCGAGCGCCTTGTTCACAACGAGGCCTGACCCCATCTTGGTATCTTACGTGGAACTCACGGTGTCAGATTTGGGCTTTGATAACGGAGCGACATTTCCCGAACTTGAACAGAAGGCCGAGTCCAAAGGGTATGTCCTACCGCCTGTCGAGCTTGGCCCACATCTCAGGCTTCACTATCAATCACAACCAGAAGGGTTCGTGGGTATGCCCGCCACAGAACATAGAGCACCTCCCGGCTCGATCACCATCGCCTCCCCTCCTTTGACTGAGGACGACTCTTTTCCAAAGGGGTTCTATCTCCGCAAGATCAATGGAGTGCTCTGGTTGAGAGGGTATTGGTCTGACCTTGATCATGTTTGGGCCCCTGAAGATCGGCTCGTCTTCCAACAACCAAATACCGAACAAGGTGGCTCACCCAACCGCTGACCTGCAGAGAGTCGAATTTTTCCCGATGAGTACAACCCAACCCAAAAGGCGAAGAGACAGCCAGTGATCGAACGTTCTCCAACATGAAGATCGCGTGCGTCATTTTCGATCTCGATGGAACACTCGTGGACAGCGAGGGACTCTGTAACCAAGCGTTTCTTGATCTTCTGCCAGAGATCAATCGCCCTCTTGCGGAAATGGGGGAACGCTACCGAGGGCAGAAGCTGGCTCCGATCCTTGCGGACATCGAAGAGCGAATCTGCCGAAAACTCCCCGCTGATTTTGAGCGAACCTACCGATCGAGGGTAGCGGAGCTTTTTGACACCGGGCTGCAACCTATGCCGGGCGTATTGCAGATGCTGGAGTCTGTCACTCATCCGGTTTGCGTGGCTTCGAGCAGGCCGCGAGAGAAGATCTCCAGAGCACTTTCGGTCAGTTCGCTCACTCGCTTCTTTGGTGACAACGTCTTCAGTTCATACGAGGTCAATTCATGGAAGCCTGACCCCGGCCTGTTCCTGCACGCCGCGACGGTCATGGGCTATCCCCCTGAGAGTTGCGCCGTGATTGAAGATAGCCCGCCTGGGATTCAAGCGGCAATGGCAGCAGACATGCAGGCGTTCCACTACTTGCCTGGCAAAGGTGCTTCTCCCCATCCTACTGCGGTGGCGTTCAGTTCAATGAGGGATCTCCCTCGCTTGCTGGGATGTATCCACGACAACAAGGGTGTGAGCGAATCGAAGTGACCCGTGGGATTCCTTCCGTTGCGCTCCCGTCATCCATTGGTTACCCTCAAACGTTCGGGTATAGAATGGCTCAGTATCTAGGAAGTTGTTTGTGTGGAGGGATTCGCTTCGAAATTCTCGGGGAGATTCAGCATATCCTCAATTGTCACTGTTCAGATTGCCGGAAGGCCCATGGTGCGGCTTTCCGTACTCGCGGAGCAGTCGACCCGCGCAGTCTTCAATTCCTATCAGGAGAGGAACTCCTGACTCGCTACGAACACAAGAAGGGTGAATTCCGTTCGTTTTGTCGAGTATGCGGATCCAATATCGCAACGTTTTTCTCGGATCCATCAATTCCAACCGGGTTGGCAATCGCCGCGCTCGATTCCGAATTGGATGAAGGCCCTTCAATGCACGTTTTCGTCTCTGACAAAGCGAAGTGGTTTTCCATTTGCGACGACCTCCCCCAATTCCCTGAGCTTCCGCCAGAAAACTACGAAGCCTAACAAGACCGTGGAGACCAAGACCTCCCCGCTTTGAGGCGTTCCCGTTCAAATGCCTATACGCGCCGTCATTTTCGATCTCGATCAAACCCTACTTGATCGCACGGCATCGCTCTTGGCCTTCCTAACCTGGCAGACAGAGGGCATGCTGAAGCCGGATCTCGAGAATCCCGCCGCCTTCATTTCGCGCTTTATCGAACTCGATGACCACGGTCGAGTCTGGAAGGATCGAGTCTACCGGCAGTTGATCGAGGAGTTCGACCTCAAGCACTGGAAGATGGAGGAGCTTTTGTGGGTCTATGAGGCCTGCTTTTGTGCCTCTTGCGTTCCACGTCTGGGGGCTGACCAAGCGATTCCGGACTTGGCTAAGAACTATTGCCTCGGATTGATCTCCAACGGGAAGACACCGTTTCAGGAACGCAACTTTCGAGCGCTCGGCTTTTCGGATGTATTCGATAGTGTCATCGTCTCCGAGGCCGTCGGGATGAGGAAGCCTGATGCCAGAATCTTCCATCTCGGGTGCTCAGAACTCGGCGTAAGCCCGGAGGAAGCCGCCTATGTAGGAGACAACCCAGTCGCAGATATCAGAGGAGCACGAGAAGCCGGGCTGAAGACGATTTTTGTGCCGACCGAAATGAATCCAACTTGTCAGGATGCGGATATGACCTGCGGTGATCTGTCCGACCTTCCAGCCGCAATCATCAAACTGGACGAACAAGGTAGCGCACACCCACCTACCCCCCGTCCTGAGTCCAACATTTCAGAATGACCTTAGCCCTCCCCCTTTCGTCAACGACCGGTTGGTGTAAGCTCCGGACATGACCATCCGCATCCTTTTCCTCCTCTGCATGAGCGCGGTGTTGTCGATGCCAGCTATCGCAGAGGACAACTCACTTCAGGGGTTGACGGTGGCCTTGGACGTCGGGCACTCGAAGACGCGTCCTGGAGCGATCAGTGCTCGGGGACGGTCAGAGTTCGAGTTCAATCTGGACACGGCCAAGGTGATCGATGAGTTCCTGGAGGGTGCGGGTGCAAGGTGTCTCATTATCAACGAAACCGGGACGCTAACGGGGTTGGCGGAGCGTCCCGGGCGCGCGCTTCGCCTCGGGGCGGACGTCTTCATTTCCATCCACCATGATTCGGTGAACAACAAATACATACAGGCCTGGACCCCGCCGGGCCAAACCCAGGTGCGGGGGTATTCGGACAAGTTTCGCGGCTACAGCGTGTTTTGCTCAGAGAAGAACCCGATGGCGGAAACCAGCCGCGCGATCGCCCTGAAGGTGGGTGCCGCCATGCGCGAGGCCGGTTTCAAACCGACGCTGCATCACGCTGAGAAGATCCCCGGCGAAAACCGGCCCTTAATCGACCGGGAGACAGGGGTCTACGAATTCACTGATCTCGTCGTCGTGAAAGCCGCCCCGCTGCCATCGCTTTTGCTGGAGTGCGGGGTGATCGCCCACCGGGAAGAGGAGTTGGAAGTTTCGAAACGACCTTACCAGGAGCGAGTTGCGAAAGCCATTCTCGCAGCGCTGATCGAGGCGCGGTCGGAAGAGTTGCTGCCGTGAGCCTGGATGGTTCCAGCCCTTTTCTATCTTGATCCGGCTGAGGCGGTTTCGGAGATCTGGCGGCATGTAGGCATTGATGCCGACCACGACCTGTAAAGTCGCAAAGCCACTTTCACTTTCCTTCACTCAATAGGCTCCAAGCGCTTCCCGCCTGCTGGATCATACCAGCTTGTAACTCCAAGTCTTGCGCTCCTTGCAACACATTCAACGTCAATCCTCCCATAGGTGTCATCATCAAACCTAATAAAGAACTCACGTTCCTGCGCCCAAGACCACCTGCTGGACTTCGATTCAAACCCCATTAAGACTCGCTCCTTCCATCCCTCATTAGGAGCAGTGAACTCCAGGCGTCCGTTTCGCGGCGAAATCTCGCCGCCTTCCACTTCTATCATCAACGTCCAAGGGTAAGTGCTCCCAGAGCTAGGATCTCCCTCGAAGACGAAAGAAATCAGCCTTCCTCCATCTCTTTCGCTTCCAAGCCCTCCACTTTCGATGTCATAATAATAAATATCACCAGACTTGATGTACTCCCTGTCTCGACCACGCACCAACGGAACGGAGGCACCCTTCCGAGTCAATCTAAGCACTAATCCCATTCCCTTATTGTAAACCATATCCCCTGTCTCGGCGATATATTCTGTAGACGCAAGCATCACCCCCGATTCGTCACTACTATAGTAGTTCTCATGAGCTGCCGATACACTCAAATTCGTTCCATATCCACCATCAAATTCAAAATTACCGGAGCCGTCCGACATCACAATCTTCGAATTGGGATTACCAAGATACATCCCATTAATAACTGAATAAGTCACCTTGGCTCCCGGCACTGCGGTACCGGTCTCATCAATTACTCTTCCGTGGATCACAAAGTTCCTACTTAGAGCTATGGACATCTCAAGGGGACTTCGAAAATTTGGGTTACGGTTGTCGGACCGCCCCTGCTCATTTTGAGTGGGAAACCTCAAGTTGTCCTGTGTTTCCTCAATGGATTCGCCACCCGTAAGAAAGTCATTCATCAAGCTTCCGATTACGAAGAAGACAACTAAACAGAAGGCCACCGAAACAACAGCTATGTTGAATCTATTTTTCTGGATCATAGGTAGTCTCCTCGCCTTTTCCCTTCAGAAAACTTCTCGTAGAGAGACACTGGCGCTTCATGGGTCTATATCAAATCGAAGAGATCTAAATCGCATTGCCACGAAAGTCAGAGCTGCTCGTCTTCACGTCCACAGTTTCCGATCCAACGTACGATACTGAATCGCCTCGTAGAGGTCATCCTCACGGATCATCTCGCTCCCTCCGAGGTCCGCGAGCGTTCGCGCGACCTTGAGAATCCGGTCGTGGGCTCTGGCGCTGAAGTTGAGCTGGTTCATGGTTTGCTCCAACAATCGATAGCAATGGGGATCTAGCTTGCAGTGTTCTCGCATGAGTTTGGGCGGCATGTAGGCATTGCAGAGGATTCCTGGGAACCCGGCGAAGCGCTGGGCCTGGATCTGGCGTGCGGCAATGACTCTTGAGCGGATCGTGGCAGAGTCTTCGCCTGGCTCAGTGCCAGAGAGTTCTTTGAAGGGAACCGCGGGAACATCAACATGTAGATCGATGCGATCCAGCAGAGGGCCCGAGATACGACTGCGGTATCGCTCGACCGCTTGCGGATGGCAATTGCACTGGCGCTTCGGATCTCCGAGATACCCACAGGGACAACCGTTCATCGCACTGACGAGCACGAAGCGACTCGGAAAGGTGAAGGTGCCGAGGGCCCGGCTAATGGTGACTTGGCCGTCTTCCAGCGGCTGACGCATGACTTCCAGGGTGGAGCGACGGAACTCGGGCAACTCATCGAGGAAGAGGATCCCGTTGTGCGCGAGGCTCACCTCGCCCGGCGTGGGATTGCTATTGCCCCCTAACAGGCCCGCATCGGAGATGGTATGATGCGGACTCCGGAAGGGCCGCGTCGCGATGAAGCCGTCCTTCCCCTTCACCAGCCCAGCGACGCTGTGGATCTTGGTGGTCTCGATCGCTTCGTCCTCGGTCATCGGCGGCATGATAGTGACGAGGCGCTTGGCCATCATCGACTTGCCCGTTCCCGGCGAACCTACCAAAACAATATTGTGACCGCCTGCCACCGCCACTTCCAGAGCGCGGCGAACATGATGCTGCCCTTTCACTTCGGAGAAGTCGAAGCTGTACTGCCCGCGACTGCGAAAGAACTCCTCTCGATCGAGTGGATAGGGCTGCAGGCTGCTCTCCCCTTTCAGAAGCTCCACGGCATCCTGGAGTGTGCGGACTCCATAGGCGTAGATGCCCTGCACAATAGCGGCTTCGGCGACGTTCTCTTCCGGTACGAGGATCGCTTTGCGCCCTCGCCGCTTGGCTTCCAGTGCCAGCGACAACACCCCTTGCACAGGACGAATCCGCCCGTTGAGCGCGAGTTCACCGGCAATGGCACATTTCTCAAAGGCGCCCTCCTTGAACTCGGTATCCAGGGCCACGATCCCCAGCGCGATGGGCAGATCAAAGCTCGGCCCCTCCTTGCGAAGATCGGCAGGCGCCAGATTGATCGTCGTGCGCCCGCTGGGTGTGCGCAGCCCGCTGTTCTTGATCGCGGTGAGGACCCGGTCCCGGCTCTCCCGCACTGCAGCGTCCGGCAGCCCCACAATGATCGTGACAGGATTGCCGCGACCTTCATCCACTTCGATCTCTACCTCCACGGCATCGACACCATGAAGCGCAGCGCTATAGACGCGAGTTAGCATTCCATGCTATCCTGCGCGCTTCCTATTATATAGCAAGAATTGTTGATTATATTTTTCTTATACCTCAACATCCCTACTATCCAAAGCCTTCACAAATGATCTCACTTCATCAGACTTATTCGATGTTCAGCCAGCCCATTCCTTGGGAGGAATATCGAATCGTACTGCGGATGCCCCGCCGATACGGTAAGCATCGGAAAGCGACGATCTTGAGTCTGGCCGCATATTACGCCGCATCGCAGCAGGGCCAAAACCTAACCAAACAAAATTCATGGTCGCCCGACATGTGTCCCATGTTACGCTCCTTGGTTTGGACTCGTGCGGAAGGATCGTTTTTCGGCGGTGACGACGCACCTGTCGAATTTGAAGTGGAGCAAGCGTTTCGCACAGCTTGGGGATTGACGATCGTGCCGCTGTTGCCGGAATCCGATCGGCCGGAAACCTTCAAAGCTCGGGTGGCGCAGGTCATGATGATGGGTGTCCGGCTGGCGGATCTGGAATTTGGCGGGGAACCGGATGTTGCCAAGCTTCAGATTCATCTGGATCCTGAAACGCTCCATCCGTCGGAGGCGTTTCGAGAACAAGCGTCTGAATTGGAGCGTGGCTACAGCCGATACTTGCGGCACTGCGAGATTGCGGGCGGCAACACCAGGGAACGGTATGCCGGAGCGGGGCGCTGTTCTGGTGCACTTCGTTACGGTCTGAGTGCGTTGGAGCATTTCCACGCGGGCAACCGGGAGTTGGCCGTCGTCCATGCCCGGCATGCCGTGTCGACGGCGACCGGGAATCTTTACCTGGAAGCGGACCGGCGTGAACCCTGGCAACTGCTGGAGGAATCGATTTGGACGATGGCCAGCTTGCGCGATAAGGAGGTGCCCGCCTGAATGCACTCAACCAGATTGGACGGGTGCTGCTCGGCAAAGATTTTCTCGGCATCGATTGGACGCCGAATGACACACCCAGAGATTTGTTGGCCGGATCGCGGAGGGAGGACCTCGGCGGCGGTGGTGCTCCGGATGACTCGGCCGGGCGGATCAAGCCCCCTGAAACTCAGCCCCCATTCCTGTGGCACCTTGATCGCAAGCTTTGACTCATCTGAGGATCTACGCCAAAATTCGGCCCATGATGAAACTCCCTTCTTCACTTGCGTTCACCTTCTTGTTGAGCCTCACGCTCACCCTCTCCGCTTACGAACCGCCGGAAACGCTCTACGAATACCTTGGCGAAGTGAACAAGGTCGTGGATGGCAACACACTGGAAATCAACGTGGACCTGGGATTCGGCGTTTGGAAACACAAGGAACCCATTCGGCTGAAGGGCGTGGAGGTGCCTCAACCAACGGGCGAAACGCTCAAGGAAGGGGCTGCGGCGTTCGAGTTTCTGCGGGATCTGCTCAAGGATGAGGAACGCGTTTTGCTCCGCACTTTCTGGGATCCGACGGGGGCTTTCGATGGCTGGCTCGCGGAGGTATCGATCTGGGATGAGGACGCCGAGGCGTGGAAGTCCGTGAACCAGATGGTGATCGAGTCCGGGTACGGCAAGGCGAAGGAAAAGGGCTAGGATGTGCGACGCTATCGCTGCCATCTATGGACGGGGCGTGGGCTGTCGGTCAAAATCCTCACGGATTCTGCTACAGCTTGGTGCAGGCAAATCCAGGAGGAGTCGCCTGATGAGTCTATTCGCCCAGACGGATGATGGTGCCAACCCCGTGCTTGGTGAAGAGCTCTACTAGGACAGCGTGCGGCGCGGTTCCGTCGAGAATGACGGCGGCTTCAGCGCCTCCTTCCACGGCGGCGATGCAGGTCTCCACCTTGGGGATCATGCCTCCGTTGACGACCCCTTCTTTGATGAGCCGGCGAGCCTGACCCGTGGTCAGGTCGGGGATGAGTTCGCCGTCGGCGTCCTTGACGCCCGGCACATTGGTGAGCATGAGCATGCGGGCCGCTTCGATCTTCGCGGAGATCGCCCCGGCGGCGGTATCGGCGTTGATATTGTAGGTGTGTCCGTCTTCCCCGATCGCGACGGGGGCGATCACGGGAATCATGCCGCCAGTCTGGAGCGCATTGATCACGGCGGGGTTTACCTTATCCGGCTCACCGACAAATCCGAGATCCACACTGGGATCCTCCAGTTTGGCCTTCCGAGCGATGATCAAGCCGCCGTCTTTGCCAGAGATCCCCACGGCTTTTCCGCCAGCGCTGGATATCGCGGCGACAATGGATTTGTTCACGGATCCGGCAAGGACCATCTCCACGACTTCGATGGTGGCCTCATCCGTAACGCGTAGACCGTTGATAAACTGGCTCTCAATCTGGAGCTTGCTGAGGACCTCCCCAATCTGAGGTCCGCCTCCGTGCACGACCACTGGTGTGGCCCCGACCTGGCGCAGTAGCACCATGTCCTTCGCAAAGCTGCGCACGTAGTCATCCTTCCCCATGGCGTTGCCGCCAAACTTCACCACGATGCTGCGCCCTGCGTAACGCTGCATATAGGGCAGCGCTTCGATGAGGACACCAGCTTCGGTGCGAAACGAGGGATGCGATTCAGATTCGGCCATGGAGAGAAATGCACGCGGATACGCTCTCGCGCAAGGACGCACCGTCTCCGGCCGGGTTCAGCCGATCCTGCCGGCCAGACTTACTCGCCGACGCAGTAGAGGTGGGTATCCGTGCGGATGAAGAGGTTTCCTTGAGAAACGGAAATGCAGGAGCGAGTGATGTTCCGGCCGCTGGTACCCATTTCGGTGGTGTGCAGCAGTTCGAACTTCTCCCCTGCCTTGACGACGAATACGTCACCGAGGTGGTTCATCATGTAGATCTTGCCATCGGCGATGGTGGGTGAAGCTTCCAGCTTGTCGCGGCTCTCGAGGCGTTCGGTATATTTCACCTTGCCGGTCTTGGCTTCCACGCAGCAGAGCGCGCGGGCATCCGAGTTCAGGATGTAGAAGTGACCGTCCAGATAGGCAGGCGTGGACACGTCACTGCTGACCCAGACCGGCTTGTCAGGATCGCTTTCCCAGAGCACGCCGCTCTCCCCTTCATGGGTTCCCACGAGGCCAGCTTCCAGGGCGTAGATCGGGTTTTTCTTGGGAGCACAAGCGAGAATGACTCCGTCACCAGCCACTGGAGACGGCACGAGGCGCCAGAAGGGTTCGCGGCCCGGGTTCCAGGTTCCCCAGCGCCAGATTTCTTCGCCGGTATCCAGCTTGTGACCCGTCACGCAGTCGCCACCGATGACGACCAGTTCCTCACGCCCTTCATGCACATAAGGCAAGGGGGTATTGAAGGATTCCAGCGACTCCATCTGCGCTTTGGAAGGACGGCTGGCGCGGAAGATCTCGATCCCGTTCTCAGGATTCAAAGCCAGGATGTAGGAAGGCCCTCCCGTCGAATCGCCGACCGGAACGTCCCGTTGCAGGACCTGCAGGTAGAGCTTGTCCTTGTGGAGGACGGGGCTGGTGGAGAAGGTCCAGCCGAAACCGAAGCTGCCCTGCTCCTTGATGATGTTGTCCGACCACAGCTCTTTGCCCTCAAAGTCGTAGGCGGCGATCTCCCCATTTCCAAAGAAGAAAACCACCAGCTTGCCATCCGTCACTGCGGAGGGTGACGCGTAGTTACTGCGATTGTCCTTCTCCATGCCGGGGAACTCCTTGCGCCAGAGTTCTTTTCCGGTCTTGCGATCGATGGTGATCGCGACCGAGTTTCCGCCGGCCGGATTTACGGAAGTCACGAAAACGTGGTCGCCCCAGATCACGGGAGTGGAAGCGCCGATGCCGGGCATTTCGGCCTGCCACTTGACGCCTTCCGTCAGGGAGAACTTCTCCGGCAACCCCGTCTCGTCTGAGGTCCCGTTGTAGTTGGGGCCCCGCCAGTTGGACCAGTTGTCAGCCTGCAGACAGGCAGCGGAGACAAAGAAAGTGAGCAGAGCCAGGGAAAAACAACGCTTCATGAGGGTGTGAGATGGGGGTTACGGTACGCTTCCAACTCTCTCGAAAAGGTCTGACGTGTCAAGATCAGGCGAACGCAATCGGTCCCGGACGATGACCTTGGCTTGTCAGGGGCAATCGCACTCTCTAATCTGCCCTGAATGAATCCAAATGAGTCCGACCGTCCTCCCTGGGATGTTTATGTGGGGGAATGCAGCTTTGGCAGAGGCGTCTTCGCCGCCCGAGACTTTGCCGTGGGAGATTTGATCCTGGTCTTCACCGGACCGGACCTGACCTATGAAGAGGTGGTCGAGGCAGATCCGAACTTTGTAGGGAATCCCCTCCAGGTGGATTGGGACCGGTTTATCGGCCTGGAACCACCTGGCGTGTTTTCCAATCATTCCTGCGATCCGAACGCTGGAATCCACAATGACGTCGAACTTCGGGCCCGGCGGCCCATCGCCAAGGATGAAGAGGTCTTCTTCGACTACACTCTCTCCGTGGGAGATGACTGGCACATGCAATGCCGCTGTGGCACGGAGCGTTGCCGAGGATTGATCAGCCGGTTCCAGGACCTGCCACCGGATCTGCAGCAGAGTTATTTGAAGGAAGGAATCGTCCAGAAATACCTGGAGGACTGGGCTGCGGAAAATACGGGTTAGGTGGCTGGTCAGGGCTAACAAGTTGCAAATTGCCACGCCCATGTTAAAATCTTTGCTTTCCGCCCGAACCAACTCACCAAGCTTTTTTGAAAATTGAGGTTCGTTGGCGTGGTCCAGCCATGAATTCACCAAAGTCCGCCAAGCAGCTCAAGGCGCTTGAGAAGCGCTCTCGCAAACGATTAAGGGATCAACTCGGCCATGAGATGAGCCGAGTCTCCAAAGAGTGCTACTACGCGGAATGGTTACGAAATTCAGAATACGTGGTGCCGGAGCTCTGCCGCCGTGCGCTTCAGGACATGGAAGCTCAACCTTGGGGTTGTGGGGAAGTGACGCCGGAACGGGCCGCGCGCTTGGTGGCCCTGGCCGCCGAACTCGGTCATTGGGTGCGCTACGATTTCCGGGAGCAGAAGTTTCAGCCTTTCAATCCGTTTCCGGTTCCCGAACTCTTTCTGAGCAGCCTGGTTCACCAGGATCGACTCCGGGAAGAAGCGTCCAAGAACTGGTCCCTCCTACTGAGTTCAGAGGGTTTGCGCGCCAATTAGATTAGCCGTCCATCTCTTGCGACGCTCCCTCCACTTCCTGTCTCTATTGGGGTGGATCCTGGGAATCTCTGTGGCATTGGGCGGAGAATATCAGCGATTCGAGTATCGGGGAGGTCTCTATCACCTCTACAAATCGGACCCGGCAGCTCTTTCCCTCCATTGGAAAGATGAGACTGGTGCGCCCTATCGAACCTTCGCCAGGCTGCAGGAATCTCTTCGGCGAGATGGCAAGCGAGCTAGCTTTCTCATCAATGCAGGGATCTTCGAGCCGGGCGGAACTCCGACTGGCTTGCACCTACAGGAAGGCAAGGCGCTTCGCCCCTTGAATCTGGATTCCGGTGACGGGAATTTCTATCTCAAACCCAATGGCGTCTTTGGTGTGGACCAAGAGGGCAAAGCCTTTCTGGTTGAGTCGACTACGTTTGCCCGTGCCAATCTTCAGCCCCGCCTGGCGCTTCAGTCTGGGCCCCTTCTGTTGCGCGAAGGCCAGGTTCATCCCGCGTTTCGCATCGGCAGCCAGAACCTGTTTCATCGCAATGGGGTCGGGATCCGCTCGGATGGAAGTGTGCTCTTCATCATGACGGACCTGGACTCTGGCACTCGGATCAACCTCTACTACTTTGCGCTGCTCTTCCGAAAACTGGATTGCCAGAACGCCTTGTTCCTGGATGGGGATCTCAGCCTCATGATGGTGGCTCCAGATCGGCCGATCCTGAGTGCAGAAGATGCCGCGACCCGGGAACTGGCTCCAGGAGTGCCCGCTGGTCACGAGTTCGGGGCGATCCTGGCGATCATCGAGGATCTTCCATAAGGCGCTCTAAGCCAAGTTACACATCTCTCCGGGCCTGAGGATTCAGACAACAAGAAGCGCGAAGCGCTGAGGACCCAAGTAGCCGTGGCGTGACCGCAGGGAACCCACGGAAAGGGCACCCATAGAATATCAGCCGCGCAGCGGCGAGACGAGCGTCCCTTTGCCCACGCGTGCTGTCGCCAC
>JBHIXE010000145.1:6351-12321 GCA_041984905.1 Verrucomicrobiales bacterium | reverse complement strand
CGGCGCATGACCCAGGATCGCCGGACCCCAGGTCCCCACATAATCAATCAGCTCCCGGCCATCCACATCCCAGATGTGCGCGGCCTTGGCGCGATTCACGAAAAACGGCTCGCCTTTGACATTGCGGAAGGCGCGCACGGGCGAGTTCACCCCGCCGGGAATCACTTTTTTTGCGGATTCGTAAAGTTTTTTTGAAAGTGGAAGCTCGGGCATCGTCTAGTTGGGGTTCGGGGAGGATACTGAAGCGGTGCGAACGGGGAACGTCAAAGCACCAATTTGCCTTTCCGTTTCTAGAAACGTGAATACAATGTAAATCATGAAGGCACTCACTCTCGCTCTGTCACTTATGGGCATCCTGGCAGGCCTTGCTCAAGCTGATTTCCCTCGGGAAAAAGGCGCCATCTATCTCGAAGACATTCTTCCGCCGGACGAGGGGATCACCCTCAAGGTCGAGCATGAAGCGACCATCTACTACACCCTCGAAGGCAAACGCCGTCTCGGCACCCTGGTGAAAGGCTACGAAGCGCAGCTCGTCGCCATCTCGGACAAGGCCTACATGGTGCGGGCCAAGGCGCAGCACGCCAATGTGAAGGGTTGGGTCACGCCCCAGGCCTTTGCGGCGCATAAAGGGGAGGACATGGTCAAGGCCCTCAATGAACTCTACGCGCGCCACGTCGTCATCCAGGACCTCATCGCCAAGAAGCAGGTCGCGCTCGGCATGACTGTGGCCGAGGTCAAACAATCGCTCGGTGAGCCGGATCGCGTCAGCTCCACCCTGGACGGGGAAGGCAAGCGCGATTCCCTCGAGTACATCACCTACGAGCGGGTGCTCCAGCCCGTCACGCGCCTCGACATCAATGGTTTCCCCGTGCGCGACTATGTCCCCGTGAAAGTCGAGACCGGCAAAACCACGATCGACTTCAACGACGACCTCGTCGTCAGCATCAACAACACCGAAGGCGCTCCCAACCTCAACTCCGGCATCACCATCGCGCCGCCCTCCGTCTTCGTATACTGAACGGACCCAGTCCTGCTGATTTTCACGGTGGAGCATAGCGTGCTGTGTGGAGGCGTAACCGCCTGGCGGCAATGATCCACAACGCCATCTTCGCCTCTCGAATCGGCCACTGCCGGAGCGCGAGCGGGGACGCTCGCAGGCAGAGACTCCGTCAGTCGCGTCCTGCGGGCGCCCCAGTTACCCGGCAAGGCGAGAAAACCACAAAGAGCCAATCCCCGTTGACAAGGGAGCGAGTTCGCCGTTAGGTTCGCCTTCCCCAATTCGGCCCTCGGCCCCGATCGGGCTTGCGGTGCGAGTGGGGGAGCCACAGATCCAGATTTTTCTGTTCAGTGCGGCGAGGTAGCCAAGTGGTAAGGCCGAGGTCTGCAAAACCTCTATCGCGGGTTCGATTCCCGCCCTCGCCTCCAGTTTTGACGGACCCACCTATTCACAGCCTGTGGCAGGTTCACTGCACGTCAAATTGCGCGCCAGCAGTAGATTTTGATGTTCCGAGTTGTCAATCTCGCCAATACAGCATAAATATGCTACGTGGTGGAAGTAGCTGCACGTCTGCCTACCGTTTCCGGTTTGGAAGGGAATTCTGAGAGAGCGTTACACTCAAGTGGAAGATTCTAGCAGCAATCCACATAACCTGAATTGAGCAAAAGTAATGAAGAATCCAATTCTAATATTATTCGTGGGAGCTCTTGCACTATGCGGTTCGACAGGAAACGCGATAGAGAAACAACAAGGCTGGAATTGGTGCTGGGCATCTTGTATTCAAGATGTGGCAGCTCAGGGAGGGATACTACAGACCCAGACTCAAGTGGCAGCGAGGTTGGATGGCTGGCCTAGAGATCGGCCAGCCCACGTTCAAGAGGTAGTGCTTTTGATGCAATCGTATGGCTTCAAGGCATGGCGAACAGGGCGGCCAGGCTCACCCGCGGAGCTTTGGCGGAGCCTCATCGGGGGTTGGAAGATAATTGCTTTTGTGCGCCCGACCAACGGGCAGGTAGGCCACTACATTGTGCTCCAAGGAGTTGATCCAATTGGAAATATTGTTATATCGGATCCCGCCACAGGCTTTACTTATGCAGCACCACTGAACGAGCTTTATTTTGGTTGGCGCTGGGGTGACTCGGTGGTTGTAGGGAGGTAGGATTTAGATTCTGGGAGATGTAGAAACCACCTGAATCATCGAACGTCTGGGACTCTGAGGATCAAGCGCAGCTCCAGACGCGACTGGCGCCGAGGTGTTCGACTCGGCGGGCAACCTTGGGCTGATCGTTGGTCACGGGAAGGCAGAGCATGGGCAGGCCGCGAGCCGGGGACACCAAAGGCGGTGTCTATGCATGTTTTTCCGAGAGCCAAGCATCGAGAGCGGGGATGCCCGCCAGGCTATTCTTCTTTAGAAGGGCAGCGGCTTGCTTAGCGTCTCCTTTCTTCAAGAGAGTCACGATCTCGTTGTGCATCTGAAAGGACTTCTCAATGCTGCCAGACATGAAATTCCATTCATAGCGGAAGATCCGTTTCTTGGTGAGAGCGATGAGTTCTCGGAGGTACTGATTCTCGGTTTCTGAAACCAGCAAGTCATGCCACTCAACATCAATCTCGATCCGCTCTTCAGGATCTTGCGATGCCATAAATTCCTGATTTAGGGCTTCGGCTTTCTCCAACACCTGGCGATTCGGCCAATCGGCTTGTTGTAGAGCGATCGCCTCCAGCTCGGCAATCGTCTTGTAGAGGTCATGTCCCTCCTTTCTGGAGAAGGGCTTCACGACGAATCCCCGGTTCGGGAAGGAGACGAGAAAACCCTGACACTCCAAGGCAACCAGTGCCTCTCGGATAGGGGTCTGGGAAACTCCCAATTCCGTGGCGAGGGAGGTTTCATTGAGTCGCTCCTGCTCTTCAAAATGCCCCGTGATGACCATTTCCATTAACCTCTTTCGGCATTCTTCTCGAAGAGAGGTTCTAGGAAGCTTGAGGGGGGAATGAGTGCGGTTTCTTGACACGTGCGGCAGCTGATTCTATAGAATATAGGATATAGACTATGGAATCCTCCGAAATTGTCAAGATGTTGTTCTCTAGGTCGGGCGAAGCTCGTCGAACTCTCAGCAGGTCACCAAAACTAGCCTTGTTGGTTTTGATGGGGTTCTCCGTCGTGTGTTGGGGTGAAGCCGCACCGGAGATTGTGGAAATCCATCCCGACAATGTGGGGGAACTGCCCGGGGGTCGGGAGGCGGACGGGATCATCGGAGACTTCGTCATGCGAAACGACTTGGTGGAGGCGCTCATCTCCTGCAATGCCCCGATGCGGAAAGCCAACATGGCGACTTTTTGGGGAAATGAGGGGGCGACCCCTGGGTGCCTTTACGACTTAACGATGCTGGGGGAAGACAACGATCAACTCACGATCTTCAGCCCCTCTGGTCTTCGAGGAGAAGTATCATGGGTGCGGAAAGTCTCCGAATCCGATGACGACACCGCGCGAATCGAGGTCGTGCGGACTGCTGCCGCTGGCGGAGGAATCTCTGTTCGGCACGTCTATGAGATGAAGGATGGGGAACCCGGATTGTGGATCGAGTCGACCTTCACCAATGAAACGGAGGAAGCGAGGGAAATCCCGGTGAGGGATGTGTGTACTCAGTTTTCCCGCAGCGGTGGAGTTCGAGGCTACAGTTGGGCGGAGGCGGTCGACCCGTCAGACCGAGTTGGCTATGCTTGGAAGTATGCGAATGACTCGGTAGCGCCGGCCTCGGGAAGGGTCACCTTAGAGAGAGGAAAGAGTTACGAACTGGAGCGCTTTATTGCGATCGGTAGATCTCCCGGAGAAGCGATCGGTCACGTAGCCAGGGTGATGGGCCACGGTGAGGAGTGGCACTTTGTCGTGAAAGACGAGGCAGGTGACCCCGTTCCTGATGCCGTGATAGAAATGTCTGTCGACAGTGATCCGCCTTTTCCCTGCTATGTGGACCAGAAGGGAGAAGCGACTCTAAACCGCTTGCCGGGGAAGGTCTCGGTTTCCGTATCCGCGCCGGGCAGGTTGGTCAAATCGACTACCTCGAATTCGGCAGTGTTAGGGTTGGCTAGCGAAGTGCGGTTTGCGGTGACTGATGGGAATGGAAAAGACATGCCCTGCAAAGTGCAATTCCATGGAGCCGGTGACACGCCGAGTCCCAACTTGGGTCCACGAATCAGGGCACATGGATGTGTCGATCAATGGCACTCGGAGACCGGAAGCTTTCCGGTGAAACTGGCTCCCGGCCAATACCGGATCGTCGTGACAAGGGGGCCTGAGTATGGTCACCACGAAGAGACCTTGACTCTCGAGGAAGGAAGAACGGTCGAAGTAAGGGCGAGGCTGGATCGTCAAGTGGACACCGCAGGGTGGGTCAGTGCGGACTTTCACAACCACAGTACACCGAGCGGGGACAACATGTGCGGGATCGATGATCGCGTGATCAACCTGGCGGCAGAGCATCTGGAGTTTGTACCTACGACTGAACATAATAGGATCTACAGTTGGATGCCGCATATCCAGAGGTTGGATCTCGAGGACGAGATGAAAACGGTCTCGGGAATCGAGCTGACCGGCCCTGGAGCACACATCAATGCCTTTCCGCTGAACCCGATCCCAGTCACCCAGGACGGAGGGGCTCCAGCCTGGGAAGAGGATCCGCGAGTAAACACGCACCACCTCCAAAATCACGGAGGTTGGGTCCCTGACCGTGAGAAGTGGGTCCAGATCAATCATCCGGATATGAGTGAAAACTTCATAGACCGGAACAAAGACGGGAAGCCCGATGGAGGCTTCATGCTGCTGGATCAAGTGATCGACGCGGTGGAGACGCAGAACTTCTTTGAGCCGAGGATCCTGGATAAGGCACCATGGAGGGTCAAGAAGCCATTCGGCAAAAAGGGCGAGAGAGTTGACATGGTGCGAGAGTTTATATGGTTGCAGCTCTTAAACCAGGGAAAGCAGATGTGGGGAGTGGCCGTTTCGGATGCGCACACCGTATATGGAAACGGAACCGGTGGTTGGAGAACATATTTGCCTTCTACAACAGACAACCCTCAAGAGATAAGTCCTGCAGAGATAATTCGTGCCGCCAAGGCCGGCCAGATGTTCCTCTCAAGCGGACCATTTCTGACTTTGGGAGACTTCTTGCCCGGTCAAACGGTGGCTCCTGTGGATGGGTATGTCGAGCTACCGATCCGAGTGCAGTGTGCAGACTGGTACTCGATTGATCGCGTTCAAGTGTTAGTGAATGGGCGCCAACCACGAGAATTGAATTTCACGCTGACAAAGGATAAAGACATGTTCGGGAATGGGGTGGTGAAGTTCGAGCACACGATTCGCGTGCCAGTGAAAGAAGATGCCCATTTGATTGTTGTAGCAATTGGGTGGGGCAATTTGGTGAAAGGATTTGGGACGAGTGATCAGAGATGGGTGCGCCCCTGCGTATATAACAATCCCATCTATGTAGACGTTGACGGGAATGGGTTCCAAGCGAATGGAGACACGCTCGACTATCCCTTACCAGTAGGAGGGCTCTCTGTAGATGAGGTGCGATCGATTCTTGGAGGCGGAGAGTAAAAGGAAAGGGAGTAATCTTAGACTCATCTCAAGTGTGCGAGACTAGTCGCGTCTCCGGCTTCTTAGTTCTTCAGGTATTTCACCCGTGGTGTTGCAATGGTGGATGACCCGAATGGCGCTCAACAGAAGCTCCCTCGATCAAGTCTGCGGCGCGGTGCAGCCCATTGAGTCGACTCATCTGCTCGCTCAGGGAGACGGCCTGTTGCCGGTAGCGGTCGTACTGGAGGAGCGTGGTGAGTTCTCGACGAATCCGCTCTGGAGTGGCTCGGGCAGGGTTGAGGACGCGACCGGCGCCGAGGTGTTCCACGCGACGGGCGACACCGGGCTGATCGTTGGTCACGGGAAGACAGAGCATCGGCAGGCCTCGAGCGAGGGA
>JBHIXE010000145.1:0-6341 GCA_041984905.1 Verrucomicrobiales bacterium | reverse complement strand
TGTTCATTCCGGCATGCGTGATGACGGCGGTGCTGCGCTCGAGCAATTGAAGTTGAGGCGCGAAAGGGACGACGATGACATTCTCCGGCGGCTCGATATCCAACGAGGCGTCCGGGCTGCCCAGGGAGAGCACCACCTGAACGTCCATACCCTCGGCCGCCTGGGCGATGGCCTCATAGACGGGGCCCATCTTGTTCTGCAGGGTGCCCATGGAAGCATAGATGAGAGGGCGGCCATCCAGCTGTTCCCAGGGAAAGGGAATGGCCCGGTCTCGACCGGTCGCATGCCAGGGCGCAGTATAGTGAAAGTTGGCGGGGCGCGGATGATTTGGGTAATCAAAGAAGGCAGGCTGCTGCGCGATCATGGCCAAACCCCAGCACCGTTCGGGGTCGGTCAATAGCATGGGTGAGATCGCTTCCTGATCGTCCGCACCCCCGATTCGGCGGAACAGAGTTCGCAAGGTCCAGTTGGCAGCGCGATTTTGGAGTCTCGCCCAGGGTCCTTCCCGGTAGGGCCAGTTCATCGGCGCCGGCGGGACCGAATCGTGAAGGTGGACGGCCATCGCATTGCAGACGACGATGTAGGGGAGCTGAAGGTCTTCGGCGACTCGAACTCCCGCCGGAGCGAATTGATCGACCAGGAGGAGGTCGATCTCGTGAGAGGCGATCAAGGCCGGCAATTCCGCTTGGGTGGCCATGGCGTTTTGATGGACCAGCTCGCCCGTAAGTTTGACGGCGGCCATTCCTGAGAGCTCCCCGACTTTGTCCCATCCGGCCTGCAACTCGGGCGAATCATTGAGCGGCGTCCAATCGATCTCAGCACGTTCGGCAAAGGATTTCGCGCGCGAGGAGCCGAAGAGCGTGACGCGGTGTCCCCGGCGGGCGAGTTCTCCACCCAGAGTGGTCATCGGGTTCAGATGGCCGTGAAGATCGAGAGTGAGCAATCCGTAGTGCATGCTGGACTATTGGAACATTCCTCACTCGGGTTTCAAAGAAAGTGCAAGGGGGAGCGCTGCAAACCCACCGAGAGACTGGTGGGTTTGCACGCTTCTGCACCTACGCCGTGATCGATAGGGTCACAATCTTCCCATTCTCAAGCTTCAGATGGTGGTGGAGCCTTAGGGGACTGCCTTCGAACGACCCGGAAACCATGCCCGTAAGAATGGTTTCCTCATCGGTTTGGGTGACCTGCTCGACCTCCAAGTGTGGTTGATACTTGCGGTGGGCCTCCTCAATCCAGGTCGCGATCGCTGCGCCACCCTGGTGCTGCCGACCTTCGTCGTGGACGATGGCGTTCGCATCGAAGTTGGCAACGAACGCCGGGATGTCCCTGGCATTCATGGAGTGAACGTAGGAGTCAATCGGGGGATCAAGTTTGATAGTCATAGTCGGTTGGGTGTAAGAGTTGGTTTAAACGGTGGGAAGAGTTCCGCCATCAATGACGAGCTCGGTGCCGTGGATCGAGGGAGCCCTGCCGGACGCGAGGAAGGCGACCAGCTCGGCGACTTCTTCGGGGCGTCCGGGTCGGCCGATGGGGATGCCTCCGAGCGAATCCATGAGGTCCTGCAGCGCCGCGCCGCGGTCGATCCCTGCACTTTCCGCATGCCGGTCGATCATGGCGTCCGCGGCGCTCGTCTGGATGAATCCGGGAGCCACAGAGACGACCTGCACTCCCTTGGGACCGACTTCATTGGAGAGGCCTTTGCTGTAATTGGACAAGGCCGCCTTGGCCGCGGCATAGGCGAGGGTGGACTCGTAAAGCGGCATCCGGCGCTGAATGGAGGAGATGTGGATGATAACGCCAGCACCCGCTTCGAGCATGCCCGGGAGAAACCCTCGATCCAAGCGAACGGCAGCGAGCAGGTTCCAGTTCAGAGTCTGGATCCAGTCTTCATCACTGGATGCGGCAAAGCCACCCCCGGGAGTGGAGGACCCGCCCACGTTGTTGATCAGAATGTCGAGCCCTCCGAATGCTTGAAGGACTTGCTGAACGACTGTTTCCGCTCCTTCGGCGGTGCTGAGGTCGCCCTGGATGAAGAGGCCAGGCGGTGGGTTCTCCGAAGGTGCGGTGCGGGCCGTCGTTGCGACTCGGGCGCCACCTTGCGCGAGGCGTCTGGCAATGGCTTCGCCGATGCCTTTGGTTCCACCGGTCACGAGGACGCGTTTGCCCTGGAACTCGTCTTGGGCGTTTGGAATGGGGGACGTGTGGCTCATGTTATTCTCCGATAAAGTCGTAGAACAAAATCTTCCGGCACAGCGGCAGGAAGTCCTCTTCAGCAGCCTTCTGGTGGACAGGGTGCTTGGCGTAGCGATCCAGCGCGGCCTGGTCGTCGAACTTCATGATGAAACAGAGGTCGAAGGAGGAATCGACCATCTGGCTGGAGGAAGGCGGCGCTTCGCCAAGGGAGAGCGACTGCACTTCGGGGATCTCGCGAGCAAACCGGTGAAGCGCATCGACGAGGCGTTGGCGATCCGGCGCATGGTCAGGCTGGTTCAGCCAAACCAGTCCAATGTGAACGAGTTTGCCCTTCGCTTCAGACTCCGCGAAAGTCGACTTGGTGGGTGCAACTGCCAAGGCGCAGATCGAGGCGGTGAGGAACAGTTTCAGAATGAATGGTGACTTCTTTTTCATACGGTCACCACTCTGGCCCATGCCACTGACAACCCTATGTCAGCAGACTTTAGGAATTTCTGAATTCCCTCTGTGATGCGCCGCGGCGGCTTCGGCGGCATTGATCAGCAACTCCCGCAGGTTCTCTGGTTCCAGCACAACGGCCTGAGTCCCAAAAGAAAGAAGCCAGCCCACGAGATTCTCCCAGGCAACGGCGGCGAGCGTGAGGACGACGGCACCCTGAACCGATTCTTCCGCGACGATGCCAAGCCACCATTCGCGCTTGGCGCGATCCGCCGCCCCTGGAGTGAACTGGATACGGGCTCTCAGCTCTGGCTTCGGCATGGAGCCAATGTAGTCCGTCAAACTGAAGTCTGGATGGGGCGTGAAAGTGTCGGCCAGCAGCCTGACGTCCTTCATCCGGTCCGTGCGAAAATCGCGGTAGTCTTTCGCGGTTCGGCACCAGGCGATCAGGTGCCAGCGGGACAGGTAGTGGAGCAAACCACAGGGCTCCACCATCCGCTCCGTCGGTTCGGCCTGATTGGCCCGTTGATAGGCAAAACGCACAACCCGGTTGCTCGAAAGCGCCTCTTGAAGCAAGGACAGGTCCGCCTGCGGGGGGATCTGGATGTTCGCCGTGGTTCCCAGTCCTTGTTCCAGGCGCAAGACTCGCTCCTGGTGTTCGCGAGGCAGAATCGCCCGGATCTTCCGCAGGGCCGAGTGCAACTGAGTCCGCACGGATCGATCGGTGGACTGCTCCGCCAGCAGCCCTCCGGTCACCATGGCGCTGGCCTCCTCGACCGTGAAGTTGACCGGCGGCAAGCGGTAGCCTCGCATGAGGGAGTATCCCACGCCGGCTTCCGCCACGATCGGCACGCCAGCTTCGCCAAGAGCCGCCAGGTCGCGATAGATCGTTCGCAAGCTCAGTTCAAAGTGCGCCGCCATCTGCTCAGCCGTTGCGACTCGCCGTGCCTGCAAGAAGAGAACAAGGGCAAAGAGGCGATCAACGCGATTCATTCAAACGAATACGAGGTTCGTCCTGCGACTGTCAACCAGGGGCGTTGGTGCACAAAGGCCATCGTTACCCATCTCCAAACGCATCAAAGTTGAGGGCAATGACCTCAATCTCCGGATCGTGCTCGAAGACGGCCCGCAGGTCCTCCGCCAGCTGCTCAAGCTGAGTCGAGAGGTCTACCTTGCGGAACGTTCGCCAGCTCCACCGTTTTTCATCGGAATCGATCGCGACGGCGAAGTCGCAGGGGCCGGGATCTTCGTGAGAGCGGCGACAGGCGATGCCGACACTGACGGGTTGCAAGTTCACCTCGGTCCACCATCCGAAGTCCTCACAACAGATGAAGGGAACCTCGTAACCTTTGGCTTCCAGTTGGGTCTTCAGGTATTCAGCGAGCGCCTTGCCAAAGGTGCCAGGATTGATGACCTCCGCCTCCTCGTCTGGGAGCAGGGGAAATTTGGCCGACCGGATGTGATACTCCTTATGCATCCCCTGAAAACGTTGGCTTACCTTGGAGCAGTGTAGAGGGGATGCAAGATTTTCGAGGTCAAGCTTCTGTCTCAAGCATCCATCGCGCGGAGCGCCCGCCAGCGTATCTCCCCAGCTACATCTCGTAGCCCGGCTTCTTGTAAAGCTCGCCCGGTCCGTTGAGGATGTCCGGCTGATAGACCTTTTCCTTCCAGTCGGCGGCGTCCACTTCTTCAAAGGCGACCGAGATGGAGTCAGGTCCGGAGTGGAGGACGGTCATCACGTCTTGAGTGATCTTCTCCGCGAGGAGCGCCTTCTGTTCTTCTGACTTCCCGGGCCAGAGCTTGACGATGATATGAGGCATGGAGATTTAGGGCTGATATTGCTCGTCGGTCACTGGTTCCATCCAGGTGACGGGGCTGCCGTCGACCGCCTCCTGAATCGCGAGGTGGGTCATGGCGACTGTCGGGCTGGCGCCATGCCAGTGCTTCACGTTTGGCGGAAACCAGACCACGTCACCGGGACGGATTTCTTCGATTGGTCCGCCCTCACATTGCGCGCGGCCCACGCCGAAGGTGACGATAAGGTGTTGGCCCACAGGATGGGTGTGCCAGTTGGTGCGGGCCCCCGGCTCAAAGGTGACGTTCGCGGCTGAGACCCTGGAGGGATCCGTGGGCTGAAACAGGGGATCGATGCGGATGGTTCCAGTGAACCAGTCTGCGGGTCCTGGGGTGGAGGGCTGTGAGCCGGCTCGAGAGATCTTCATAGGGTTCTGTTGGAAAACCAACCTGGCGGTATCTGAACAACTGTCACTGGCAGGACGTGCCAGTGGACATGCAAAATGTGTCTGTGGGTAATGGCAACGGTGATCCCACTTCTCGAAAATGTCCACGGAACCAAGAGCGTCGCTTTGAATAGAAACCGGTTGGCCAACGTAAGTCGTTCGGTTCACTTTCCCTAGACGACCGATGTTAGCCCTCGATGAACTGACCCGTAGTGCCCGCCGCGCTTATGTCGAAGACCGGCTCAGGGAATCCTATATTCTCTACCGCCAAGCGACGGAGGAGGCTCGGAACCAGGGTGACGAGTCGATGGCCTTCAACTGCCTGGTTCGGGCGGCGGATTGTATTTCCAGGGTGGGAAACATGGAGAAGGCGAGACAACTGCTCTTCAAAGCACGGGTGGAGGAGCCGAAAGGCCGGGACCTGAACCTGGCGCTCTGGGCTCGATGGCTGGCCTGCCTGCTCTCGATCAATAGCCGGCCGATCGCGAGTGAATTCCAGATGTATATGAAGCAGTTGGAAACGTTTTCCGAGGAGTTTCCGGTGCCCTCCACTGTCCTGAACAACCTGTATGGGAGATTTGCGTTCTGGCAGGGAGACTATGCTCATGCGCTGTCTCGCTTTGAGAAATCCTGGGCCGAGTGGCGACCGATGGATTGGGGGCCGCCTCGCGAAGGCGCCGCCTTTTTCGCCGCGCGAGTCTGTCTGGAGATGGGGGATGCGCGGACTGCTAAGGAGTGGCTGTCAGCCTTGGATCGGTGCCGGTCAGAATTCCGGGTCACCCGGCGCTGCCTGAAAGTGGATCTACTCATGGCGATCGCCCTGGTAGAGAATGCGGGCTACGACCGGGTGCGATCGATCGCCCGGGAACTCGAAGATGCCTACTCGGGGATCGACTCGGAATTCGAGCTGCGCTATTGGCGAGTCAGAGCAAGTCTGCTGGATCCTTATGGAGAAGATCCCACGAATCGAGCGCATCCAGCCTACCAGGCCATGATGCAGAAACTTGGGGCGGATCAGAACGTTCATCATGGCTTTGCGAGGCGACTGCTGTTCCTGGACTACCGGATTGCCGCCCTGCGCTACGCAGCGCAGGAAGCGCCTGTGGATGATCTCTACTATCAAGGCTTCGAGATCCCCGCGACACCGGCTTCGGTAGCAGACCGGGAAAGCATCAAGGCCCGACTGCAGAAGGCGCGTGCCGCAGCGAACTGGGCCATGAGCTACGCCAGAAAAGTGGACGCCTGGTTAGAGTGCGACCTTCGCCAACAGATGGTGGCGGAACGGATGGAACGGGTTGATGCCATCGCAGCGCGGGCGGGGATTCCTGGGTGAATCGTTTTCGAGAGGACATAAGGCAGCATCGTCCAGCCCGGTGATGGGTTTGCGAGATGCATCGGTGATCGTGCGGAATTCCGGTGCAAGCGACCGGGCTCGGGAGCGTCTGAGTTCCATTCCTCTCAAAATGT
>JBHIXE010000144.1:0-12336 GCA_041984905.1 Verrucomicrobiales bacterium | reverse complement strand
CCCCATCTCCAGACTGACTCCCCGCTCGATCTTGGCGTGAAACTGGGGTTCCCGTGGATTCACCCGGACGAGCGAGGCAAACGGGATCACCTGCGCCAAGGTCTCCGACTGCAATCGCACGGTGGGAATCGTGGTTCCCGCGCCAAATTCCAGGATCACCATGCGCAGATCCAATTTCACGATCGCTTCCAACCAAATGCGGAACCGGGCCTGCTGTTCCATGGCGCGTTGCGAGTTCCAATCCCAATCCCCAAACATGAGGACATTGGGTCGCGCCATGCCTTTGCAATCCGGGCAGACCGGCAAGGGATCCTGAGCCTGCATTGTTACCTCATCGATCAGGATCTCCTCATCGTAAGCGCTCCAGACATGGTTCTCGCAATTTTGGGCACATTGCCGGTGCAACAGGCTCCCGTGGCATTCCAGGACCTCGTTTTCATCGAACCCCACCCGTTGAAAATGACCATCGACATTGGAGGTGAACACGAAGCAGCCTCCCGGCATTTCGTTGCCAAAATCCAACAAGCGCTGGAACCCCGAGTGCGGTTCCGTGGCGCGATAGAGATTGTAGCGATGTCCATAGAATCCCCAACCCAGAGCCGGATTCAGGCGAAAGTTCTCCGGACAGGCCACATCCATGAATTGAAAGCCGAGCTCCCGGTAAGGAGGATAAGCTTTCCAAAATCCTTCCGGACCCCGAAAATCCGGCAAGCCGGAATCCACCCCCATCCCGGCCCCAGCAGTAATCAGCAACGCCTCGGCCTTCCGGCAAAGGGCTTGCGCTTCCTCCAAAGCCGTCATTTGGTAAAACCCTAAAGGCATCATGAAATTCGCGCTCTGCAATGAAATGTTTGAGGGTTGGCCCTTTGAGAAGGCCTTCCAATTCGCCAAAGACTGTGGCTATACGGGGATCGAAATCGCCCCCTTCACCCTGGGCACCGATGCCTATGCGATTCCCGCGGAGAAGCGTGCGGAAACTCGCGATCTCATCGAGGGCCTGGGCCAGACCGTCGTGGGTCTGCACTGGCTCCTGGCCAAGACGGAGGGCTACTACCTGACCTCTCCTGATGAAGCAGTGCGGAAGAAGACCGGCGCTTATCTCACCGAATTGGCCAATCTCTGCGGCGATATGAACGGCACCATCATGGTCCTGGGTTCACCACAACAGCGCAATCTCTTGCCGGGAGTGAGCCATGAGGAAGCCATGGAATATGCCGCCGATGTCATTCGCATGGCGGAACCCACCTTCCGGGAACGAGGCGTGACCTTGGCCCTGGAACCGCTTGGACCGGGCGAAGGCAACTTCCTTAATACGGCTGCCAGCGGTGTGGAACTCGCCAAGATGGTGGACTCGCCCAACGTGAAGCTCCACCTGGACGTCAAAGCCATGTCCACCGAATCCAAGCCGATTCCCCAGATCATTCATGAGAGCGCGGAATGGGTCGCGCACTTTCACTCCAACGACCCGAACCTGCTCGGTCCGGGCATGGGAGAAGTGAAGTTCGAGCCGATCTTCCAAGCCCTGAAAGAGATCGATTATCAGGGCTGGGTATCCGTCGAAGTCTTTGACTACTCGCCCGGCGTGGAAAAGATCTGCCAGGATAGTATGTCCTACATGCTCAAGTGCCTGGAAAGCTTGGCGTAACCCCGAACCTGCGATTCATGACCCCCATCCTTCGCCCTCTTGCCCTGATTCTTCTCGTATCCTGGTCGATCACGACCGGATTCTCCAACTGGCCCGAGTTTCGTGGCCCCGATCAAAACGGGCACGCCGATCCCTCGTCCAAGATTCCCACGACCTGGTCTGAGGAAGAGAACGTCGTCTGGAAAACCGAGATCCACGACAAGGGTTGGTCGACCCCGGTGATTTGGGACGACCAGATCTGGTTCACCACGGCTACGGAAGATGGTACCCGGCAATATGGCATCTGCGTGGACAAGGAGAGCGGCAAGATCCTCTACGACAAGGAGCTGTTTTACAACGCCGAGCCCAGGCCTCTGGGGAATGACCGCAATACCTACGCCTCTCCCTCGCCGGTGATTGAGGAAGGACGCGTTTATCTGCACTTCGGCAGCTACGGCACAGCCTGTATCGATACCAAGACTTTTGAGACCCTCTGGGAACGCCGGGATCTCCCCTGCCATCACTGGCGTGGGCCCGCCTCTTCTCCCGTGATTTATGAGGATCTGCTCATCCTCACCTTTGACGGCGCGGACTATCAGTATCTGGCCGCCCTCAATAAGAAAACCGGCGAGACGGTCTGGAAGAAAGATCGTTCCACCAACTACAATGACCTGGACGAGAACGGAGTGCCGGCTCGTGAAGGTGACTTCCGCAAAGCCTACAACACGCCCGTGTTCATGGAGGTGAATGGCAAGACTCAGATGATCAGCGTTGGCGCCAAGGCCGCCTGGAGTTATGCGCCGGAATCCGGGGAGGAAATCTGGAGCCTGCACTGGACCGAACATTCCGCAGCTTCCCGACCGGTATTTAGCAAGGAGTTGGATCACATGTATCTCAATACCGGATTCGGCAAAGCCAAGGTCCTGGCGGTCAAGCTGGACCCGAATTACTCCGGCGAGATCCCTGAGAGCCAGATCACCTGGTCCATCATGTCCCGGACGCCCAATCGTTGTTCGCCTGTGCTGGTGGAGAATCGTCTCTACATGGTGACGGATGGCGGAGTCGGAATGTGCGTCGATGCCCTGACTGGTGAGGATTTCTGGACGGAGCGAACCGGGGAGTCTTATTCGTCCTCCCTGCTCTACGCCAATGGCTGCATCTATTTCTTCGACGAGATGGGCAACTCCATGGTCGTGAAAGACAGCGAGACTTACGAAGTGGTCGCGGAGAACAAGCTCGATGACGGCACCTTCGCCTGTCCCTCAGTGGATGGAGACGCATTGTATCTGCGCACCGTCACCCATCTCTACCGAATCGAGGACAAATAGAAGCTATCCAAGCTGAGGATGTATGAGTAGGGTTTGGCCCTATATGCCTGGCCGCCGCTCCCTCCTTCTCCTTTCCCTCGCCATCACCAGCCTCCTGAGCAATATCTCGGGGGAGCCACGATCACTGTTTGATTCCGAGAACGAATCTTCAGAGAGACTTGTACCAAATGCCGGCCAGGTGAGGGTCGAGTCCGATGGCATGGTCCGGATTGTCGCTGGGGAGGAGTCCTATCCGGGATTCAAGCTCAGCCCCCAGGAAGGTGCGTGGGACCTGTCGGACCGTGGACACATCGCGGCTCGGGTGCGGAATCTTGGCGATCAGCCGCTCAAGCTCAACCTGCGAGTGGACAATCCTGGAGACTGGCGAAAGAGCCCCTGGAATGTTGAGTCCATCACCATCCCGCCCGGTGAGACCAAGACACTCAAGACCATCTTTGGCTATCACAACGGCTACCAGAAAGGATTCGAACTCGATCCTTCCAAGGTTAGCAGCGTGCTTCTCTTCACCGAACGGATTCGGGAAGGCGAAGCCCGCTTTCGGCTGGAATCGATCACTGCCGACGGTCCAGCCGGAGAAATCCCACCCGAGGATCCTCGCCATGTTCGAATCGTCCCGGAGGACGGCTATCTTTTTGGTGGGACCGCTTCCGTCGATTCCACCCAGTCCATGGAAACGCGCGGAGATGTGAAGGTTACCTTGGCCGGCGACTTGCTCCGCCTGGAAGCCTCCGGTGCGAACGAGAAAGTGGTGCGGATTCTCCCGCCCCAAGGCCGTTGGGATCTGCGGCACGCGAGCGAGATCCGGTTTCTCATTGCCAACGCAGGATCCTCAACCCTGAGTACCGAATTTCGGGCGGTGAGCGAGGGCAACAAATCGACGGATTGGGCTCAGCTGGAGAAACCCCTGGCTCCCGGAGACCGTGCCAATGCCACTCTCTACTTTGAGACGGGCAATCCCTGGCGAGGACCCTCCGGGGCAGTCACCGGTCCTCATTCCCAGGGAGAACCCGGGACCGGCACCGACTTCGAGAGTGATCGGGTTGCCTCGGTGGAGATCCGCTTGCCTGCGGATCAGGAAGGTAGCCTCGCCATCGCTTCGATCCAGGCAACTGCCGAACCTCGACCTCGCCCGGATTGGCTCGGCACCCGACCTCCCGTGGACGATCCCGCCAACTGGACCCTCACCTTTGAAGACGAGTTCAACGGCAGAGAGATCGATTCCGCGAAGTGGGGCGTCCAGGGGCCCAACTACTGGGGTGCCAAGAGCCTCACCCATTGGAGCCGGGACAATGTCATCGTGAAAGACGGCCTGGCCACGATCCGGCTGGAGAAGAAGCGGGGTTATCACAACGATGATCCCTCTCAACACGAGTCGGACTATGCCGGTGGTTACCTGGATACTTATGACAAGTTCCGCCAACGTTACGGCTACTTCGAAGCCCGTATGAAATTGCCGACCGCTTCCGGGTTATGGCCGGCCTTCTGGCTCATGCCGGATCGCGGTCAGGAGTTGGGAGAGATGTGGCGGCGGCAACAAACCGACAAGGGCGGGATGGAGTTCGATATCATGGAACATCTCACGCGCTGGGGTCCTTATCGCTACAACATCGCCATGCACTGGGACGGCTACGACAAGGGGCACAAGTCCGTCGGGACTGGTACGATCTACACCGAGGGAGACGAAGACGGCTTCATCACCTGCGGCCTGCTCTGGACACCTGGCTCCGCCATCTACTACTGCAATGGTCGCGAAGTGGGCCGATACGAGACGGACCGGATCTCTAACGTGCCTTCCATGATGATGTTCACCATGCCGATTGGGGGTTGGGACAATGGCCAGCTCGATGACGCCGAGCTACCAGGAGATTTCCAGATCGACTACGTCCGCGTGTGGCAACGCCAGGATCTGGCTTCAGAAGCGGACGGGTTCTATGATAAGTGAGAGAGGGTCGTCTTCATGCAGATGAGACAGGCATGTATTCTTAAATGCGCAGATCAAAGGTAAGAGCCACATAGCGCCACCAGCGTTGAAAACGCGATTCATATTAGCCTGGGGCAACGCCCCAGGACAGAATTCGTAGTATTAAAAAGGGCTGAAAGCCCGAATGATCCACAATCAACTTTGGATGTATCGAAGAGATGATTCGCGCTTTCAGCGCTTGTGCTTCTAACGACCCCAATCCTGGGGCGTTGCCCCAGGCTAATATGAATTGCGTTTTCAACGCTATCGAAGCACTCTGCCAAGCCCGGGGACCAATCTTGGGGAAACCACAGTCACTAGCCTTCCTCCGCAAACACTGGCTCCTTCCAGATCGGCACGCTGGTCTTGATTCGCTTGAGGTATTCCTGACAGAGCTCGTAGGCCTCCTTGCTGTGCGGGGTTTGCAGCTGAATCACAATTGAGGCATCCCCAATCGCCACAAACCCGATCCGGTGATGAATCAGCACCATGTGTTCGGCGGTCTTCGCGCGCATCTCTTCGCAAAGCATCTCCATCTGCCGTAGGGCCATGGGCTCATAGCAGCTGTAGTCGATCCCTCGCAGGCGGCGGGCGCCTTCCATCTCTCGAACTACGCCCAGGAACTGCAGATCCGCGCCGAACTTTGGGCTCAACGGCAGTTTCCCCTGGTAGTTCTCAACCGGTTCCGCAGTGATGGAGATCTGGTAGGACATGGGAGTTCAGTGGGACAGTAAACAGTCTCTACCGATGCATTTGGCTGCTGTCCACTGTCTTACCGTTCACTGTCGCACTGTCGCACTGTCTTACTGGGAAAACTCCCCATACGCACCCTCCACGTTCGCATCCTCGGGATTCCCCGGATGGATATACACGCGGTACTTCAGGAGCAACTCGGTCCCCGCAGGAATGGTGTGAGCGCCAGACTCCTCCACGCCTTCGAACTTGCTCTTGCCAAAGGGATTGGCGGCAAAGAGACCGTAGTCACGGGCATGCCACCAGGTGGGATAGTTGAGGTTGTCCGGATGATCGAAGATGGCGACTCCAACCATCTCCCCTTTCCGGTCCGGGCCAAAGAAGTCGCACCACTTGGCTCGCTTGCCCCAGGCATCGCCGTTCTTGACGCCTTCGGAGTTGAGGATCTCGCCTTTACCGACCTTGCCCTTGAGTCGCATGGTCGGTAGAACGCGGATGCCCAGGGTTCCCTCCTTGGTATCGCCAAAGGTGACGTCGCCTTCGGTAGCCTTCAGCGTGATCTCCACATCGATCGCAATGGAGCCATCCGGCGCCTTGGAGAAAGAATACTTGCGCCCATCCTCGCAGACCTTCACGCCGTCCGGGCCAATCCAGTCGTTGCGGGTGGTGAACATGGCAGGCTGACCACCCATCTTCATGGAGCCCATGCCGGTCTGCACAATCTTGCCATCATTCGCCCGGCCCTCGTGCCAGAAATCCACGCCGTTGACATCGCCATGCCCAAACCAGAGACCGCGATGATGCGGGTGATCCGTCTCTTCGTCCGGTTGCGGCTCGATCGGGAACCCTCGGGTCACACCTTCGCCGGTCGGCCCGATGATGGGATAGAAGCAAGGCTTCTCCACATTCTTGGTGTGATACTTCGTCACGAGCTGGCCGTCGCAGACGATGAGCATGGCCGGGTCGCCCCCGCGCATTTGAATGCCCCAGCTTTGGGCAAAGGCGCCGGTGCCGAGCGCCAGAACGAGCACCAGGGAGGTGTAGAGGGTCTTCATGATCGCCAGTATCTCAACCCTTGCTTCACCTGACAAGATCCGATAGCGTCCCGAGAGAATCCCCCGATCCCCCAAACAGCATATGAATACCCGGCGACAGTTCCTCGCAACTTCCCTGGCGGCCGCCGCAGGCGGAGCGACGTCCAACCTCCTGGCTCAAGGTGACTCCTCCCCCAAGGGGCGCGACTGGCATTTCTGCACCTTCACCAAGCCCTTCCAGCATCTGAGCTACGAGGAAACCGCCAAGGTGATCGCTGAACTGGGGTTCCAGGGCATTGAAGCGCCGGTTCGACCGGGAGGTCACGTGGAACCGGAACGAGTCGAAGAGGATCTGCCCAAGTTGGTCGATGCTCTCAAGAAGGAAGGCCTCGAGATCACGATCATGGCGTCCGGTATCAACGCGGTGGCCCCAGATCAGCATACCGAGAAAGTGCTGCGCACGGCCGCTGGACTGGGGGTGAAGCGATTCCGCATGTCCTACTATCGCTATGATCTGAAGCAGCCCATCTTTGCCCAACTCGACGAGTTCCGGCCGCAGCTTAAGGAGCTCATTGCGCTTTCCAAGGAAGTCGGCATCAAGCCGGTCTATCAGAATCACTCCGGGAAAAACTACGTGGGTGCTCCGCTCTGGGATTTGCACGAGTTGATGCGGGAATACGATCCTTCAGAGATCGGCAGCGCGTTTGATATTGGTCACGCCACGATTGAAGGCGCCAAGTGCTGGCCGCTCCACTTCCAGCTCATGCAGCCCTACATCGAGTGCGTCTATATCAAGGCGCCGCATTGGGATGACAACACGCTAACGATGGGCTCGCTCGGCGACGGAGCGCTGGATCAGGGCTTCTTCAAGATGCTCCAGCAGATCCAGTTCAGCGGACCGGTGAACCTGCATGTCGAGTATCTCAATCACAAGGACCCCGAGAGCGTGCCCGCCACCATCAAGGCGACGAAAAAGGATTTCGCGACGCTGAAAGAGTGGCTCAACGCCTAGAGCGTCTGAAGCTAAGTTTGCATTTCCTTCGAGCCCCTGGAATGGATTCGGAGAACAAGAAGCGCGAAGCGCTGAGGACCTAAGTAGCCGGGGAGTGACCGCAGGGAACCCCCGGAAAGGATCCAAATAGCATATCAGCCGCGCAAGCGGCGAGACGAGCGTCCCTGTGTTCCGCCGATGCAGTCGCCACTGTCGTGGCAAGGAGTCTGTTTATCAGATCCGGGGGTTCCCTGCGGTCACACCCCGGCTACTTGGGTCCTCAGCGCTTCGCGCTTTCTGCTGCGCATTTTTTGATAATCTAGCTTTTGTGGTGGACATAGCTTGTTATGTGAAGGCGTAAGAGCGAATACGCCTCACTTAGCTCTACGCTTCAGGGTCAGGAGAGCCCTGCTTCGCGGCGACGCCAGGGAAAGATCCGAACCGAAAGCCAGGCCCAGGCAGCACCGAAGCCAGACACTTTCTCCAGCGCCACCGCTTGAAAGAGTTCCTCCATTTGATCCAACTCCTTGCTTCGCCTCAGGATTTTGGCGTTGAGGATGAGATCCTTGACTCGGGAAGAGGCATCGATCTCGACGGGCACGGTCATGATGTTGTGCAAGCGAATCAGCGCCCATCCCACTCCCAGCACGAACAGCGAAACCCGGCCAAAGGGCGGGATGAGGACCAGAGGAATACTGATCAATAGAACCGCCATCGAGGTAAACACCGTGGCCTTGATCGCGGTGATTCGCCAATAGAGCGGGTGATGATCCGCAGCGTGTTGGATGGCATGTCCCGTCTCGTGGGCGGCATAGGCCACGGCCGTCAGGTCGCGGCTGTTATAGTTCTCCGGGCTGAGCCGGAGTTGCCGGGTGGCGGGATCGTAGAAGTTGGTCAGGATGGCATTGCTTTCCACGACTTCCACCCCCTGGATGTCTTTGGCCTCCAGTAGCCTGCGGGCGAACTCCGCTCCTGTCAGCCCCAGAGAGAACTGCTGTTCCCGCCCCTTGGTCACCCGTTTCACCATGCCGGTTCGGGACAGCTTCCCCACCAATAAGGAGAGACCGAGAAGGAGAATGCCAATCTTGATGAGCATGGGGACAAACGGGAGGGCTTTGGGGGGAACGGACTTCCTAGCGGATCTGTTCCCAGTTTTCAACCATAGCGCGATCTGGCTCAAGATCATAGGCCTTGCCCTCCCGAAAAGGAATCGCCAGACTTTGCTTCACCATGAAAACCCTCATTTGCTGTCTTCTCCTGGCAGCACCCTCGCTGCTTTGTGCCCAGGATCTGGAATGGAAAGCCGGCTCCGCCGCTGTCAACATCACCCCTACCGAGCCGATGACCATGTCTGGCTACGCGGGCCGGAAAGATCCCGCCGAAGGCACGGAACAAGATCTCTTTGCCAAGGCGCTCGCGATTGAAGATGCCGATGGAAACCGGGTGCTCATCCTGACCATGGACCTGATTGGCGTGCGTCAGGAACTTCGTGAGGACGTGGCGGCCCAACTTCAGGAGCAGCACGGTCTGCCGGCCCACGCCCTCCTCATGAACGCCTCTCACACCCACTGCGGGCCCGCCTACTACTCGGACAAGGAACCGAATCGCACCTACCGCGCGACCCTACTGGAAAAGCTGGTCTCCGTTTCGGGAGAGGCGCTGAGCAAGCTTGAACCGGCTCAGCTCAGCTATTCCCACGCCCGCTGTGGCTTTGCCATGAACCGGCGCACCCCTACCGAGCAGGGCTTCCGCAATCACCCTAACCCGGATGGCCCTGTCGACCACACCGTGCCCGTGCTGCGGGTCGCCAATGCAGAGGACGAACTCAAGGCGGTGCTCTTTGGTTATGCCTGTCACAATACCACGATGGGTTTCCTGAAATGGCTGGGAGACTATGCCGGTTATGCCCAGGCCTGTTTCGAGGAGCGGCACCCGGGCGTGACGGCGATGTTCATGACTGGCTGCGGTGGCGATCAGAACCCCTATCCCCGCAGCATGCTCTACTTTGCGGAGAAGCACGGCCGATCCCTCTGCACCTCTGTCGAAGCCGCCCTGGAAGAGGGCCAACGCGCTCCCCTGCATCGGCGACCTCTTTCGGGAAAGGTCCAGAGCGTCATCGAAACCGTGGCGCTCTCCCACACGGAAGCGGACCGGGAAGACTTTGATTATCCGGTGCAGTTGGTGCAGTTCGGCGACGACCTGATCATGGTGGCTCTCGGAACCGAGGTGGTGGTCGACTATTCCCTCCGGATCAAAGAGGAGCTCACCCAACCGGAGGGTCCCGCCATTTGGGTCGCGGCGTATTCCAATGTCTACAACGGCTACATCCCGAGCAAGCGAGTGCTCGAGGAAGGTGGTTATGAGGCAAGTCGTCCCTACCAGCCGGATGTCGAGGAACGCATCCTCGGGAAGGTCCACGAGCTCTACGGGAAGCTGAATCCTTAGGAAGCCCGGTTTTTGACCATGCAGAACGGGGAGACTGCTGCTAACACTACCGCATGAATCTCCCCAATCGGCTCACACTCATTCGGCTCGTCCTGACGGCGATGTTTGTGGCCGTGCTCTCCTGTCCGCCTTTCCTGGGCCGCTATACATTGGGGCTCGCCCTGTTTGTGATCGCGGCCATCACGGATTTCCTCGACGGTTACTTCGCGCGGAAGCTCAATCTCATCACCAATTTCGGCAAGCTGATGGATCCCCTGGCGGACAAGGTGCTCGTCATGGCCGGCTTTGTGCTTCTCTGCAAGCTGACCACTTTCATCCCGCCCTGGGCTGTGGTCCTGATCCTGGCCCGGGAATTCCTGGTCACCGGATTGCGGCTCTTGGCAGCCTCCCACGGAAGGGTCGTCGCGGCGGAGAATCTGGGGAAGTACAAGACCACGGCGCAGTTGGTCACCTTAATCTACTTCCAGGTCGTCCTCGCCACCTCTGAACCCTGGTTGAACTTCCTGGCGTTTCTCCACGACTTTATGGGTGGCCCGGCAATCCTGGGAACGCTCTTCCTATCCATTGTGGTCATTCTCACAGTCTGGTCGGGGGCCAGTTTCCTCGTGAAGAATTGGACCGTGATCCAGGATTAGCCGACCTCACCTGCATCCATCCTCCAGTATCCGCTGCCGCAGTGGCAACCCCCCAATCCGGATTTCGGATTTCCATCCCGTCTCATTGCTTTTGAAATTCGCCGCGATTGCTGGTTTAATGGTCCCTTAGATGTTCGAGGTTCGCGAAAAGCCGGATAAGGTCGAAAAGGCACTCTTGATTGGAGTGTATTTCGACAAGCGTGAGGAAGAGGAAGCCGCCAGTTTGCTGGAGGAACTTCGGGAATTGGTCAATACCCTCGGCATCGATATCGGCGGTCAGGAACTGGTGTATGTGCGAGACCAGAACAAGGCTTACCTCACTGGAGTCGGCAAAAAGGACGAACTGATCGATCTTGCCAAGTCCCTGGAATGCGACGTCCTGGTCTTCGACAACCAGCTCTCTCCCATGCAGCAGCGCTCCTGGGAAGAAGACGCCAACATTACCGTGATCGATCGCGAAGAGGTCATCCTCGATATCTTCGCGATGCGGGCCCAGACCAAGGAAGCCCGGCTTCAGGTGGAGCTTGCCCGCATGCAATACGCTCTGCCTCGCATGGCCCGAATGTGGGCGCACCTGGACCGCCAGGGCGGCGGCGCTGGAGGTGGCAAAGGTGGCGCTGGCGCGGCTCGTGGTGAGGGGGAAAAGCAGATCGAAGTCGACCGTCGTCTCGCCCGCAAACGCATCGACAAGGTGCAGGCGGAGATCGAGACGGTGCGCAAGCAGCGTGCCACGCAACGCAAGGAACGGGAACGCAATCCCATCCCGCATGCCGCCATCGTGGGCTACACCAACGCGGGCAAGTCTTCCCTGCTCAACAAGCTGAGCAATAGCGACGTCATGGCGGAAGACATGCTCTTCGCCACGCTGGACACCACCACACGCCGGATCGAGCTACCCGACGGGCAGCCCCTTCTCCTGACGGATACGGTCGGCTTTGTGCGGAACCTGCCCCACCGGCTGGTCGATGCCTTCAAGGCCACGCTGGAAGAAGCCATCATGGCGGACTTCCTCATCCATGTGCTGGATGCCAGTTCGCCGACGGTTTACCAGTTTCACCAAACGACCCTGGACGTCCTCAAGGAACTCGGCGCGGATGACAAACGCATCCTCCTGGTGTTGAACAAGATCGATCTTGTGGAAGACGAGTCCAAGCTCCACGAACTGAAGACGCATTTTGACGATCCGGTGCTTATCTCCGTCGCCACCGGTGCGGGGATGGATGATCTGGTTCATCGCATCAACGACCTGCTCATCGATCGCGTGAGCCGGATGGCGTTGCGCATTCCCCAGGCCCGTGCGGACCTCATTAGTGTGCTGCACGTGGAAGGCAAAATCGTGAATGAGGACTACGAAGGGAACGACATCCTCATCACCGCGATCGTGCCCCACCCACTCCGGCACAAGTTTGAGCCCTTCCTCATCGAGCGAGAAGCTTCCGAAGATGGGCAGGGATCTCAGGCCCGGATGGAAGTGGAGAATTAAGCGCACCTGAGGAAACACGATGAAGGGAATCGCTCCTTCGTTTCCGCTTTGTCTTGCTGCGAAATGCCGGAGCGCGAGCGTCCCCGCTCGCTGGCGGAGAATACGGCATAGAATCCGGGTTGGAGTTGAAGCTTCAGCGGGCG